>NZ_NPJZ01000001.1:855000-1156250 GCF_002245895.1 Rhodococcus sp. OK302
GATTCACCTGAAGCTGCGACCCGGGCAATGACGGTTCTTCACGCCACCGAATCCGCGACGGTCTACCTGTCCTGCTGGGCGCGTGTCCGGTCAGCCGATATCGCTGATATTGATCGAACCCTGTACGACGAGCGCATCGTTGTGAAGCAATTGGCAATGCGCCGTACGCTTTTCGCATTCCCTCGCGACCTGCTGCCGTCCGCCTGGTCGAGCGCGTCGGCCCGAGTCGCGAATACCGAGCGGGCGCGAATGTCCAAAGATGTTGTGAATGCAGGCCTCGCCATTGACGGCAATGACTGGCTTGATCGCGCCCGGGCAGAAGTTCTTGCACTGCTCGCCGACGCCCCCGAAGGTCTTTCAGCTCTCGACGTCCGCCAGGCAGTGCCGATGATCGATGTGAAGGTCTCCGGAACATCGGGTGAGGTCTGGTCTGCACCCAGGGTTCTCACATATCTCGGCGCGACCGCCGACATTGTGCGCGGAACAAACGTCGGCCGATTCCCCACTACCCGTGCACGATGGACTCTCACCCAGCACTGGCTCGACGACGCTTCCCCCCTGGGCAGCGCCGGCGACGGATATCGAGAAATCACTCGCCGCTGGTTACACACCTTCGGCCCCGGCACAGAAGACGACATCGTGTGGTGGCTCGGATCCACAAAGACCGTGGTGCGCACGGCGCTTGCCGAACTCGACGCCGTCTCCGTCTCGCTCGATGATGGCGCCACCGGTTGGGTGCTACCCGACGACCTCGACGAGGTAGTCGATCCAGGCCCCTGGGTGGCGCTTCTACCGGTGCTCGACCCGACGATCATGGGCTGGAAAGGCCGCGACTTCTACCTGGGCCCACACCGCAACCAACTCTTCGACAACCGTGGAAACGCCGGCACAACAGCCTGGGTGAGTGGCCGGGCCGTCGGCAGCTGGATCCAAGACGCGGACGGCGTCGTACAGGTTCGGTTACTCGAAACCGTTTCCTCCCAAGCGAAACACGCTCTGGAGACAGAGGCTGCACGACTGTCCGAGTGGCTGGGCGGCGTCAAAATCGGCACCGGATAGAACTCACCCAGTATGAAATCGGAGTTGGTCAGCCCCTCCAGACAGCCGTGAACTCCTTACTGTGACAGTTCTACCTTCAGTTCCGCCTCGGTGGCGGCAACAACATCAGCAACGGTGACACCGGGTGCGAGTTCACGCAATATCAGGGTTCCTTCGTCGGCTACGTCGATGACTGCAAGGTTGGTGATAATCCGATCCACAACGCCCTGACCGGTCAACGGCAATGTGCAGGCGTCGACGATCTTCGGATTACCTTCGCGGTCAGTGTGTTCCATAACCACGATCACGCGGCGGGCACCGTGAACGAGATCCATCGCACCGCCCATACCCTTGACCATCTTCCCCGGAACCATCCAGTTTGCGAGGTCACCGGTACGTGAGACCTGCATGCCGCCAAGCACTGCGGTGTCGATATGGCCGCCGCGGATCATGCCGAAGGACAGAGCGGAATCGAAGTACGCCGCACCGGGATTGACTGTGACGGTCTCTTTGCCGGCATTGATGAGATCAGCGTCGACATTGTCTTCGGTCGGGTACGGGCCGGTGCCCAGGATTCCGTTCTCCGAGTGCAGGACCACTCGCACACCCGAACCAAGGTATCCAGGAATCAGTGTGGGAAGGCCGATCCCGAGGTTGACGTATTCGCCATCGATCATCTCGGCTGCCGCCCGAGCAGCCATGTCCTGACGGGTCCAACCTGCAACTGCCACAGGTGCGTTCATCGTGTGACTCCTTCCGAAGCGCTGACGGTTCGCTTTTCGATTCGCTTGTTCTGAGGCCCGGTGTGCACGACACGTTGCACAAACACACCCGGTAGATGCACTGACGCCGGATCGATCTCGCCCGGTTCGACGAGGCGCTCCACCTGGGCAATGGTTACCCGACCGGCCATCGCGGCGAGCGGATTGAAGTTCATCGCAGTCTTGTCGAAAACGAGGTTCCCCTCGGTGTCACCCAATAGAGCGTGCACGAGCGCGTAATCGGTGTTGATCGCTTCTTCGAGAACATATCGCTTGGTTCCGAAGACACGAGTTTCCTTGGGCGGGGACGAAATAGCGATAGAACCGTCGGCGTCGTACCGCCAGGGCATTCCACCTTCGGAGATCGGACTGCCCACTCCAGCGGGAGTAAAGAACGCCGGAATTCCGGTACCGCCGGCGCGAAGGCGTTCTGCCAAGGTGCCTTGCGGTGTCAGTTCCACTTCGAGCTCACCGGCCAGATACTGGCGCGCAAATTCCTTGTTCTCGCCGACATACGACGCGGTTACACGTCGAATTCGACCAGCGGACAGCAAGATTCCGAGCCCGTGATCGTCAACGCCACAGTTGTTGGAGAACACTTCGAGGTTTGTGACAGTCGTTGCCGCGATCGCATTGATCAGCGAGTCAGGGATACCGCACAATCCGAATCCGCCGACGGCCAACGTGGCGCCGTCGACGATGTCGGCGACCGCATCAGCAGCGGACTCGTACATCTTCGTTGCCATCTTCTGCTTCCAATCTTGCGTCCATTGAGTGAACGCACTATTTCAGGTTCACCCGATTGAACTATGACCAGGTAAACAGATCAATACTCACGCTCGTACCGGGTCAAGATTGGTCGATGGTTGAGCAATATCAAGAAATACGTTCAGTGAGTGAACGCTAGGATGGGCTTGTGACATCTAGAGAGAAGCCTCCCCACATGGTCGCTCGCGTGGCCGCCGTTCTGCGGGCAGTCGCCGCGTCGGAACCTGCGGGGGCGTCAACTACCGAACTGAGCAAGATGGCCGATCTTGCTCGTCCGACGACGCATCGTCTATTGGCCTCATTGGCTGCCGAGGGATTGGTGGACCGCGATACGAAGAACGGACGTTGGTCATTGGGCCCCGAGTTGTACTTGTTGGGCGCAGCTGCAGGACACCGGTACGACATCATCGACAACGCTCGCAGCGTTCTTGACGAGTTGGCCAGCGCCACCGGAGAAAGCGCGTTTCTCTCGGCACGACGCGGCGACGAGACCGTGTGCGTGCTGTCCCAAGAAGGTAGCTTTCCTCTGAGATCCCATGTGCTCCATGAAGGAAAGCGATTTCCACTCGGTGTCGCGTCGGCGGGCCTGGCGATCCTGAGTCACATGCCGGCGGGCGACGTCAATGACTATTTCAACCGGAAGGACCTTGCAGCCTCGTTCGGAGAAGGCCACAGCGAGGATGCAATCCGCCGTCGAATCGCCTTGACCCGGACCACCGGCTATTCGGTAAATCCCGCACTCATCGTCGAAGCAAGCTGGGGCGTCGGCGCGGCCGTATTCGACCGGGGCGGACGCCCCGCTTGGGCCCTCAGTTTGACGGGCGTCGAGACACGCTTTCGCCCCGAACGGATCACCGAAATGGGAACCCTACTTCTGGAACATGCCCATAAGCTGTCGACGCACCTGAGAACCGGGACAGTCGGATAGCAGGCCAAAGGCAGCCCAACAGTGCCCCGCGTCGTTCCTACTTATCGTTCTGTCGACGCACCATCTCGGCGATCCAGATGGGCGCAAACGGAGAAGTGCAGTTCGGAGGCGTCGGGTAATCCTCGAGCACCCTCAGACGTTCACCGATATCGATTGCACGGGCACGATACTCGGAGTGCTCGATCCCGATCTGAGCTAGGCAGTGATTCATCGCCCACTGCAGGCGATCCGGCGCATCTTTCATCTCCGCCTCGATCACGTCGAGAAGTCCTGAAAGATCAAGGCCCTCAGGCTTCTTCGCCACGCGTTCGGTGGTCAGCGCCCACCCGGCAGACGCAACCACTGGGTCCGGATCAGCCGACCAGACCACGCGCAATTCCTCCGAGTGCGGGCTCTTCTTCACTATGTAGTTCACGAGCCAGTCATGCACCTTGGGAGGGCGCGCCTCGCGCAACATGGCGTCCAACTGGTCCTGCGTGAACGACTTTGGCCGGCAGATCAGGATCGCCAGCAGTCTCGCTGCGGTGTCATCCGTCGCCCAGAGTTGGCGCGGGAGTTCCTGCTGCGTTTTCAGTCGCTTAGCGAGCCCACGCAGTTTGGTGAGATTGACACCGTGATCGTCACCGTGCTTCTCATTTACCTTGCGCACCTTCGGATCTTCGAGCGCAGCCAACTCGGCCATCACCTCGGACACTGTCGCCTCAGTCATCCCGGCCTCCTGTCCATAACGTGCGAGAGTCGCCTACAAGGAAAGCACGATCAACCACACAATCAGCGGACGCACGACGCGACCGATGCTGCGGAGCCACCCGAAGACGCTTAACAACCATATTTTGGCGACAATTCGGATATGGTGCAATTTGTGGCCATTATGCAAAAATGGACGGATACGGCCAAATGTCGCTCACAGGCTGCGCCTGAAGAATACCCCGACGAAGGAGTCCTCACATGAAGTTGCCCACCGAACTGGCAGAATTCCTCGACATCGCGCTACGCGGCCGGATCGACACCGTCGCCGAACTTGCCGACGTCACAGGCAGTTCCGTCGATACGGTGGAACAGGAAGTAGCTCGCCTCGAAGAACTCGGATTCCTCTCTCTCACAGACGGAATCATCACCTACCGGCGTCCCGACGCTACCGTCGCCGACGCGACCCACCGCATGCTGACCAGCATGACGCAGGACCTCGACGAGAAGATCGCCAAGACGCAAAACCTACTCGATACGCTGCCACAACTGATCCAGGCCTGGCAGCACGGCGACTCAGACATCCAAGGTCTACCCATCGACGTGACACGCGGACCGTGTGCACCCCAGGACATGTACGGACTGCAGGCCTCACGCGCGCGGCCCCGCACCTCCTACACATGCATGCCCGACACCACACCGCTGTACACGATCCTCCGCGACGAGAACGCCCCCGAATCGTACTGGGAGAAAAACGCCCAGCCCAACCACGACATCCGCCTCATCGTCAGCACTACCGATGCCGCGTCCGAGTTGGGGCGCAACCAAATCGCGATTGAAATCAAAGCCGGCTCACAAGTTCGAATGCACCCGAACCCACCGAGCTTCTTCTGGATACTCGACCACAAGAGCGTCGGAATCCCCTTCTCCTGGGGCCAGGCCTGGCCTACCGGCATGATGGCCATCCACTCACCCACACTCGCCGACACCATGACCTGGATCTACAACCGCATCTGGGAAGAATCGATACCGGTCACCGGACACAAGGACCATAAATGGGAGAACCCCTGGGATCCCATACTGCACCTGATGAATTCAGGTACGACGATGGAAGCCGCGTCAGTCGCTCTGGGATTGACCCCCCGAACAGGACGCCGCCGAGTCGCCGAAGCTATGCAACACTTCGGTGCGTCGAACCATTTCTCACTCGGCGCAGCCTGGAACGCGGCACGCAGCCTTACCCACAACGGGGACAACTGATCTCAAAGGCTTCAGTCCAGCCTTCTCACGCCGGCGGATTCTTTCCACTCACGCCGCCGTTGCGGGCTTCGATAGCCTCGACGGACTTCTTGAACTGCTTTCCCAGGACGCGAGTACCGAAGAGGCTGAGCACCGCCGCGAGCATCCGCCCCTTGAGGTTCTTGCCATCGCGAACCACGACGGCATCGACGTCGGTCATACCCGACGGCTGCTGCGTGAGCGTGTAGGTGTGGCCCGACTCGCCACCCCACAAGTTGGAGTCGGTGGTCGTCATCCGGACGCGATGGGGATCGGTCCAGTCGTAATGCAGGCGTTCCCAGATACCGCTCGAGCCTTCCGTGACGTCTGCATCATGGGGGCCTTCGTGGTGCACCTTGAGGTAGCTGTCTGCGCTGTTGCCGAAGATTTCCTCGCGACCGGGCCCGAAATCCGTCAGGCCGGCAAGGACCTGTTCGGGTGACGCGGTGGTCGTCTGGTGAAGATGGATCGTGGTCATGGCGCCTTCCTCGATACTTGGATGGTCCAATCCGGCTCTGAAGGCCGGGGATGACATATCCAGCACATCACTCGAGTGAGCGCCGCGAAAGGGGCTGCTCGACCCGGTGTGGTCGGAAGTACAGAAGTCCAGCACACCAAACGCCCAGCCCAAAGTGCGATACGGCGTTTGATCGGCCGACGCGGCGCTGGTTTCTTCGTAAGATTACGACAGGAAGTATTGAGCGACAAAGCGTTTCGGTCAGGTTTGTAGCACCCAATGATTAGGCAACCGGCAAGACAACGCCAGCGTTGAGTAACGTCGAAGTTGAGTGCATCAGAGAGGATCCACCTCATGAAGCCCAGTCCGATCGTTCGAGTGTGCGCCGTTGCCCCGCTCGCCGTCGTCGCGCTGGCCGGATGTGCGAGCGAACCGGAGTCATCTTCGGCGACGATATCCGAGACCTCATGGCCCCCGGCCGGCGGCGCCGGGCCATGTCACGTGTCGAAGGAAACGGATGTACCGGCAACGATGCGGGACGGCGTGGTCCTGCGATCGGACGTCTACCGCCCGCAGACCACAGATCCCGTGCCTGTCATCCTCATGCGCACCCAATACGGGAAGTCCTCGGCTCAGATCGCCCCAGAGCGCTATCAATCCCCCGAATGGTTCGCATCGCACTGCTACCTCGTCGTGATCCAAGACGTGCGTGGACAAGGTGCCTCCAGTGGAGTTTTCAGTGAATTCGCTCCCGATATGAACGACGGCTACGACTCCGTCGAGTGGGCAGCGGCGCTACCGGGTTCGACCGGCAAGGTCGGGATGTACGGATCCTCGTACGTCGGAGCCACACAATGGCTCGCGGCGACCCAACGCCCACCGCACCTGACCACCATCATTCCGGCGAACACCGCATCCGACTACTACGACGGATGGACCTACGAGGGCGGCGAATTCCGGCTCGGGTTCGTCGAGCCGTGGGCCATGGGAACGATCGCGACAACCGCCGCGGAGAACCGTGGCGATCAAGCCACCGTCGACGAATTGACCGCTGCCGGCGCGGACATCAGTCGATGGCTAGCGGACCGTCACTACCAAACATTCCCACCGATGCAGCCCGACAACCCCGCAGTCGCACCCTGGTTTTTCGACTGGATCAACCATCCGACCCGAGACGACTACTGGAAAAACATCTCCATCCGAGACAAGTACTCCAACGTCGATGTACCAGTCCTCGATATCGAAGGCTGGTACGACGCGTTCCTGCAAGGAGGGTTGGAAAACTTCACCGGCATGACCTCGCAAGGAGCATTGCCCGATACTCGCCAGAACCAGCGGATCGTGATCGGCCCTTGGGATCATCTCTCATGGGGAAGGCCAGACTCCACCGGCTCAGCTCTACTGAAAGCAGCGGGTCCCGGCGGGAACAGCCCGATCAACGATCTGATGATCACCTGGTTCGACCATTACCTCAAAGGTGAAACCAGCAGCATCGGCAACTCGCCGCGAGTGGACTACTTCGTCATGGGTTCCAACACCTGGAAAACAGCCCCCACCTGGCCGCTGCCGAACACACAGTTCGCCACCTACTATCTCTCGGGGAACGGAACATTCCCCACCCGCCAAGGAACCCTCACCACCACCGCACCCACACAACCGCAAGCACCTGATCCGTACCTCTACGATCCGGAAAACCCCACCCCGAGTATCGGCGGACATTCCTGCTGCGCCGCCGCTTCCGGACCACAGGATCCGTTCGACCAGACACCGAACGAACAACGATCCGACATCCTGCTCTACGACTCACCTGCATTCACCCAGCCCACGGAAATGACCGGGCCGATTACCGTCGACCTCTACGCCCAATCATCGGCGCCCGACACCGACTTCGCGGCGAAGATCGACGTCGTCAAACCCACCGGCGAAAAAATCAACCTCAATAACGGCATCATCCGAGCGCAGCTGCGCGACACCCTCGATCAACCCGAACCCCTTGCCCCAGACCAGATCAACGAATACTCGATCAACGTCTGGCCCACCAGCTACGAACTCTCCCCCGGCGATTCGATCCGCGTTGAAATCAGCAGCGCAGACTATCCCCAATTCGCGGCCAACCCGAATACCGGCCTCCCCCTGGGAAGTTCAGACGCAACAGTGCGCGCAAGTCAAAAGATCTACCACGACGGGCAACACCCATCCGCGGTGATTCTGCCGATCATCACCAACCCCGCAGCCGGAACCGAGACCTTCCCTCAATGAAAGGCTTTCACGGGCCGATCCACACCGGAAACATGCGTGTGTTTACCAAGGGCCACACGTACGCTGCGGCGGGTAAGCGCAGACCACAACTACAAGTAGCGGATTACATGTCGCGAATACCTGAGGTGAGTACGTGCAGGGCTGCGTCGACAGTGGAGGCGATGAGGGTGTCGTCGAGTGGCCCGGCGGCCGGCAGCATCACGTGAAGCAACAGGGGCCCAGTCAAGATGTCAAAAACGAGGGCGGGATGAACGATCGGCGGCATTTCGCCGCGATCGACGGCCCGTTGGAACATCATTTCGGTCGATCGGCGCCGGGGTGCCATAAATGCCTCGTGGAACTGCGCGCTCCGTTGAGGGTCGCTACTGAGGTCGCCGAGTAGACCTGCGAGGCCTGCAGCGACGATCGGGGTGCGGAAGAACTCGACCTGTCGGCGCTGTAGCTCGATCAGGTCGCCTCGCAAGCTGCCGGTGTCGGGCGCCGGGTCGATGCCGAAATGCGTGACTATGGCGTCGGCGAGCAGCGCGACCCGCCCTGAGAATCGGCGATACAGCGCGGTGCGGGTGGTTCCGGCCAGGGTGGCGACCCGGTCGATGGTGACTGATATCCACTGTTGCTGGTCCAAGCACCTGAACGACGTACGGACTATAGGCAAATGGGACTGCGCGATGGCTACTTCCGCTCCGACGGCGCTGAGCGTTCCTTACGTATTCGACGAGTTCATCGCTCAGCTCTCGGACAAGGTGAGCTGATTCCGAGCAGCGTACGACGCTTGTGACGCAACGATTTTGGACACCTGCAATTCGGGCAGTTCGATCAGTGCTGCGATTTTGGGCGGCGACGTCGGCGCCGAGTTCGGTCAGGCTGTATTCCACTTTGGGCGGGATGGTTTCGAGTGCTTCACGGTGCACGAGGCCGTCCCGCTCAAGTGTTTGCAGGGTCTGCTCTCTCTGACTCCGTCGACGCGTCGGCGTAGGGCGCTGAACCGGTACGGGCCTTCGTTCAGTACCATATTGAGGCCGGTCGTCGGGCGTGGCAGAGCGCGTCGCACGCATATGCCAGTGCCACTAAGCGCCGCCGTTGGAGGTAATCCCCTCCATCCCAACAGATTTCGAGAGCCAGTGCTTCGCCTGCACGATCACACGTTGATGCCTGACGCCGCTGGTGCCATCACGCAACGCCCGGTCCAGTGCAAGGTCTCTGCCTCGCTAGTCAAGAAAGTAGGCGAGGACCTTTTCGTCGGAATCCAAGACCTCTTCCGAAGCCACCCCGAGCTCAAGCGCAAGCTCGACCGATCCGAGGAGGGCGACCTCCACGTCCGGCGAGAAGGCCCGTTCGAGCACCCCGAGGTAGTCGGCCATGCTCGCATCGAGCTTCTCGATAAGCTCCCGGTACTCAGCGGCGAGCTGCTCGTCGAGCGCCCGCTGTTCGCCGAGGTAGTGCTCGATCAGCAACGCCTCCCGCTTGGAGAGGGAGGACGAGACAGCCTTGTACATGATGATGCCGACGGTGTTGCCGATCACGGCGCCGAGGACCGGCACCGGGATGAGAGCCTGCCCGACGCAGGAGGACAGGGCGCTCACGGCGGTCTCCAGGCAGACGAGCTCCGCGTTCTCGATGAACTCCAGCTCATCGATCTCGCCACGTCGGAACTTGTTCGCTTGCTCCGCGACGCCGAAGGCCGCGGTGACGATTGAGCTGGCGACGGCTGCGGGCGTAGCGGTGAAGTTCGTGAGCCAGTAGAGGCTGAGCCCGCGGACACCGCCCTTGGCGACGCCGAAGCCGGTGTCGCCCGCGATATCAATCCAGTCTTCGCCGGTGAAATCCTTGAGCTGCGTGCCCGCACGGCGCTTCTCGACCACGGCCAGCACCAAGGCGGTCCCGCCCTCGATGGCGGCGGCCACAATCGTGGCCTTCGCGCCCTCCTGCAGGGTCGGCTTGCTTTTCTGGTACGCCTCGTCCCGCAGGGACTGGTCGGTAGAGCGGAGGGAACCCTCCTCCGCCTTCAGCGTCGCGCCGTAGGCGCCCCTCTGCACCTCGTGGTATTCCAGGTGCGAGGGTTCGAGCGACTCGATGCCGACGGTGCCCTTCTCGAAGAAGGCTTGGATCCGCGCCCAGTCCTTGAGCGACGGGCCGTCGCCGCCGAGCGTCAGGAGCTTGCCAGCTTCCTCGTGTGGCATGGCGTGCAGCTTCTGGATCACCTCGAAGTGGTCGCGGGGGATCTGGTATTTTCCGCCGCTCTCGACGAAGTCGGGATACTTCTCGAGGTGTTCGGCGATCGCACCGAGGCCGAAGCGGCCGCCGGCCGCGACGAACTTCTGCTGAATCTCCACGCCGCCGCGCACCAGGTCCACCGGGCCGTTGTTATTCTTCCACTCGTAGATAACGCCCTTACCGAGGATCTGGCTCCGAGCGTTGCCGACGCCCACCTCTGCGACCTCGGCGATGAAGCCGTGCATGCCCTTGACTCCGCCGCGGTTAGCGGCGACCACCTCTAGGTCGATTTTCCTCGTCGCGTTGTGGAGGCTGGCGAGCGCGTCCTCGAGGTTCACGTCCTGCCGGTTGAGGGCGCTCAGCAGGTTGTCCAGCCGGAGCTGGTTGAGGTAGTTCACCCAGGCGGCGACAGCCTGCTCCTGGTTGCTCTTCCCAAGCTTCACCGCGTCACTCGTAATCGGCGCGCTGCTCAATGCGCTTGGGTGCGCTGCTTGATGCGCTCGCTCAGCAGCGCGGCGCATGCCTTTGTGTTGTTCACCAGCGCGACGAGCTGGGACTGCTGCGGCGCAGACAGCGCGAGGAAGTCGGCTCCGAAGCACCCCAGCGCTTCGCCGTAACTCTGCAGGAGCAGCTCGCGAAGGGAGGCAGTGCGCTGGAGGAGGTCATCAATCTGGGCGTCCATGGCATTGATGAGCGCAGTGTTGTGCTTCACCGCGGTCAGCGCCTCCTGCTTCGCCTCGCGGTTATCGAACTTGTTCTTGGCGAACAGTGCGATTGACGCGAGGAGGGTGGCTCCTGCGACCGTCCAGCCGATGGGGCCTGCGAGGGCGAGCAATGCGCCGCCTGCCGCAGTGCCTCCGCCTCCCGCTGCGAGGGCTCCTCCTCCGAGCCAGGCCATAGCGGCGTTGGTCGCAGCGGCCCCGGAGAGTGCGGAGATTGCGGTGCCGGTAGATGCGGTGCCAAAGGTGGTGGCGACCCACAACGCAGCTGTCGGGGCAATGCTCGCGACCGCGGCACCCGCGACAAACCCGGCACCGGCGCCGGCAGCCGACTTTCGCGCGGCCTCGAGGTCCTTCCGGGCGAACTCCTCCGCCGCCAGGAAATCGGCTTTGTGAACGTCGATCTCGTCGAAGTCGGTCTCGAATGTTTTTGGGGTGTTAGCGACGCTGTTCACCAGAAGCTCGACGAGCTCGATCAGGTCCGTCGAGCGCTCGCGCTGGCGTATGAGGGAGAGGCCCTTGTCGTTCATCAAGGTGAACGCGCCGTTGTACTCGGCGATGGCCTCCTCGTAGGGGTCGGGCTTCTTCGCGGTCAGCTTCTCGACGGTGTCCACAGCGGCGTCCTTGAGATCGCCGGTCTGCTCGACCAGCTTCTCGACGGTGCCCACAGCGGCGTCCTTGAGATCGCTGGTCTGCTCGACCAGCTGCTTTGAGCTACTGCGCGCGAACTTGCTGAAGCCGCCGACAGCCTTGTCGAAGCCCTGCTTGGCCTTGTCCAACCTGAGCGGTTCCACCATCGAGATCTCCGAACTCCGTTGCTGTTTATCCTGGCGACAAGAGAGTATCGGACACGCGCGACAAAGTGGACGCACCGGTTGGTTTCGAAGTGACTGGCTCCGCCATGATTCCCCCCAACTACGGCCATCCTCCGACGGCCGGCTTTTGTCGGCGATGGACCACGCCAGCGGCGTCGTGATTGGGCAGGTCGGGGGTGGCCTTCACGACGAACGAGATCCCCATACTGAGTGAGCTTCTCGGCCAGTTCGACATCAGAGACAGCGACTCTAGGTTCCCGATCTACTTGTCCGCGAATGCGACGCCCCAGAAGGTCAATTCCTCGCACGATGGAGAACGGATCCAACCTGACACCTCAACGGCCCCCACCAGCTACGGTCGGCAAAATGAAATGGCCCAACCCGCTTCACGAGTTGAGCCATTTGAGAACGATACGAGACCGAACCGATCGATCGAGCTAGCCGCGCGCCATATCGACGAACTTCGACAGGTGAAGTTGGTGTGCCACAGTGATTGTCGCGGTCGGACCGTTACGATGCTTACCGAGAATGAGGTCGGCTTCACCGCCACGAGGGTCGTCGCGCTCAGTTGCATCGGGACGATACAACAGGATGACCATGTCAGCATCCTGCTCCAACGATCCCGATTCGCGAAGGTCAGATACCATGGGGCGCTTGTCAGTTCGCTGTTCCGGACCACGGTTCAGCTGACAGATCGCGACCACGGGAACTTCGAGCTCCTTGGCCAGAAGCTTGAGGCTACGCGAGAATTCCGAGACTTCCTGCTGGCGCGACTCGACCTTTTTACCCGAGCTCATCAGCTGGAGGTAGTCGATCACGATCAAGCGGATGTCGTGTTTCTGCTTGAGCCGCCGCGCTTTTGCGCGAATTTCCATCATCGTGAGGTTGGGAGAGTCATCGATGAAGAGCGGCGCTTCACTGATCTCACTCATACGACGCGCGAGCTTGGTCCAGTCGTCGTCGGTCATCTTGCCGGAGCGCATGTCACCGAGCTTGATCTTGGCCTCTGCGGAAAGCAGACGCATCACGATCTCGGTTTTGCTCATTTCCAGCGAGAACATAACGCTGGCCATACCGTGCGTAATGGAGCAGGAACGCAAAAAATCCATTCCAAGGGTCGATTTGCCCACACCAGGTCGGGCCGCCACGATGATCATCTGACCCGGGTGCAGGCCGTTGGTGATTTCGTCGAGATCCTTGAACCCGGTGGGCACACCGAGGGAGATGCCGCCTCGGCTGGCGATGGAGTCGATCTCATCCATCGTGGGCTGCAGGAGTTCGGTGAGGGGCACGAAGTCTTCGGTGGTGCGACGTTCGGTGACCTCGAAGATTTCGGCCTGCGCGCGGTCGACAACCTCGGCAACATCCTGGCCGTCGGTGCCGGCGTAACCGTATTGAACGATGCGGGTACCGGCGTCGACGAGGCGTCGTAGCACCGATTTCTCGGCCACGATCTCGGCGTAGAAGGCAGCGTTGGCTGCGGTGGGCACTGTCTGAGTGAGCGTCACCAGATAGGAAGCGCCACCGATTTTGCGAAGTTCGCCGCGACGGTCCAGCTCAGCGGAGACGGTCACTGGGTCGGCAGGCTCACCACGGCTGTAAAGGTCCAGGATCACGTCGTAGACAGACTGATGGGCCGGCCGGTAGAAGTCGCCTGGCCTCAGCACCTCGAGGACGTCAGCGATGGCGTCCTTACTGAGGAGCATGCCACCGAGAACGGACTGCTCGGCCACCATGTCCTGAGGTGGCTGGCGCCCGAATTCCTGATCCGGCTCGGATTCGGGGGGACCGGGGTAGTCGGAAGGTCCTCGATCATCTACAACAGCCATCAGAGAGACCTTCCCGTAAAACACTCGACAACGCTGCAAGAAAATCGCAGCGTCCCCTCTATTTGTACCCGCCCCGACCGACATCCGTGCTATTTGTACCCGCCCCGACCGACATCCGTGGCCGGAGACCGGCCGGTCTGTAGATAGACGTCGAGACGACGTTAGGGACTCGTCAACCCACAAACAAACCGGCCTGTGGATAAATCTGTGGAGTAATTGTGGAAACTCCTGAAAAACTGTGTGCACGATCTGTGGATAACCTGGGGACAACTTTGTAAGTTTCTCTCATAACACCAGCTAGATGTATGTGAGCAAATTCGCACACCTGTTAGTGAAAAAAGTTTCTCCACAGTCGGCGCGTCGGCGTGTCGGGCGTGTTGCGGAGCCCGAATCATCACCGATCACCGAAGCTGAACGTCACACTGTGACGGTTATCCCCAACCCGATGTCGAGCTGTCCGCCACCAAGACGCGGCACAAAAGGTCGAGCCCTGCACACCGAAATGTGCAGGGCTCGACCGAAGAACCAGTTGACTATGCGCCAACGACGTTCAGGTTGAACTTGGCAACCACATCGGGGTGCAGGTTCACGACCACGGCATGCTTGCCCGTGTTCTTGATGTGAGCCTTCGGCAACACGAGGGTGCGCTTGTCCAGGACCGGTCCACCGGCAGCCTTGATCGCAGCAGCGACGTCAGCAGCGGTAACCGAACCGAAGAGCTTGCCCGAGCCGCTGGCGGTCTTGACCGTCAGCGAAACATCGAGTGCTTCAATTGCAGCCTTGAGCTCCTTGGCGTGATCCAGGCCGCGCACTGCGCGCAGTTCCTGTGCACGACGGATGCCTTCGACCTGCTTCTCGGCGCCACGGGTAGCGATAATTGCCAACCGGCGGGGGAGCAAGTAGTTACGGCCGTAGCCGTCCTTGACCTCGACGGTGTCGCCAGGCGCACCGAGGTTGTCCACGTCAGCGGTGAGGATGAGCTTCATGTTCTTCCCTCCCTTTCCTTAGCGAGCCACGGTGGCGTAAGGCAGCAGTGCTACCTCACGTGAGTTCTTGACGGCAATGGCAACGTCGCGCTGATGCTGGACGCAATTGCCGGTGACACGACGAGCACGGATCTTTCCGCGGTCGCTGACGTACTTACGCAGCAACGTCGTGTCCTTGTAGTTGATCTGCGTGTTCTTCTCTTTACAGAAGGTGCAGACCTTCTTCTTCATAACCTTGTCGCGCAAGGGCGGCTTCGGCATGTCTTTGCTCTTTTCTGGATGTCCCTGATCAGGTACGGATCAGAAAGGCGGTTCGTCGTTGCCGCCGCCGCCGAAGGAGCCCGAAGCCTGAGGCGCACTGCCCCAAGGATCGTCTCCACCCGAAGGTGCAGCAGCCGGACGTCCGCCGCCCGATCCGCCGGAGGAACCTCCGAAGTTGCCGCCCGCGCCCCCACCACTGCCGCCACCACGGTTGGCCTTGTTGACCTTTGCCGTGGCGTACTTCAGGGAAGGACCGATCTCGTCAACTTCGAGCTCGACGACTGTTCGCTTTTCGCCCTCACGAGTTTCGTACGAACGCTGCTTGAGCCGACCGCTCACGATTACTCGTGAACCACGGGTCAAGCTCTCCGCGACGTTCTCGGCTGCTTCGCGCCAGATGTTGCAACGCATGAACAGCGCATCGCCGTCTTTCCATTCATTGGAATTACGGTCGAAGGTGCGGGGTGTGGATGCAACCGTGAAGTTTGCAACCGCAGCACCCGCCGGGGTGAAACGAAGCTCAGGATCAGCCGTCAGGTTTCCGATGACGGTGATGATGGTGTCGCCAGCCATGTGGTTCCTCCTGCATTTGATGTAAGTCTGTTGGGTGCGAGGTTAGAGCCCGCTACCGACAGAAATTACTTGTTGTGGCGCAGAACCTTCGTGCGCAGAACCGACTCGTTCAGACCGAGCTGACGATCGAGCTCAGCGACGGTGGCGGGAGTGGCGTTGATGTCGATCACCGCGTAGATACCTTCAGCATGCTTCAGGATCTCGTAGGCGAGACGACGCTTACCCCAGACATCGACCTTGTCGATCGTGCCGCCGTGCTGGCGCACAACATTGAGGAACGTATCCAGTGAAGGAGCGACAGTGCGCTCGTCCAGGCTGGGGTCAAGGATGACCATCAATTCGTAATGACGCATAAGACCTCATCACCTCCTGTGGACTAAGTGAAAACGGCCACGGACTATCCGTGGCAGGAGGGTCGTTGCGTCAGCAACCCTCGTAGGTTACACGAGGTGCCGCTGACCAGGGAAATCGCACCACCTAGGGTTGGCCTATGCGAACGGACCGAAAAACATCGGCGTCGATCCTGACGCTCGTCGTCGGTCTCTGCGGACTGGCCATGACCCTGGGCTACTTCAACAAGGCACGATGCGCCGGCGCGCCCTTCGCGCCGGACGGTCGGAGCCTGAGCTTCGACATCAACAAGAACGTCGATGTTTGTTACTCCGACATCCAGCTGCTGTGGCTCGGACGCGGCATCGACCAACACCTCTTTCCCTTCATCACCGGCGGCATCACGCCCGAAGGTTTCCTCTACGGCGGAACCGTCGAATATCCGGTGCTGAGCGGAATCCTGATGTGGCTGGGCGGAATCGGCTCCCACAACGACGCCGAATTCCTCCTCCATTCGGCGTTGATCCTGGCGCCATTCGGCCTTCTGACGGCCTGGATGCTGGGGCGGATGAGCGGTGGGTACGCCCTGATCTGGTCGGCCACACCGCCGTTGGTGCTGTACTCGTTCCATAACTGGGACCTGCCGGTGGTGGCGACGACCGTCGGCGCGATTTTCCTGATGACCTTCGAGCGCATCCCTTTTCGAACACGCGCGATTCTGGCGTCGATCATCCTGGCCGTCGGCTTCTGTTTGAAGCTGTATCCGGGGATCTTTGTCCTGCCTCTTGTCGCCTACGTCTTGCTGAGGGGAACCGAAGGCAAGAAATACGACGTCCGCGGTGCCTTGATGACGGCGGGCGCGGCAGTGATGACGGTCGTCCTCGTCAACCTCCCGTTCGCTCTCATCTCTTACGACGGGTGGCGGGCGTCGTTCAGTTTCCAGGAGAAACGCAGCGCCGACATCACCACCAACTCGGTGTGGTTCTGGGGGTTGCGACCGTTCTACGGCTTCGGCGTTCGTGAACTCAATGCGGACTACGACGCTCTGGTGAACATCGCGTCTCCGCTCATGGTCCTGGCGTCGTTCGCGTTGGCGATGTACCTGGGTTGGCGACGCTATCTGCGCGACGGCTATTTCCCGTGGATCGCCGTGAGTGCGGCGATGCTGTGCGGATTCATCTTGCTGCACAAGGTGAATTCACCCCAGTACACGCTGTGGCTGCTGCCGTTCCTGGTGTTGTTCAAGATCCGCTGGTTCTGGATTGCGGCATATCTGTTGGCGGATGCGGCGCTGGGAATCGGCATCTTCCGCTACTTCTACCAACTGGACATGAACTTCGATCCGAGTAAATACGAGGCCGTCGTACAAGCCAGTGTGTGGGGCCACGTCGTATTGCTTATCGTGTTCTTCTTCCTGTTCCTGCGGGTGCCGCTGCGCTATCCGTTGGCCGGGACAGGAGCCGACACCGATCAACCAACCTTGGAGCACGCACGATGACCGAATCCTGGTTCGAAGCACCGACGTTGACGGGCGAGCACGTTCGCCTCGAACCGTTGGGCCACGAACACGCCGACGCCCTGGTGATCGCGTCGGACGATCCGAGCATCTTCCAGTGGACAGCTGCACCGATCGACACTCGCGCCGACGCACTCGCGTACATCGATGTGGCGTCGGAAAACCCGGACCGCGTGGCTTTTGCGCAGGTAGCGGTCAAGACGGGTGCAGTAGTGGGTACCACGTCGTTCTACCAGATCGACCCCGCTCATCGCAGTCTCGCAATCGGTTCCACGTGGCTGTCGAAGGCCGCTCAGGGAACCGGGATCAACCCCGAATCGAAGCTGCTTCTGATGCGCCGGGCATTCGACGATCTCGGTGCCGTACGCGTCGAATGGCACACGGACGAGTTCAACAAACAGTCGCGCGCGGCAATCACGAAGCTAGGCGCGCAATTCGAAGGCCTCCTGCGCAAGCACCGCCAGCGCCTGGACGGAAGCTGGCGTACCACCGCTTTGTTTGCGATGACGGACGAGGATTGGCCGGCAATCGCACCGCAATTGGAACGACGCGTCCGCACCTAATCTCCCCGGTTGCCCGCTTTGCCAGGCTTCGTGTCGCAAGATCAGGGCATGAGCGAACAGGGCGGATACGGATACCCGCAGCAGCAGTACCCCCAGAATTGGCAACCACGACCGACCAATACTCTCGCGATCCTCGCGCTGGTATTCGCGTTCCTGTTGGCTCCACTGGGAATCGTCTTCGGACACATCGCGCGCAGTCAGATCAAGAAGACCGGCGAACAAGGCGACGGTTTGGCGCTGGCCGGCCTGATTCTCGGATACATCTTCACCGGACTCGGCATCCTCTTCTTCATTCTGTGGATCGCCTTCTGGGGCCTGTTTGCCAGTGCTGTGAACGAAGCCGCGAACAACTCGAGCACGTACAGCTACACCGCTACTACCGCGCCTCGAACGACAACCCCACACACAACTACTCCCCGTCCCACGACGACCGTGCCGCACACAACCCCTGCCATTACGACGGCTGCCGGCCCGCTACCCACCGTCACCGGCTCGGACCGCCAAGGATTCATCTCCAACGGACCGAGTTGCAACTCGAACAACCCTGCTGTGGCTGTTGCGATCACTACCGGTTCACGAATCGTGGTTTGTGAAACCGGCGTCGGTCGCTACTACTACAAGGGCGAAAGGGTCAGCGACGGAGCAGTAATCGAGCTCGACGATCCGATTCGCACCCGTCAAGGTTTCGCCGCCAGCAATGGCGATGTCGTCTACCAACTCAGTCCCAGCGGATTGGTGATCCTGGACGGCGGATCCGAAGTGGCCAGCGAATCGGCCGTCGAAGTGTGGCTGAACTGAGTTCCGTCAGGACCCACACAGATCCCGGTACGGTACACCGGGAAGGTAGCGCTCCCACTCCTTCTCGGTGATGAGGGTTCCGGCGCTGCTACAGATCCCTGCGGAAACTGCATCCGGATCGGTGCCCCACAAGCGAATTGTCTTGTCGGGGCCACTGCCGGCAATCATGTTGGCACTACCCGCGAACTGCGCGTCGTTGACACGCACGGGATAGGCCGTCAGCTGAGCAAACCGCTGAGGGTCTTCGGGATTCGTGATGTCCCACAACCACAGTGATCCACCGCTGACCCCGGCCGACAGCAAAGTGCCCGCCGGGTTGACAGCTACGGAGTAGATCGCCCCCTCCGGTCCCGTAATGCGCGACAACGCTCTCGGCTCCGACGGGTTCTCCACATTCCACAATTGCAGGCTGTGGTCTGCGCTACCTGCTGCCATGACCTTGCCGTCCGCACTGAAAATAACTGCCTGGGCGTAACTTTCGAACCCACCGACCGTAGACGCGATCTTCGGCGCATTCCGGTCGGAGATGTCCCACAGGTCTACTTCGTTCTTGGCGTCGGCAATTGCCAGAATGTCGTCGCCCGGCCGGAACGCCATCATCTGCGGGTAGGAACCGGCATCGGTCAACGAAAGCAGTTTCGGCGCAGCCGGATCGGAGACGTCTACCAACGCAAATCCGTTGTCGTCTTGAGAAGACACTGCCAACAACGTTCCCGAAGGATCCAGGGCAACAACTCCGACGATGCCCTTGACGTACTCCTGCGGGGCAGCAGTCAACCTCGGTGCCGCGGGATCACTGAGATCCCACAAGTACGCCGCTCCGGAACCGGTGCCGGCGACCGCCAGGTCACCGTCTGCCGATAACGCCGACGCCCCGGTGAATCGTTCCTCGCCAATCGGTGCCAGCTCGGGCATCAGTACCGGATGTTCCAGATCCTCGGTGTTCCATGCCAATATCGCACCGCCCTTGGCGCCGACACCCGCAAGAAGGCGCGAACCGTCGGCAGCAAAAGGACTGGTGTAGATGGTGTCTCGCGCTCCCGACCACACCGGACCGGGCATCGCCCACACCCGCGTGACACCGTTGAGTCCACCGGTAACGAGCGTCCGCCCGTCCTCGCTGTAGTCGACAGTAGTGATGGCGCCGGTATCCGGCAGCACCTCGATCAGAGCGCCGGTATGCGGATCCCACACTCGAACGGTGTTGTCGGAACTACCGGCAGCAAGCCTGGTTCCGTCCTTGCTGTAGTTGAGTTCGTTGACGTAGCTGGAGAACCCGGGCAAAGCTGCCACCGGAACCGGGTGCGCCGGATCGCTCATATCCCAGCGTGCAACTTCACGGCCAGTGGTACCCGCAGCAAGTTCCCGCCCGTCCGGACTGAACGCAACACCGAGAAAATGGACGGTGGTTCCGTCGGGTTCGGTCGCGAAAATCGGTGGCACCGCGGGATCTTCCCACTTTTCGACGTCCCACACCCGCAGGGTTCCCTGTCGCCCACCTGCAACCATCAACCGGCCGTCGGGGCTGAACGTAGCCGTCACAATTCCCGTCGCCGGATGCGGCAGGGGCGGCAAGGCAACAGCGTCGGTGGAACTGTCGATCTTCCAGCGCAGCACGTCCGGCGTCGAGGTTCCGGCTATCAGCTTTGTACCATCCGGGCTGAACTCCAAGTCCTGCACAACGTGGTCTGCGTCGACGAACAACGTTCCGCGCACCGGGTTTTCCGGATCCGATACATCCCACAATGCGCCGCCGCCGGCGCCGCCCGTAGCCAACAGTCGCCCGTCCGGACTGAAGGACACGGCGAACAGTGCCGTCCCCTCGGACACCCCGAGAAATTCCGACTGCGGCGTTGCCGACACAGCTCCGTCGACTACGGGATACAGCCGAACCATGCCGTCGGAACTTGCCACGGCCACAACGGTTCCCGCGTGATTGATTCGCGCCTTCATCGAGCCGGGTGGACCCACGATTCGCGTCGCGGAATGCACACCGGACGCATCGAGCATCGCCGAGCGCGCCTCGGTGGTCTCATTGACATCGAACGCGGCCAGCGCAAGCTGCGCTGCCAACGACGGATCCTTGTCGCGCATGCGAACAGCTTCGGTTGCGACCTGACGAGACATCGCCTCGTCGCGGGCCGTGTTCGCCTCGGCACGTTGATGATTGGCGCCGATACCGGCGACAGTAGCGACCACCGCCAGCACCAAGGCGATCACCGACGCGGCAGCCAGCGCCGAGACAAGCCGTCGTAGCACGATTGTCCGTCGCCGATCAGCACTGTCCTGCTGATCACGATGCGCGATGCTCGCGGCCAGGAAATCTCGCTCGGTGACATTGAGATCGGCGGCCCGTGTCTCGCTCGGCTCCAGCGCCGGACCGAGATCACCCGAACTCAGCCACTCTTCGGTCAGTTGGAGCCGGGCGGGCCCGAGCAACGAACTCGGATCACGTCCACTCTCTTCCCACACCTGCGCCGCGTAGGTGAATCTGCGGTGCACGGCCAGTCCGGCACGATCCGAATCGATCCACGTACGCAACCGACTCCAGGCCGACAGCAAGACCTCGTGCGAAACCTCCACGGTCTCCTCGTCGACTGTGAGGAGGCGTCGCAACGCAAAGTGGTCGATGACGGTATTGACGTCGTCGACATCGTCACCGAGAAAAAGTTCGGCACGAGGAGCGCGTCGACGCGTCTGCGTGACCTCGTCGACGTTGACCAATCGTAAGAAGATTCTGCGCGCCAACTTCTGCTGCCGCTCGGTCAGTTGACCGTAAACTTCCTCGGCGCTCTGCTGAACTGCTCCCGCAATTCCGTCGGTGGCGTAGTAGTCGGACACGGTCAACGTTTTGCGCGTGGACCGTTGCCACGTGCCCAACAAGGCGTGGGACAGGAGGGGGAGTGAACCGGGATCGCTCGCCGTATGCGAGCCCCGCGGGGTCAGCTCACTGACCAGAACTTGAACCAGTTCAGGCTGAACGGTCATTCCCGATTTCAGCGCCGGCTTGACGATCACCTCATGCAACTGCTGCTCGGTGAGGGGGCCGACCACCATCGGGGAATCGTCGAGCAACGGAAGCAACAGCGGCTCCTCCGCGGCCAGCCCGTAGAAATCGGCGCGCAACCCGATCACGACAACAGTGTTCTCACCGGCCTCCGAAAGCACCTGCAAGAAGTCTTCACGCCAATCGCGATCGCACTGCGTCCACAGTTCCTCGAACTGATCGACGATCAGAACCCTGCGTTCGTCGTCGACAGTCGGGATCGTTCCCGAACCCGGCGCCGCGATCTCGACCTTCCATCCGTCGAACCGCGGATCGTCGCCGTCGACCTTGGGAGCCAGGCCCGCCCGAAGCAACGACGACTTACCGGAACCGGAGGCCCCGATGACCATGAACTGACGTCGAGTCTCACCCCGGATCGCCGACGCCACCCGCTCGGCCAACACCGAAGTGAGTTCCTCGCGGCCGAAGAACCAATCCGTGTCCTCCTGCCGGAAGGATTCGAGTCCTCGGTACGGAACGGTGGTATCGCCGCGTCGACGCGCCGTCAACTGCCGTACTCGTTGGACTGCGCTGAGCCAGCGCTGCCGCTGCTCCTCGGAATCGATCCCGCAGGCCTCGAGAAGTTTCGTGAACATCGGTGTACTCGCCGGCGTCGGCAGGTGCTGTCCGGAGAACCAACCGCTGACAGTTCCGTGGAGTCCACCGCTGCGGTCGACGGCTTCGCGAACCGTGAGCCCAGCAGCCTTTCTCAGCGCGGTGAGCGCCTCAGCAAACTGCCCTCGCGACTCGATTTCTTCCGGGTCGACCCGTTTGCCTGTGCCGGGTTCCGGCTGCGATTCCATAGCGAGGAACTTTATCCGAGCAGGTCAGAGAATTGTCCGTTGTATGGACTATGTATCGACCGCGTCGCGGACACCAACCTTCGCCAGATCGGCGGACATACTGGACAGACCGCATTTCGGCTGCTCGCAGCCATCGCGCAAATATTTGCCGGTTCCGGCACTTCCAGACCGAACAGCAACCGAAAGGCTTCATTCGTCATGGAATTTATCCACTCCACACGAACCCCTGACGGTTACCTGATCCGCGTCGTCGACCGACGCCCGATCAACCGCACACCGCGCCTGAGCGCCCGAGAAATCGAAGTTTTGCTCGCCTGGCTTCGATCGGATTCCAAAGGGGAAGTAGCCGTACTACTCGGTCTCGGCGTCGGCACGATCAACACGCATATCGCCCGAATCCGTGCCAAGTACATCGGTGTCGGCCGACCCGCTCCGACCAAGGCGGCACTGTTTGCCCGGGCGGTACAGGACGGTCACACGACGCTCGAAGAATGGTGAATTACACCGGCTGAAGCTCGGCCTCTTTCACCTTCGGCTGCGCCGGACGCAACCAACGTGGGAACCACGACGGCTGCTTGTCGGGTGCCTGATCGAGGACACCGCCGGCCGGATCGTCGATGAACCCGTACCGCACCAAGTCCTCGTCCGGACGGTAAATCTGGCGCAGCACCACCGCGCACAGAACCAGGACGGCAATATCTCGGATCACAACAGTTCCGGTGAACCACTGCTCGGGCAGTCCCTTGTTGGAGACACCGAGGTAATACATCATCCGCGGAACCCACACCAACGCGTCGATAGTCATCCACGCAAGAAGCAACCGGCGATGCGGCAAGGCCAGAACCGCCAGCGGCACCAGCCACAGTGAGTACTGCGGACTCCACACCTTGTTGGTCAGCAAGAATCCCGCGACCAACAGGAAACACAATTGCGCGACTCGAGGGCGTCGTTGCGCCGTGAGCGCGACATACCCGACGCCGACACACACCACGGCAAACAGAACGAACGAGACTGCGTTGAGGTTCGACGGTGACTCACCCTGCGCAAGCGGACCGTCCAGACCCGTCCACGGCGTAAACGACATGATGACGTTGTAAATCGAATCGGGATCGGCCCCGCGCTCGGAATTGAGGCGGAAGAACTCGTACCACCCGTTGGGGAACAAAGCCGCGATCGGCAGATTTACCGCAAGCCACGCCGCGACGGCACTGAGCGCCGTCACCAGCCACTCACGAGTTTTGCCGGTACGCAGACACAAGACCAACAACGGTCCGAGCAACAACAGCGGATACAGCTTGGCCGCGCCACCCAACCCCAACAAGATGCCCGCCAGAACAGGCCGCTTACGCGCCCACGCCAACAAACCACCCATCGCGAACGCCGTCGCCAAAGGATCGAAGTTCGTGAAAACATGCACGATCACCAACGGCGAACATGCAACCATCGCGCCGTCCCAGACACGTCGGCCCGCCAGGAGCGTGCTCGCCCACACCGTCACCAACCACGCCAAAGCCAAACCGAAAGCGACCACGTTGAAGTAGAGCGCCACCTGAATTGCGCCCGGCAGCCACGTGATCGAATCCCACGCCTTCGCGACCTTCATCGAGCCGTACTGATAGAGCCCCGACAACACCGGATACTCCATGTACCGCGTCTGAATCGAACCGTCTCCGCGAGTCTCTTCCCACGATTTCTTGTACGGGAACGCACCCTGATCGAGTCGCTCCGCGCCGTACAACGGCACCGTGTCCGAGTAACACAACGCGACATACTGACGCGAGCCACCCCAGTCCAGACCCATCTGGCCCTGATCACCGAACGGCGCCTGCTGAATACACGCGGCCTTCGTCGACCAACCCATCGCCAAAAAGACCACGGCCAACAGCAGGATTACCCGCATCGGCGTAAAAAAACGGGTCCGGCCGATCAGCGCATGCCGACCGACCGGACCACCGACGGTTCCCGACAGTGCAGACACCATCGGATCGTTCCGACTCGGAACATCACGCCAGTCAGCTGACCGCGCATCTTCCGCCAACCGGGCAGGGGATTCGGAAGTCCGAAGTTCTGCCGGAGTTGTCGGATCGGCGTCATCTACATTGGCGGCCACTCCGCGAGGCTACCGCCTCGACTACTGTCCGGGGCTCACACCTGCCGGAGTCTCTTCCGTTGTTGTCACCGCGCCCGGCGCCGCGGTTGTTGTCGTGGGACGCGCCACTCCGGGAACCGGAATCGTGATACCCGGAAGAATCTCGATATTTGTGGTCGTCACGACCACCGGCGGCTGCGTTGTTGTTGTCGGAGCCGCCGTAGTGGTCGGCGGAGCAGTCGTCTTCGGCGGAGCCGGAGCCGTGTACTCGGGAACACCACCAGCCTGACCGTTGATCTTGCCCGGCTTCGGGAACTTCTCGTTGTCCGTGCCGTCGAGCGCGCCGTCCATCGTGTCCTTCCAGATATCGGAAGGCAGACCGGAACCGTAGATCATTCCGCCGTTCGAATTGGTGATGGCCTGACCGTCCGTCGTACCGACCCACACTGCCGTCGACAGTGAAGGCGTGTACCCGACCATCCAGGCGTCCTTGTTCGCACCCGTGTCACCGAGCTGCGCCGTACCCGTCTTCGACGCCGACAGACGCCCACCGGCCAAGTTGTGACCGTTCGAGTAACCCGCGATGGGCTGCATCGCCGACGTCACGTTGTCCGCGACAGCCGGATCGATCCGCTGCTCACCCTCCGGCGTGCCACGGTCCAGGAGAACTGTTCCGTCAGCCGCGACGACCTTCTCCACGAAGTGCGGAGCGTGGAACGTACCGGACGCTGCGAGAGTCGCATACGACGACGCCATATCCAGCACCCGAGACTGGTACTGGCCCAAAACGATTCCGTTGTTGGGGCCGGTACCGTCCGACTCGGTGAGCGACGGGCCGACGCCCGGAATGTTCTCCGGGATACCGGCCTTGTGCGCGATGTCCGCGATTTCCTGCGGGCCGTTGCCGTCGAGGCTGAGCATCTGACGGTAGAAGCTGGTGTTCAGTGAACGCTTGAGAGCCTCGGCGATGGTGCAGGTTCCACAGCTTTCGCCTTCGACGTTGCCGATCGAGATGCCGTTGATCGTCAGCGGCGAGCTGTCATACATCTGCGACAGCGGAATGCCCTGATCGAGGGCTGCTGCCAAACCGAATACCTTGAACGACGAACCCGTCTGCAAGCCGGCATTGGCGAAGTCGTAACCGATTCCGTCCTCACCGCCGTAGTAGGCCTTGACGCCACCGTTACGCGGATCGACCGACACAACGGCGGTCCGCAGATCGTCCGGCTCACCCTTCATGTTGGAGCGCACCGCGTCCATGGCCGCAGCTTGCGCTTGCGGATCGATGGTCGTAGTGACCTGGAGGCCTTCGGTATTGAGCGACTGCTCGTCGATGCCGGCATCCGTCAGCTCACGGAGAACCTGATTCTTGATCAGACCCTCCGGCCCCGTGGTGCCTTGGCTTCCGTTGTCTACCTGAGCAAGTGGAATGTAAGCGGGATACTTCATCGGCGCGCGCGATGCCTGATCCAACGTTCCGGCGGTCACCATGCCGTCGAGCACATAGTTCCAACGCGATTCCGCGCCAGTCGGATTGGTCTCCGGATCAAGAAGTGACGGCAACTGGATCGACGACGCCAGCACAGCGCCCTCCTCGGTCGACAGCTGATCGACCGGCTTGCCGAAGTACGCATTCGACGCTGCCCCGATGCCGTACGCACCGCGTCCGAAGTAAATGGTGTTCAAATACGCCGCAAGAATGTCGTCCTTGGACCACTCGTTCGCCATCTTCGACGCGATGACAAGTTCCTTCATCTTTCGCGTCATCGACCGCTCGGAACCGACCAGCGCCTTCTTGACGTACTGCTGCGTGATCGTCGAACCACCACCGGCGCTGTCACGGCCAAGAACGTTGTCACGGGCCGCACGCGCAAAACCGGAAACGGAGAATCCGGGGTTCGTGTAGAAGTCCCGATCCTCGGCAGCAAGCACGGCATTGCGCACATGAACCGGAATCTGATCGAGCTGCACCTCGGTACGGTTACCCTCCGGCGGAACGACGGTACTGATTACCGTGCTTCCGTCCGACGCAAAGATCGTCGCAACCTGATTGGTCTTGAGGTCACCCGGCTTGGGCACGTCCTGCACGATGTACGCCGCCATGAAAGCGAGCACCGGCAACACCATGCCGAGCGCCACCAACACATACGCCGAGCGGCGAACCGTGCGCCACTTCGACTTCTTCTTCACAGCGTCCTTCTGTCCCTTCGGGGGTCGACCACCAGTGCCGTCGCCACCACCGGAACCGCCTGTCGGCGGCTTCGTCGGCGGGGGGCCGGCCGGTGGACGCCCGCCGGCATTCGTGCGGGTGGTTTCGGCAGTCTTGTCGAGGCGAGGGGTCGCTGCGGCAGCAACGCGCTGTGTCGGTTCGCCACCCGGAGCCGGGCGATTCTGCGGCGGGCGACCTTGCTGTGCGCCTTGCTGCGGGCGGCCCTGCGGCGGCGGGCCCATCGGGCGGCCCTGCGGCGGACCCATTGGGCGGCCCTGCTGAGGACCTTGCTGCGGACGGCCTTGTTGCGGGCGTCCCTGTTGCGAACCTTGCTGCGGCGGACCCATCGGACGGCCCTGCGGAGGGGGACCCATCGGACGTCCCTGCGGCGGACCCATCGGACGGCCCTGCTGAGGACCTTGCTGCGGACGACCCTGCGGCGGCGGGCCTGGTTGCCGGCCTTGCTGCGGGCGACCTGGCCCCACGGGGCGATCGTCGGGGTTGTTGGTGGGGGAACTCACGAAATCAAATCTCCAGTGGTCATGGACCGATCACATGAGACTTAGATCGGGCCCTTCGTCGGGTGTGGCGTTACTCGCTGGCGGTGCGCCGGCTTACAGACTGCTCTCGTCTGCTCGGTGGACGTGCTCGCCGCGGTCGCGGCGGCGCAGGGACTGCGCCGAGCACATAGGACTGCACCAAGTGGTTCCAACTGCAGGAACGGCACACTTCTACGTCGTGCACCGTGAACTCCTCTGCTGTCTCCGCAAGCCGAGCGAGCTCGTCCGTCGTACGGGCTGATCCCGAAACTTGGCCGAGCTTCTCGCCGAACACCCAGGACACGAGCGTCAACTGTTCCTTACGGCAGATGGGACAGAGAACATCACTGCCCCGGCCGTGGAACTTCGCGGCTCTGAGTAGGTACGGATCGGCGTCGCACACCTGCTTGACACCGGTCCTACCCGCAGACACCTCAGCCAGCACGGACCGACGCGCGAGCGCGTAGTCCACAACTTGCCGCTGTATCCGCACCCTGACCAGAGTACGTGCGTCCGAGAGGCAGCGGACTGTTCGGGAGGGTCACGATGAACACATTTTCACTCGACGATTGGGCGCTACCAGCGGAGATGAAGTCCACCTGTGAGTTCTCCGCAATCGCGATCGCGGCCAAACGTACGGAAAACCCCCCGAAATCACACATTTGACACGGATCTATCCGTGACAACTTGGTACACATAGCAGCCAAGTGTGTGGTTTTATATATCGGCGCGATATAGTTAGACATCGCATCAAGCGGTTAGGTCCACAGACTCGGGAGGTGTCAGTTGCTCGAACTCGCAATTCTCGGGCTACTCCTCGAGTCACCGATGCACGGATACGAGCTGCGCAAGCGGCTCACCGGTCTGCTCGGCGCATTCCGTGCGTTTTCGTACGGATCGCTGTACCCGGCACTTCGGCGCATGCAGGCCGACGGATTGATCTCGGAAGACGTCGACAACGCCACCGGCACGCTCAAGCGTCGGGCGCGTCGCGTCTACAAGCTCACTCCGGAAGGCCGGCAGCGGTTCACTGAATTGGTCGCCGACACGGGACCGCAGAACTACACCGACGACGGCTTCGGCGTTCACCTCGCCTTCTTCAGCCGCACCCCCGCAGAAGCGCGGATGCGGATCCTCGAAGGCAGACGACGCCAGGTCGAAGAGCGCCGCGAAGGGCTTCGCGACGCCGTCGGCCGGGCCAGCGGATCGCTGGACCGATATACCCGCCAGCTCCACCAGCTCGGACTCGAGTCGAGTGAACGCGAAGTGCGTTGGCTCAACGAACTGATCGCAGCTGAGCAATCGACAACAGGAATTTCCCAGAAAGAAGGAGAGCCCGACCATGGGTGAGAACAGCACCGCGGTGCGCGTAGCAATTGTGGGCGTGGGTAACTGTGCCTCGTCCCTGGTTCAGGGCGTCGAGTACTACAAGGATGCGGACGAGACGGCCACCGTTCCCGGCCTCATGCACGTCAAGTTCGGCAAGTACCACGTCCGCGACGTGCAGTTTGTTGCCGCTTTCGACGTGGACGCCAAGAAGGTCGGCTTCGACCTCTCCGAGGCAATCCTCGCCAGCGAGAACAACACCATCAAGATCGCTGACGTCCCGCCGCTCGACATCCCCGTCCTGCGCGGCCCGACACTCGACGGCATCGGAAAGTACTACTCCGAGACCATCGAACTGTCCGACGCCGAGCCTGTCGACGTGGTTCAGGCACTCAAGGACGCCAAGGTCGACGTCCTCGTGTCCTACCTGCCTGTCGGTTCCGAAGCCGCTGACAAGTTCTACGCTCAGTGCTGCATCGACGCAGGCGTCGCCTTTGTCAACGCACTGCCCGTCTTCATCGCCTCCGACCCGGAGTGGGCTGCCAAGTTCAAGGACGCCGGCGTCCCGATCGTCGGCGACGACATCAAGAGCCAGGTCGGCGCAACCATCACCCACCGCGTGATGGCGAAGCTGTTCGAAGACCGTGGCGTCGTACTGGACCGCACGTACCAGCTCAACGTCGGCGGCAACATGGACTTCAAGAACATGCTCGAGCGTGAGCGTCTGGAATCCAAGAAGGTCTCCAAGACCCAGGCCGTCACCTCGAACCTCACCGGTTCGCTCGCCGGCAAGGTTCACGACCGCAACGTCCACATCGGTCCCTCGGACTACGTGGAGTGGCTCGACGACCGCAAGTGGGCATACGTCCGCCTCGAAGGCCGCGCCTTCGGCGACGCTCCTCTGAACCTCGAGTACAAGCTCGAGGTCTGGGATTCGCCCAACTCCGCCGGCATCATCATCGACGCCGTCCGCGCAGCCAAGATCGCCCAGGACCGCGGCATCGGTGGACCGGTTTACCCGGCTTCCGCCTACCTGATGAAGTCCCCGCCGGTCCAGATGGCTGACGACAAGGCTCGCATCGAGCTCGAAGCGTTCATCATCGGAGCCGATGAGGCGTAGCCAGACGCCGCGCCGACGAGCTTAAGTCTCGACACAAAAGTGGCCCGCACCGATTGGTGCGGGCCACTTTTGCTGTGCGCACAGCAGGACTACTTCTTGATCCAGGCCTCGTCCAGCAGAATGATGCTGTCCAGGCTGGGCATGAGTCCGTAGACGTTCTCACTCCACGGCACGAAGTTGGCGCCGGCTCCCCAGACCATGATCGGCACCTGCTCGTTGAACAGGGTCTGCAGATCAGCCAACGCAGCCTTCTTGTCCTCGCCATTGCCGGCTGCCTGAATCGCATCCAGCATGGCATCTACCTCCGGGCTGGCAACGCCGACAGTGTTATTCACCGAGGTGCTGTGCAGCGCCGAGTAGAGCCGCAGGAACGGTGCCGCGTCGAGCAGCCCGTTGCCGCCGAGCGCCAAGTCGTAATTGTGATCAGCGTAGAGGCGCTTCACCATGTCGGCGGTACTCGCCGCGTACTCGACGGTGACGGTGAATCCCACCGACTGCAGCATCGCCTGCACCGCCAGAGCTGCAGCCTGACCGTTGGGATCCTGCGTACCAAGATAGGTGACGTGCCCGTCGTAGCCGTCCTTCTTTGCCGCGTCGAGCAGTTCACGGGCCTTCACGGGATCCAGACCGACTGGCTCGATGCCGTTGTGCCACAACGACCACGACTGGAAGATCTCGCTACCCGGCATTCCCTTTCCGCCGCGAGCGCGCTGATCGAGAACAGCCGGATCGATCGCGTAATTCATCGCCTGACGCACCCGTACGTCTGCTCCCGGATGTCCGGCGCGATTGTTGATCTGGCCGACCATCGACAGACTGATGAACTCGGCGTACCCCGGGAATTTGCCCTTGGCTGCCTCGACCGTCTCGGAGTTGCGCAGATACGCCATCTGAACGCCGCCGGTGGCGAGGGAATCGATCTTGGCCTGTTCACCTTGAATGGATACGAACTTCACCTGATCCAATTTCGGTGCGCCGCCCCAATAATCGGCTTTCGATGCCAGAACCAACTCATCCGGCGGCGAGAAGCGTTCCACCGTGAACGCGCCCGCTCCGACCGGCGTGAATGGTTCCGCTGCATACGAACTCGGCGCAACGATGACGCCGTGACCGAAGCTCAGCATCGCCGGGAACTCAGCCCACGGCCGATTCAGCGTGAATACCACCGTCGACGGACCTGCCGCCTCGACGCTCTTCACGCTCGACGTCCAGATCTCGTTGTTTGCACCGCGTTTCGCGTTGTAGCGATTGATACTCGCTACCACCGCGGCACTGTCGAGCGGGGTGCCGTCACTGAACTTGACGTTCTCGCGTAGAGACAATGTCCACGTGAGGTTGTCTCCACTCTCGTCCAGGCCCTTCGCCAGCTGTGGATCGTACTTCCCGGTTTCTGCGTTGTACCGCATCAAGAGGTCGTAGATCGCCGCCAATTCGGTACCGCCGGTGGCGCCGGTGATCTGCGTCTTGGCCGGGTCCAGACTGACCACCGGAGCGTACGACGCATACGTCAGTGTGCCACCGGAGAGGGGCGCGCCGCCATCTCCTTGGCTTCCGAGAATCCCGGAAGCTTGCGAACTATCGGATTCCTTTGAACCACTTACATTTTCGACCTCTTGATTCGCTTCCCCCGCACACCCTGCAAGTAGCATTCCGCTTGCGAGCGTAGCTACGACCAACTTTCCGAACCGCACCAATTTTGTTCGAGTCATATCTGTTCCCTCACCGTGGACTTGCAGAATTGCGGACGTCGAACTCACATCGGTGCAGGCCGACCCGCGCCGACCGTGCAGCGGCGAACCTTGCGAACCAAACCGGCATGGTCACTGAGCGCCCGATGGTTTGTGCAGCGCTCGTCCCACAGAGCAATGTCGTTATTCTGCCAGCGCCAACGCAATTGGAGGCTGGGCTCCTCGAGTCCGCGGCGAAGCAGATCCAGAATCGTGTCACTTTCCCGGGGCGTCATACCGACGAGGTTCCGAACATTCGACCCGCACATGAACAGGGCTGGGCGACCGGTTTCCGGATGCTTGCGAACGAGCGGGTGGTAGACGCCGGAGAATTCTGCCGAAACCTTGTCCCACACTTCCTGTCCGAACTTCTCGATGGTGATCTGTTCCATCAGTTCACCCGGATGCACAAACTGCTCGAGTTCGAGGACCAGGCGCTTCATCGGTTCGGAGAGATTGTTGTAAACGTCATACAGGTTGAGCCACATGGTATCTCCACCCGCATCGGGGGTGTGACGCATCGAGAGAACACCGAAATCGGGTGGCGTCTCGAGAATCGCGACATCGGTGTGCCAGAGGTCCGCCTTGGGCGAACTGTTGGGGCCGTCCTCGATGAATTCCATCGGACGATCGAGACCACGTGCCCGCGTAGTGGGGTAGACGTTCGGAATACCGAAGTTGGACGCAAAATCGAGATGCTGTTGATCTGTGAGGTCCTGGTCGCGGAAGAACACCACCAGATGTTCGCGAATTGCTCGCGAAATATCCTCGAATTGCTGTCCCGAAAGCGGCTGGGCTAGGTCGATGCCACTGATCACGGCACCGAGGCTCCGCGTAACAGGTGCAACTGAGATGGTTTCGTATTCCATGACGATCTCCTGAAGGGGATAGATCTGCCCAGTGGCAGAGACGACAAACGGACCGGCGTAGCGCTTCGGGTACGCCGAAGAGACTGGCGGTCTCGACAGAGACAGCACCAATGATGTTGTTCCGGTGGAAGTTTCGATACTACGAATCTTCGATGATGAAAGTTGGTGTCAGGGATTATGCGGAGCAGTCAGAGCGCCGACGGCCATTTCGATCAGATGCGTCACCATGTCGTCGAAAGAAGCGGCGCCGGCAAGCAACCCCTCTTCCTGACGTTGCTCGTAGGCCGCGAAAGCCGAGACCATCATGTTCATGATCAGATCCACCCGAGTCGCAGCCGCATCTTCCGGGAGGTGCACCAGCGCCCGGCGGAGCCTGACGATGATCTCGCGACTGACGTCACTGATATCCGCAAAATCACGGCTCGTGAAGTCGACCCGCGGTGTCATACGTGCCGAGAATCGTGCGTAATGCGAACCGTCCGTGGCACTTCGGAGATAGTTGGCCAGCGGGACGATCGACACTTCGATGAGCGAACGGATGTCTTCGCCGCGCCCTTCACTGTCGACGACTTCGAGATACGCACTGCGCGCTTCGTTCAGCTTGGCCAGACGACGACGGAAGACTGCAAGGAACAATCCGTCGCGGCCGCCGAAGTAGTACTGCACGGCGGACACGTTCTTCTGTCCGGATTCGATCACGATCTCACGCAGAGAAACCTCGTCGACACCTCGTTCGGCAAACATCCGATCTGCTACATCGGTGATTGCGTCTCGCGCTGGACTCGGCTTGCTCATGTAATGGACCATATGATGCAGGGCATTAAAAGTCAATGAAATTTGAGACGTGGGTTACACCGATAGACTTCGGATGAACGCTTACACGTGAATCGAGGCTCCCATGTCGATGTCATCGCTCCCCGTGCTCGACCTCGCACTGTCCGAGAATCCGGACACCGCCGAACTGTTCCGCAAGCAGCTCCGCGATGCGACGCACGAGATGGGCTTCTTCTACCTGGTGGGCCACCGAATCTCCGATGACCTGCAACGACGCCTACTGAGCGTCGCCCGTGAATTCTTCGCTCTACCGACTGCCGAGAAACTGGCCATCGAGAACGTCCACAGCCCGCACTTTCGTGGATACACCCGCCTCGGCGGAGAACTCACCGAAGGTAAACAGGACTGGCGCGAACAGATCGACATCGGTACCGATCAACCCGCTGCCCAACTCACCGACAATTCGCCGGCGTGGGAGATTCTGCAAGGCCCCAACCTATGGCCCGACGCGCTTCCCGAACTCCGCGAAGTCATCACCGAATGGAATGACGCACTCACATCCGTAGCACTGAAACTGCTGCGGGAGTGGGCAGTTTCCTTGGGCCAGGATCCGCACATCTTCGACGAGGCGTTCGCCGAAGACCCGTCCATCCTGATCAAGGTTGTGCGCTACCCGGGCAGGCCGCCCGGTGCGGGAACTCAGGGCGTCGGCGGACACAAGGACGCCGGAGTGTTGACCCTGCTGTACATCGAACCCGGCAAAGGCGGACTACAGGTAGAGCACGACGGCGAGTGGATCGATGCGCCGCCGATCGACGGCGCGCTGGTGGTCAATATCGGCGAACTACTCGAGGTAGCAACCGGTGGATACCTGAAAGCCACGGTGCACCGGGTTATTTCACCGGAAGGCGGCGGTGAGCGAATCTCGGTGCCGTTCTTCTTCAACCCGAACTACGCAGCTCAGATCCCGGAATTCGATCTCCCACCGGAACTCGCAACGCGCGCCACCGGAGTCACCGTGGACGCGAACAATCCCATCCACGATTCCTACGGTGCCAACGCACTCAAGAGTCGCTTGCGGGCGCATCCCGACGTGGCGGCCCGGTGGTGGCCGAAAATCGTTGCGGCCCAGGGCTAAGGGTCTCCATTCAGTCGAAGTTCCGGGCGATGATTGCGCGGACTATAGCTGCCGTCGGGAAATCTGCCATGACGGTTCCGGTGCGTCCAGTTCTGCTCTCTCCCAGATACTTCTGGGTGCGCCGAAGAATTCCGTCCACGCCCGGTGCGCCTCGTGCGACTGTCACCGGTACCGTTCCTTGCGCCCACGCGGCCGGACCGGAGCCATTTGCGCTGAGGTGGTTGACAAAGAAGGTGTCCGCCGATTCGACGCGACTCCGCTCGAAATAGGTGCGCACCTTCTCCCACTTGACGGCAATACCGGCAAGGTTCTCGAGTTCGAAGTCGTCCTGCATCGCCACCCGAGGGTCGCCCCAGCGCGGCCCGAAAGCGGTTGTCGCTGAGAAGTCTTGCAGCACGACGATTTTGCCGCGGGCCGCGCCGAGGATTGGTAGGCCCTCCACATCGCCGCCCGGTGCCGTCCAGAGGTGTTCGGCCAGCAGGTCACGCGTCTCGGGATTCTCGCGGATGTACCAGTTCAGTGTCGATTCGAACGAGCGAGTGTTCTCCGCGGCGGTGAACTCCTCCTTCACCCGCATCAGAATCGTCTCGCCTGAATTTTCTCGGAGGAAGGCGCTGACGTGGCGCACGACGTCGGCGAAATTCGCGTGCAGATATTCGACGTCGTGATGGATTGCGAATGCGTCCCGAAAGTGCCTGCACCGGATATCGATTGCTCGAATCCCGGCCGCGAGTTGCGTGGGTAGATCGCTGTCCTGGGTGGCGGCAAAAATACTGGCACCGCACGCCATCGAATCGTGAGTGCCGGGGATCGAGAGCGTGCTCAGTGTCGTCGAATCGGCCAACCGGCTCATCCAGTCCGGAGCGAGCGAGTCTGCCAGATCACCGCCGGCGGTACTCCCGGCAGACAAGGCTCCGGGTGAGAGCGAATCTCCTGACCCTGAAAGTGATTGTGCACCAGCTGATCCAGGTTTCATCACCAGCCCGATTGCGGGCAGGAATGCCAATCCGCGCAATGCGGCCCGGCGGGAGATGGTCGGAGGTTCGGGCACAGCGACGTTCTGGAATCCGGGGAATGTACGCCGGACGGAGCTACCGGACTGCTCGTATCGAATCAATGAACGGCTCATCTCTGATCTCGTCACTGTTCATCCGGATCGAGAGTGGACGATTGTTCAGATTGTTATACCAGGAGAATTTGACGAGTTTCGCAGAATTGAGCGAATAGCAGTTTCGGAAGTTCGAGGCTGGTAGTCATCCCCGTTCACTGGCGGGATGCGAACTGAACTGTTCGGCCAGCGGCGGAGCGTCCCACATGCCGGTGACGACCTCGATATACACGCCGGCGTTGGTGCTGCGGGCCTTCTCGAGTGCGGCGTCGAGCTCACTGGACGTCGTGACGCGCGCAGTGAACCAGTCGACGCATCCGAGTGCTGCCGAAAGTTCGGTGTACCGCCACTCCGCGAGATCGTTGTACCGGGCCGACGGTAGCTTGCTGATGATGCGTTCGATCAGGTAGCCCTTCCCCAACTTCGACGACGATCAATGCTCCGACGTAGCAGAAAGGTCCGTAAATTGTTGCAGCCCAGCACTATACGTCCCATACGTCGCCGAGATCGACTGACGGCACTCATCGACGCGACCGTCGCTCGTTCAGAAATTAAGTGCCACAGAAGGTTTGGAAGGTCTCACTGAATGACTGCGGGGCAGCCGTGGCGTAGTCGGACCACTCGTCGCGTCGCGCGAACGGATGCGTGACAACCTCCAATAGCTTCTCGAAAGGAACGAGATCGCCGTCGGTCGCGGCGCGCAACGCAGCATCGAGCTGATGATTGCGGGGGATGTACAGCGGGTTGACGCAGTCCATTGCGTCCGCGGTCTCCGCTGCCCCGCGCCCCTGTTCCGTGAGGGCGCCGTGCCACCGTTCCAACCAGGGACCGATGCGCTCCCGTGGCACGAGGCCGTCGAGGGGCCCCGAATTTCCGCGCAGCCCTTCCGCGAGAGCACGGAAGGTTCCCGTCCAGTCGGCACCGTGTTCCGCCATCAACGTCAGCAGATCTTCGACCAGCGCGTGATCGACGATCTTGCCGGCCAGACCGAGTTTTGCCGCCATACCGGCCGCATAGTGGCGCTCGTACCGCTCGTCGAAGCTGTCGAGAACTGCTGACGCCGCGGCAATCGCATCATCGGGTGTGGAATCGATCAGCATCAACAGTGTTTCCGCGAGGCGTGCCAGATTCCACTGCAGGACAGCGGGCTGATTGCCGAACGCATAGCGGCCGCCGCGATCAATCGAACTGAACACAGCCGACGGATCGAACGCGTCGAGAAAGGCACACGGACCGTAATCGATGGTCTCCCCCGAAATGGTCGTGTTGTCGGTGTTCATCACCCCGTGGACAAAACCGATGAGCATCCACTTCGCCACCAGTGACGCCTGCGCCTCGACCACCGCCTCGAAGAACCTCAGGTAGCGGTTGCTTTCACCCGTTGTCGGCAGTTCGATCAGCTCCGGGTAGTGGCGGGCGATCGCGTAGTCGGCGAGCTGCTGCAAGACCTCGCCCTGCCGGACCGCGTATTCAAAGGTGCCCACCCGGAGATGACTGGACGCGATCCGTGCGAGCACAGCACCGGGTTCGGCGCCGCTGCGGCGTACATCCTGGCCCGTCGCGACCACCGCCAGTGCCCTCGTCGTGGGACAGCCGAGGGCATACATCGCCTCGCTGACCAGGTATTCGCGCAGCATCGGGCCGACAACGGCAAAGCCGTCACCGCCGCGAGAGAACGGCGTGCGCCCCGAGCCCTTGAGATGCAGATCCACTCGCCGACCATCACTGTTCACCAGTTCTCCGAGCAGCAACGCCCGACCATCGCCGAGGATTGGTGCGTACCCACCGAACTGATGACCCGCATACGCCATCGCCACTGGTTTCGCCCCGACCGGCGCCGTCGACCCCGACAGGACGCCTATCCCGTCCTCACTTTGCAGTGCCTCGACGTCCAACCGCAACGACGCCGCGAGTTGCTCGTTCACAACAAGCAACTCGGGATCCGGCGCCTGAGCGCCTTGCCACGGCACCGTCAAAGCGCCCAGCTCGTCAGCGAAGGTGCTCTCGAGGCCGGCCACTGCCGGGTCGGTGCCTACGGTGGAATCTTGGATTGCAGCCATCACACGAGGGTAGCGACCACGCGAGTTGTCCCGTCGCTCACGACCGACAGCGCAATACAACGATCAGATAGCGAACGCCCGAATACCCGAACCGGACTAATCGCCGCAAGCAATGATTCGTTCGAGAACCGGTACCCCACATCGTTTCAGCCGAACATGACGCTCATCATCGACCCTGAGAAAAAATTTCCATCGAGAGGAAACCGTGAAAACAGAAATCAGTTGCGGGCCCGCATTCGCGCTAGCCGAGATCAGTGTTCCCGCCGGCGGATCAGTCCGCGTCGAAGCAGGAGCAATGGCGATGATGCGGGGCGACATCGCCATCACCACCTCGACCCGAGGTGGCTTCATGAAAGGTCTCCGCCGCTCCCTGGGTGGGTCGAGCTTCTTTGTCAACGACTTCAGCAGCGATCGTGGTGGTGTCGTTGGCGTCGCCGGCGCACTGCCGGGGGACATAGTCGAAACCACCATCGACGAAGGGACACCACTGCTCGTCCAGTCCGGCTGCTGGCTCGCATCCGATGCAACCGTCGACGTCGACTCCAAATGGGGCGGCAGCAAAGGATTCTTCAGCGGAGCCGGACTTGTTCTGCTGCGGTGCAGCGGAAGAGGCGAGATCCTGCTCTCCAGCTACGGCGCCATCCGTCCGGTGACACTCGCCACGGAAGAAACCATGACACTCGATTCCGGTCACGTCGTCGCGTTCGACGAGTCCGTCCAATACCGCATCCGCAAGGCCGGCGGCTGGAAGTCGATGATCCTCGGCGGCGAAGGCATCGTCACCGAATTCACCGGACCCGGCCGAGTCTGGATGCAGACCCGCAGCGCAACAGACCTGGTCGACTGGCTTCGCACCCGGATGCCATCGAGCAGCAGTAGCAGCACTAGTAGTAGCAGCAGCTGAGCGCGACCGACTTCAACCAGGTGACAGTTCCCGCGTAGCAAATCCGCCGAACGTCACACAGATCCAGCCCGATACTGCATTCTGGACAAACGTTCAAATGAGAGGTCTGGTCTTGCGCAAACTCCTGTTGATCCCGTTGGTGGTGCTGGCCCTGCAGGTCGCGCCGACCGCAACCGCAGCGCCTGCCCCGAACACCGAGCCGGCGGTGACCGCCGACGGCTGGACGCTGCCGCGGCTGACCGTCAAGGATCGGGCGATCACCGACGTGACCGGCCGGACCGTCCTGCTCCGCGGCGCAAACATCAACCAGATCAACGACTATGCGCAGAACGACCCCTCCATCCCGGCCACCGCGCCACTCGACCGCACCGACTTCGCCCGGATGGCCACACTCGGTTTCAACGTCGTGCGGCTCACCATCGCGTGGTCCGCCCTCGAGCCCACCCCGGGTGCCTTCGACCAGGCGTACGTGGCCCGCATCCGCGAGGCCGTCCAGGACGCCAAGGACTACGGCATCTACTCCGTGCTGGACATGCACCAGGATGCCTGGGGCAAGTCCGTCGGCACCCCCGCGGACCAGAGTTGCCCCGAGCCGATGCGCGCGGGCGTCGGCTGGGACGGTGCCCCCGCCTGGGCCACCCTCACGAACGGCTGGACCACCTGCAACATCGCAGGCGTCCGGGAGACCGCACCGGCAGTCGCCGCCGCGTTCCAGAACTTCTACGACGACGTCCAGGGCGTCCAGGGACACCTCGTCAACACCTGGGCGAGGCTGGCCGGCGAGTTCAAGGACGAGCCCGCGGTCGCCGGCTACGACCTGATGAACGAGCCCAACCCGGGCCTGCGTGATCCGTTCACCGCCGCCGATCAGATCGGCCGCTTCTACCAGCGGAGCATCAACGCGATCCGAGGCGCCGAGCAGGGCGGCTTCCCACACCTGGTGTTCTTCGAGCCGAGTGCCGTGTGGTCTGCGTTCGGCGTCGACGCCCTGCCGCCGCGCCACTACCTGGCCGACCCGCTGGTGGTGTTCTCGCCACACCTCTACGCCGGGTCGATCACCGTCAGCAGCGACCTTCCGTCCCTCGAGCAGGGCTTCGACATCGCCGAGCGTGCAGCTGCGGTCTACGACGCGCCGCTCTGGACCGGCGAGTGGGCTTGGTTCGGTGAACCCGAGGAAGACGCAAACCAGGTCGAGCGATTCATGGATGCGATGGACGCCCACAAGATGGGTGGAGCCTGGTGGTCGTGGTCGCAAGCGTGCGGTGACCCGCATGCCGTCCGGGACGGCAACACCGGCAAGCCGATGGGCAACCTCAACCGCATCGACTGCCCGTCCGGCGAGCAGTTGGGGCTGGTCGAGGGCTTCGCCAAGCCGCTGTCTCGGGCCTACCCGCGCGCGACCCCCGGAATACTGACAGAGATCACCGCATCCGGCTTCACGGGGACCGGATCCGGACGCCTGGAGGCCTGGTACCCCGGACCCGACCGTCCTGTGCTGGCCACCACCAGCGTCTCGGACCCGGTCCTGACACAGGTGGCCGGAGGCTGGCGTCTGACCGCCCGCACCGACGGCGCCTACTCGGTGACCGCCCACTGAACCTATGAACTCGACATCGGCCGACCCGAGCACGCTCGGGTCGGCCGAATCCAGCACTTACAGTGCTGCGGCGACCTTCCACGCAGTGTGGATTGCACCCTCGATGTAATCGACCTCGACGGCGTCACCGACAACATGCACATCGGAAACCACACCCACCAGCGCGTCGGCGAGCGGCGCCTGCGCCGAAACACCCGATGCGACGACGACCATGTCGGCCGGTGCCGTAAGAGTCTCATCGCCGACACGGAACTCGACGTGTTCCTTGGTGATTCGCTGCACGGTCGCATTGCGGTGGATGGTCACACCCACTTCCTTGGCGTGGCGCACAGCAGTCCAGCGACGCGGCATAGCCATCGGCACACCCAACTGCTGGCCTTCCTCGAGCAACGTCACGTTACGGCCACGCTCAGCCAGGAACTCCGAAAGTTCCAGCCCGACAAGAGAACCACCGATGACAACGACGTTCTTGCCCATCGGCAGGAACTTGCGTGTCACGGTTCGGATTGCGGCAGGGCTCTTGGTGATGCCGGAGAGCTTACCCAGCTTGGCCATGATCCGAAGGAATGGCGGCACCTGCGAAGTATCACCGGCACCGGTCATCAAGGCGCGCAACGTATCACCGGTGTGCACGTGCGGCAAGTCGCCACCCGGAACACTGGGCCGATCACGAACTGCGCCCGTGGCCACCACAACCACGTCGGCGTCGAGCGCCTTGATCGAAGCGACGGTGGCCTCGGTGTTCAACCGAATATCGACACCCAAACGCTCGACCTCGACCTTCAGCCACTTCAGCAAACGACCGTTGTCCGGCGTCGTAAGGCTGGAGAACCAGAGTGTGCCGCCAAGACGATCGGACTTGTCCAGCACCGTAACTCGGTGTCCACGCTCGCTGGCCACGCGAGCAACCTCGAGTCCGCCGGGACCCGCGCCGACAACAACAACGTGCTTCGGAGTAGCGGTGCGCACGAGCGGAAGCAATGTTTCATTACCCAAGGCGGGGTTCACCGCACACAGCGGAGTCTCGTCCCAGAAGTTTTCCTGAACGCACACATAACAATTGATGCAGGGACGGACGCGCTCCGGCGTTCCGGCCTTGAGCTTGTTCACCAAGTCCGGATCAGCGAGCAGCTGGCGACCCATCGCCGCGAAGTCCGTGCGCCCTTCCCCGATCATCTTCTCGCCGACCTCGGGGAGCATACGTCCGACGGTGATCACGGGAATCGATATCGCCTGCTTGATTCGCGTTGCATTGTCGGTGTAAAAGCCGACCTTGTCAGGCAGGGGTCCGTCGGTGAAGTTGGCAAAAGCATTCAGTGCGGTACCGGTGACGTGGATGGCGTCAGCGCCGGCCTCCTCGAACATCTTTGCGGCCGCAACTGCCTCGTCGACGGTTAGCCCGTCGGTTTCGCCATACTCTTGACCGGCCAGACGCACGATGACGGCAAGCGAATCGCCGACCTCCTCCTTGACCGCGCGAATAACTTCACAAGACAGGCGAGCCCGATTCTCCATGGAACCGCCGTACTCGTCGCTGCGTTGGTTCGTGTACCGACTCAGGAAAGCCCCGAGGACGTAGTTGTGGGCACAGTGAATCTCGACGGCGTCGCCGCCCGCGGCCTTCACCCGGCCGGCAGCCTCGGCGAACATGCGGACCAGCCAATCAAGATCTTCCTTGGTGGCCTCATGGTAAGTCGCCTTCTTGCCCTCGTTGATGGCACCCATCTTGCCCAGTTCTTCGGGTGTGCAATCGGCCATCGCGCTCATGTCACTCGGCGGTTTCGGCATGGACGGCACCAGCTGCGGTCGGCCGTCGAGGGTGTCGATGCGCGCCACCTTGCCGTGGTGCGTCATCTGCACACACAGCTTGCTGCCAGTGGCGTGAACGGCGTCGGCGAGAGCCTTGATTCCGGGGATGAACCGGTCTTCCGAGAGCCCCGGTTCCTTGCGGCTGGTGCAGCCCATCGGATATGCAACAGCGCAGCAACCGGTGATGATCAGCCCGGTTCCGCCGGCCGCGCGGGCCAAGAAATGATCGATGTCGCCCTTCTCGATCTCACCGTCTTCGCAGAGGTTCATGTCCATTGCGGGCAGAACAACGCGGTTGGGGATGGTGATGGGACCAATGGTCCCGGGAGCGAGCAGGTGCGAGAACGTCTGGTTGCGGATCACGAGTAGACGCTAAATCTCATTGCAACGTCGCATTGCGCGGTTCCCGATCAACGGGATTTCACCGGGGGTGATCCTCGAGACAATCCCCAATTACCTCCAGTGCATATTCCAGATCCGCAGCGTCGACTCTGCCGTACCCGATCACCAGGCCGCCTGGCTGCGTGTGGGTACGAGCAGACTCCCCGACGGTCGGTACCTCCACTCCACGCCGAAGTGCCTCGGAAGCGACAGCCTCGGCCACACTCGCGTCCAGCATGAGCGTCGTGTGCATGCCGGCGCCCAGGCCACGTAATTCTCCGAACCTGGACAATGCATTTTCGACGGACCGATCTCGCTCCCGATATCGACGACGCGCAGTGCGAACTGCCCGATCCCACTCTCCGTCCCTCAGTAGCGAGAGCAGTGCCCGCTGCAGCGGAACCGAAGGGAAGTCGCCGATACTTTTTCGATGCGCCGTGATTCTCTCGACCAGTTCTGCCGGAGCAACCAACCAGCCCAGTCGAATTCCCGATCCGAGAGTCTTGGCGACAGTCCCGAGGTACACCACCCGGTCGGGAGCAAGCTGAGCCAGCGCGGGCAAAGGTGCTACATCATAACGGAATTCGGAATCGTAATCGTCTTCGAACAGAAGCACGTCACGAGCCCGCGCGAAGTCGATCAGCTGGTTGCGTCTACTCACCGGCAGCAAGCCACCCGTCGGATACTGGTGCGAGGGAGTCACATACACGCCTCTTACATTCTGCGATGATTGCTCGAGGATGTCGACGCGAAGTCCGTGAGCATCCACTGGCACGTCGAAAAGCGACCAGCCACTAGCCACTGCTGCCGACGCAGCACTGCGGTAGCCCGGATCTTCCAGTGCCAGTACGGCGTCGGGAGATCGCAGTGCCGACAAGGCAAGACCGAGCCCGTGAGTGGCGCCGGACGTGATCACGATCCTCTCCGGCTCGACTGACATTCCGCGCGCTCGCGCCAGCAATTGCGAAAGAGCAGAGCGCAATTCGAAGTCTCCGGCCGGATCCGGATCCTTGAAAGGCGGTGGCAGCACTCCGACGTCCCGCCAGGCTCGGCGCCACGCGGCCGTTGCACGCGGAGGAGTCCACGGCACTCCCGGACGCAGTTCCACCCGGGAAAGGGCGGGCTCGGTAGTCTTTGCGGCTTTCACAATCGGCGTGACGACGGGCGACGGCGCCTCGGCCACAAAGGTTCCCGATCCTTGCGCTGTCGCCAGCCATCCCTCCGCGATCAACTGCTCATAAGCACGTTCCACGACGCCACGCGCAACGTGCAGTTCGGCGGCCAACTTTCGCGAGCTGGGTAGCCGCAGACCCACAGCCGCTTGCCCGCTACGAATATCTGCCCTGAGGTGATCGGCAATCTGTATCGGAAGCGAGCGGCGGTCCGTCCGGTCCAGCACGACGGCAACCGCCGAGGGCAGAAACATTGCAGTCCTTCCGAAAGTGGCCTATCAATTTACCCACAAATTGGACCATGACTTCGAGCCACTTGGCAATCAGGATTGTTGACATGACAGATTCCGTTGCCCTCGCCGAACAGTTGTCCCCAACCTCTCGCACGACGCACAAGCGGGGACGTCATCACGGTGTCGCGGAGCGGAATGCGCTCTTCGACGTCCTGCGTTCTGCCAAGCTGTGCCATCTGGGTGTGATTACGGACGGTGCGCCCCTGGTGTTGCCAACCGCCTACGGCTTCGATCCGAACGGCCCGGACCAGGGCGGCACCCTTTATCTGCACGGTTCAGTGGCCTCACACAGCCTCTCATCGGACGGCGAAATCTGCGTCACCATCACCCTTCTCGACGGGCTTGTCCTGGCACGGTCCGGATTTCACCATTCGATGAACTACCGCAGCGCCGTGATTCTCGGCCGGCCCCGAGTCGTGACAGACCCGGAAGAACGACTCGATGCGCTCAATCTTATTGTCGACCAAGTAGTTCCCGATCGATCCGGCCACCTACGCGCACCGACACGCAAGGAACTCGCCGCAACACTGGTGCTTGCGCTGCCGCTGCACGAAGCATCCGTGAAGGCCCGCACCGGCGGCCCCGGCGACGATGCCACTGACATCGGCGTCGAAAAAGTATGGGCGGGAGTGATTCCGGTATCTACTCGGTTCGGCGAACCGCTACCCTCGGAAGACCTCGACAGCGATATCCCACTACCGGAACACGTCACGTTACTCACCTGAGTGAGTGGCGACGCGGTAGCGCGCGAGAGCCGTTCACGCGACCGTCTCGGTGTGGCGGAACGATCATGGCCGGAGTTCGCGGCACCGCTGCACCGTTTCGGGTCTCGAGAAACGGACGAACCAGGTCGAGAGGTAGCGGGAACACGATGGTGGAACTGTTCTCGTTACCGATCTCGTGCAGCGTCTGCAGATAACGCAACTGCAGGGTGGTCGGATTACGACTGATCACCTCAGCCGCGTCAGCAAGCTTCGTCGACGCCTGGAATTCGGCTTCGGCGTTGATGATCTTGGCTCGCCGCTCACGTTCAGCCTCGGCCTGTCTTGCGATGGCGCGCTGCATGTTTGCCGGAATTTCGACGTCCTTGATCTCCACCGTGGTGACCTTGACGCCCCACGGTTCGGTCTGCTGATCGATCACCTTTTGCAGGTCTTCGTTGAGCCGTTCACGCTCGGAGAGAAGGGCGTCGAGTTCCGCCTTACCCAGGATGGAGCGCAACGTCGTCTGCGCGATCTGCGACGTAGCGGCGAGGAAATCTTCGACCTCGACGATTGCACGGTCCGCGTCAACCACCCGGAAGTAGGTGACGGCCGTGACTTTTGCCGGCACGTTGTCGCGGGTAATTACCTCCTGGACAGGGATTTTCAGCGTCACAGTCCGCAGGCTTACCCGCTCCATCCGGTCGACAGCCGGAATCAGCACCACCAGACCCGGCCCTTTCGATGTGATCAACCGTCCGAGGCGGAACACCACGGCGCGCTCGTATTCTCGCAAGACGCGAACCGACATGCCCACCAGCACTACGACGAACAAGACGATGATGGACAAGGCAATAAGAATGGTGGTCATAGCGGCAACTCCCACGGTTCACGACGGCGTACCGACAACGTCAAGCCCCGGATCCGCTCGACTACGACGGATTCGCCCGTAGTCGGCGCAGGGCCTTCCTCGTACCCGAACTCCATTCGGGCCCTCCACAATTCACCGGCCATCTCGACCTGCCCCTGCGAGCCGGACCAGCTACGAACCGTTGCATCAGAACCGATCAGGGATTGCATTCCGGTGCGTACGGGTGCGTGTCGGGCCGTCAACACTTTCCGGCTCGCCACTGCCGCCACACCCAAGCCTGCCACCGCGACCCCCGCCGTCACCGGGACCGCGATCAGCTGACCGGTATCGCCGGACGTAAAAAGCAACCAGACGCCCGCCGCGAAGATGAGGGCACCCACGCCGCCGAGCACCCCCGCGGTCGGGGCATGCGCCTCGACCACGATCAACAAGACACCCAACAACAGGGCCACCACGCCCAACGTCGTCATCACTCGTCTCCCACGATCACGCTCGCGAGGGCACGGTCGCTTCGCGTAGCCATCTCGCGATCGGGCCCTCGACATCAACGGTAATCACGTTCGGTGGGAACTGCCACCAACCAACGGAAGTTCTCCGAAGGCCCGTGATGGGCTGATAGCCGATCGGTCACTGCCGTCTACCTGATGGGAAAAATGCATATTAGTTAAATTTGGCACAAATACTGCTACCTTCACAGCTAACTCTCGGCACTCGAATTCGGCAAAAGGATTTCGCTCGATGCTCTCCACCTACGCAGTTGCGCCGACCAAGGCCTTTCCCTATGAGAGGACCGTCGACCCCGCTGCTACATCGAACGTCGACGACGTAGACCGCAATCACACAGCCTTCTACGCGGACTCCATCAGCAGTATTGAACTGAGCGATAACCGGGAACCGTACGGAGTCGCCGTTTCTCCGGACGGCAAGCGTGTTTATGTGACAACTCTCTTCAGCGGAACCGTCGAAGTGATCGACACGGCCACCAACTCCGTAATGACATCAGTTCGCGTCGGCGGAATCACGACAGGCGTGTCGGTGACACCCGACGGAAAGTACCTGTACATCGGCGAAAGCCACGGCCACATCTACGCGATGAACACCGCGACGTATGCCCTCACAACCGTCATAGCATCGGCGAACTATCCCGGCAAAGACGTCGCTGTCACACCGGATGGTCGATACCTCTACGCCCTCGACAACGTGTTCAACGAAATTCTGGTGATCAGAACCGGAAACCATGCAATTGCAGCCACTATCACGCTCGAGCAGGCGCCGCAGAGCATCACCATCGCTCGCAGCAGCGGACTCGCCTACGTCGGTACCGATACCGCTTCGAAAGCCCCCTCCGGTTCAGTTACCGTGATCGACACTGCAATTCACATGATCATCGATGCCATCCCGCTCGTCGACGGGGTGAAGTCCGTCTTCCTTGCGTCCGACGAAAATCATGTTTACGCAGTCACCGATACCGCTACCGTGGCGCTCGACACGGAGACCCACACCGTGGCCCACTTGTCGGAGCCGCTGCAGACGAGCACGCTGGAACGACGGGGAGTGCAACCTTCGATCGGAGCGTAGAGATGAGCACCACGATCAGCGAGATCGCACCGGACATCTACCGACTGTCGACCTTCGTCGAGGAAGCAAATCTGGTGATGAACCAGTTTCTCGTCGACGGCGAGGAACCACTCCTCTTCCACGCGGGACAGCGGGCATTGTTCCCATCCGTCTCCGATGCGATCTCGCGCCTGATCAGCCTCGACAAGCTGAAATGGATCACATTCGGACACGTCGAAGCTGACGAGTGCGGATCGATGAATTCCTGGCTGGCTGCCGCACCGAACGCACAGGTTGCTCATGGCGCGATGGGATGCTTCGTCCAGGTCAACGACCTTGCCGACCGACTTCCGGTTCCGTTGCAGGACGGCGATGTCCTCGAAACCGGAGGTCGACAGGTCCGACATATCGACACACCGCACGTTCCCCACGGGTGGGATGCAGGTCTGATGTTCGAGGAAACGACGTCGACGTTGTTCTGCGGCGACCTGTTCACGGCATTCGGCCATCATCCCGCGTCGACGGAGGAGGAGATCATCGCTCCCGCACTCGACGCCGAGGATTTGGCGCACGCCACGTGCCTGACGCCCGCGCTCGGTCCCACTATCCGCGCACTCGCCGAACTCGAACCGAAGATCCTCGCCCCGATGCACGGGCCGGCATTTTCCGGGAATTGCGTCCAGACATTGCACGAACTGGCGAGTGCCTATGACTCCCGATTTGTGGCCCAAACCGAAAGTTATCGCAGTTGAGCCGACAGCGGCAGTTCGGCAACCTGTCCCACCTCACCACTAAGGTTGACCTCGAGAGGTTGAGCAGCGTCGTCTCGGCCCTCGAAAGGTTGGAGGCTCGATGCCCGAAAACACATTCGATCTCGAAATCGCTACTGCGTGGACTGCGTTCGGCAAGCGCTTGTCCGCCTACATTACGACGATGGTCGACAACGACTCTCTGGTAATCGAATCGCAGTACGACTCCCGGGAAAACGTGGCCGACGCGCCCGCATGCATCCAGTTCGTCGCGGGGAACAAGACGCGAGTTCGTTGCGAGGTGCCGACCAATCAATTCCTGCACCCACTACGAACGCTTGATCCCAAGGATCACGACAAGTTGGTCGCGCTGGGTTTTCATCGTCCCGATCCGGGCGAGCATGACGATTCCGGCAACGGTTCGATGTCGTTCTACATTGACTCCGATCGCAGCAAGCCCGAGGTCCTGGTGTCCAAAGCGCTTCGAATTCTCGACGAAGTCTGGAACATCGCTCACCCGAGTTTTCTCCTCGCGCGCAGCAGCGGCCGAGAGGATATCCCCGCATTCACCGTTGGCCCGCAGCAGATCGACGCAGGAAATTCGTTGAACATTCTGGTCGACGCGGCCCTCGAACAACTCCTGGGGCATGCACCCGAGCGTGACGACGACGGCGATATCCCGCTGGTAGGAGGCGAGCAGGTCACCTACGTCCGAGTTCTCGGCGACGACGGCTACGTCGAGGTCTTCTCCCGCGTGGTTCATTCCATTGCCGACCTCGATCAGGCGGCTCTTGTTCTGGCGCAACTGAACCGCCAATGGCCCACGCTCAAGCTGATCCTGGTGGAGCAGAGCGTTCTCGGTGTTGTTCGGGTCGACGGCGCACCGTTCGTATCCGAGCATCTTCTGCGGGCACTGCGCTCCCTCACGGATCTGTGCGAAGTATCGGACCAGCTCGCCGAAGAATTGGGCGGGCAACCGATTCGTGTCGAGGACAACACCGACCCGAGCTTGCCCGGTTCAGAAGACCCGTTCAGCGACTTCGACTCACACGAGTGCCATGAGTTTCCACCGGCACTCATGTCCATCCTCGAACTCAGTGCTGACGTCACCGGCTCTCTCACCCCCGACGAAGTCGCAGAAATCTGCGGACGCGACCGCGACACCATCCTCGAATACCTGCGCATCAGCCAGGAGCAGGAAGCGTCGTGGCACCAGGCCCTGACCGATGCAATCGGCCGCGGAGGCGACGACGTCGAACTGTGCACCGGCGAAAAACTTGCCTGGACCCAGACGATCCAACACCTACGTCGCGCACTCCGCACTGTTGTGCTTCCGGAAAACGACGGCAGCGCAAAGCAACTGGGCCTTTTCGACGAACCGATCTAGAGCGGCTGTCAGCCGGGCAGCGGAATGACGATGCCCGGAAGAATCTCGATCGAACGGGGCCGCTGCGGAGCCTGCGGGATCTGCGGGATCTGTACCGGCGGTAGTCCGGGAATCGTGATCGTGTTGGAGGGATCCGCATTATTGGTCCCGCCACCCCCGCTGTTGGGTGAGGTGGCGCCCGAGTTGGACGGGACACCGGCCTGTCCACCGATCGGGTCCGGCCACGGGAAGGACTCGACGTCCGAGCCCTTCAAGGCGCCGTCCATCGTGCTCTTCCAGATATCGGCCGGCAGCCCGGATCCATAGATCAGACCACCATAGGAATTGGTGATGGACTGCGCGTCGGAGGTACCCATCCACACCGCAGTGGACAGCGAGGGCGTGTAGCCGACCATCCAGGCGTCCTTGTTCTCGCCGGTGTCACCGAGCTGAGCGGTTCCCGTCTTGGCTGCGACGGGACGGCTACCGGCCAGTGCGTGACCGTTGGAGTACGACGCGATCGGCAGCATCGCCTGCGTGACATTTTCTGCGACAGCTGCGTCCAGGCGACGCTCACCGGGGGATTCCGGGCGGTCGAGGAGAACCTCACCGTCGGCTGTCACCACCTTCTGGATGAAGTGCGGCTGCTGGTAGATCCCCGAGTTGGCGAGAGTCGCGTACGCGGACGCCATGTCGATGACACGGGACTGATACTGACCGAGCACGATTCCGTTTTCCGGCGGGTCACCGGCCTGCGTGAGCGTCGGGTAGTCGAGGCCGGGGATGCGCTCCGGGATTCCGGACAGATGGGCAGCGTCGGCGATCTTCTGCGGACCGTCCTCCATCGAGAGCATCAGCCGGTAGAAGCTGGTGTTCAAGGAACGCTTCAAGGCTTCAGCGATGGTGCACGTACCGCACGATTCTCCGCCGACGTTGCCGATGGTGACACCGTTGATGGTCAAGGGTGAGCTGTCGAAGCGGGCAGACAGCGGGATGCCCTCCTTCAAGGCCGCAACCAGCCCGAAGACCTTGAACGCCGAACCCGTCTGGAGTGGCGCCTGCGCGTAATCGAAACCAGCGCCGTCCTCGCCGCCGTAGTAGGCGGATACTCCACCCGTTCGTGGATCGATGGACACGGCTGCGGTACGAAGTTCCTCCGGCTCGCCGTTCATGTTCTTACTCACGGCATTGAGCGCGGCCTGCTGAGCCTGGGGGTCGATGGTGGTGGTGATCTGCAGACCCGCCGTGTTCAGCGTCTCATCGCTGATGCCGGCCTCGGAGAGTTCCTTGAGGACCTGCGTCTTGACGTGTCCCTCGGGGCCGGGGGCCTGGTTCAGATCTGTCGGACGGTGAGCTGACGCGACGACGGGAAACGGCATCGCCTCACGATCCGCTTTGGTGAGCGTCCCCAGTTCGACCATGCCGCCCAGCACGTAGTTCCATCGCGCTTCGAGCGCCGGGAGATTGGATTCGGGGTCGAGGAATGACGGACTCTGGATCACGGATGCCAGAACTGCGCCTTCGCTGACGGTCAGGTCGCTGACGGGTTTGTCGAAGTACGCCGTCGACGCGGCCGCGATGCCGTAGGCGCCGCGACCGAAGTAGATGGTGTTCAGGTACGCCGCGAGGATGTCGTCCTTTGACCACTCGCGCGCCATCTTGGCTGAGATAACCAGCTCACGCAGCTTTCGGTCGATGCTTCGTGCATCACCGACCAACACGTTCTTCACGTACTGCTGGGTGATGGTGGATCCGCCGCCGGCGCTCTCCTTGCCCATGATGTTGTCTCGGGCCGCGCGCGCAAACCCTGAAACCGAGAAGCCCGGGTTGGTGTAGAAATTGCGGTCCTCGGCAGAAAGAACTGCGTCACGAACGTGAATCGGAATGGCTGACAACGCAACCTCGGTGCGGTTGCCCTCGGGGGCACCACCTTGCCGAGCACCGTGGTGCCGTCGGCCATGTAAATGGTGGACACCTGGTTGGTCTGCATGTCAGACGGCCGCGGAACCTCGGTGCGGGAGTAGGCAACAGCAAAAACCGACGCCGGCACAATGACCATCAGCAGTACGAGTACGTAAATCGTCCGCCGGACGAACCGCCACTTGGAACGCTTCTTCTTGGCCGGAGTGGCCGCATTGCGGGGGCGACGCGAAGACGCCGCGCCGCCACCTGCCGCGTTCGATCTGTTCGATGGACTCACTCACACACTCCCGGTCGTGGACCTGACCTACCGGCACCATTTCACCAGGGCGTTGTCTCGATCAGATAACTCCCGGCAACTGCGATACCGAAACGTCACACTACCGGTCGGTCTCCTTCGGACGCTCTGCTCGGACTGCTTTCCGATATCCACGGAACGCGAATCCGAGCGCAATCACGCAACCCAGCAGCACCAGCGACTGCATGACTCCGGAATCGCCCTTGGCGATGGCGACTACCGCGCCGATCAAAGCCATGAGCGTGAAGACGGAAATGAAGCCGGCGATCAGCTCCATACGCTGGGCGCGCGAAGCCCGCCTCATCGGCGCTGGGCGCGCGAAGCCCGCATCACGACTTGACGCCGCCGGCGGTCAGACCGGCGATGATGCGCCGCTGGAAGATCAGCACCATGATCACCAACGGGACCATCACGAGCGTGCCACCAGCCATGATCGAGGTGTACGGCGTGACAAAGGGGTCGGTTCCGGAGAACTTGGCCATTGCCACGGTGACGGGAGCAGTTTTGTCACTCGAGAGTTGGAGCGAGAGCAGATACTCATTGACCGTCGCGATGAACGCAAGGATCGCGGTCGTGAACAGGGCCGGCGCCGCGAGCGGAAGCATGATCAGCCGGAAAGCCTGGCCACGGGTAGCGCCGTCGATGCGTGCGGCTTCTTCGAGTTCCCAGGGAAGCTCAGAGAAGAACGACGTCAACGTGTAGACCGTCAGCGGTAGAACGAACGAAATATTCGGGATGATCAGCGCTTTGTAGGTGCCGATCCAGCCGATGTCGGTAAACAACTGGAACAGCGGCGTCACGAGTGCGACGACGGGAAACATCGATGCACCGAGGATGATTCCGGTGACGAAGTATTTGCCACGGAACTGGAACCGTGAGAGCGCGTACGCCGTGAAGACACCGATGACCAAGGCGATCAGGGTGGTCGCGCCGGCGATGACGAGGCTGTTCATCAGTGCCCGCGTGAAGTTCACTTTGGCGTCGGGATCAAGCGCTGCGGTGAAGTTGGACCACGTGAAATTGTTGGGCCAGAGTGACGTCGAAAAGGTTTCCGACGGGTCACGAAAAGCTGTCACGACCATCCAGTAGCAGGGCGCGAGTCCCCACACGATGATCAGTACGACGCCGATGTAGGTGCCGATCTTGCCGCGCAGTGACTTGTTCATACCGGCTCCCCCTTTCGCTGCTTTTCCTGCGTGCTGACCGCGTTGGCTCCGAGGAATCGGACCAGTATGAAGGCCACAGCGAAGATGATGAGGAATGTGATGGTCGAGAGTGCCGACGCGGAATTGGCGCCGACGCGCATCTGATCGACCACCAGAACCGAGATGGTGGACGTTGCGGGATTGGAGCCCATCATGATGGCGGGCAGATCGTACATACGCAGTGCGTCCATGACGCGGAAGAGCACGGCCACCATCAGTGCGGGTTTGACCAGCGGAAGGGTGATCATGCGGAAGCGCTGCCACGCCGTGGCACCGTCGACCTTGGCGGCTTCGTAGACGTCGGCGGGAATCATCTGCAAGCCCGCGAGGATGAGCAGGGCCATGAACGGCGCTGTCTTCCAGACGTCGGCAACGACGATCGCGAATCGCGCCGGCCAGGGATCGGCCGTCCACAGAATGTTGGTGCCGAGAATCTTGTTGGCGATGCCGTCGTTGGCGAAGATGAAGAACCACAATTTCGCGGTGACTGCGGTGGGGATGGCCCACGGAATCAGGACGGATGCGCGCAGCAGACCGCGGCCACGGAACGTCTTGGCCATGATCAACGCCATCGAAAGACCGATAACTGTCTCGAGAAGGACAGTGACGACGGTGAATCCGAAGGTATTGCCGATCGACTGCCAGAACTGCGAGCCGAGTGTGCCGGGCGGGCACGGAATGGAACCCGCGGCCGTGTTGCAGGACTCGGTGATCCAGTTCTTGTAATTGTCGAACCACGTGAACGAACCGCTGACGAACATCCCCGTCGCGGGATCGAGCTTCTTGGCGTCACTGTGCATCGACATCCAGATCGCGCGCCCGAGCGGGTACACGATGATGATCGCGAGCACGATCAACGACGGAGCGACAAACGCCCACACGGGAATCTTGCGACGCTTCTTAGGCTTGTCTGTCAACTGTCCTGGGACCGCGGGTGGACCCGGCGGCGGCGTGTCGACAAGGTCAGGCAGAACCTCGGTCAGGGCCGACCCCGGCGCCTGTGGCTCCAGGGTTTTTTCCAGAGTCGGAGTTTTATCCAGAGAAAAATCCGGTGCGCGATGCCTCCCACCAACGCCCGAACGGTCGGAGCCGGTTGACCCGGCCCCGACCGCGGGGTTGGCAGGCACAGCCGCGGAAGGATCCTGCGGTTCTGCCATTGCCTATTGCTCCTGGTAGATCAGTTACCGGCGGTTTCGATGCCGGCCTTGGTGTCCGCCAAAGCCTGCTCGACGGTCTTCTCGCCGCGGATAGCAGCGTAGGTGTTGTCGGAAATCGACTTGGACACCTGTGTGTAGTACGGCGTGACGGGACGCGGCTGAGCCGTGGCCAGTGCTTCCTTCAGCGTCGCGAAGTACGGGAACTGTGCGAGCACTGCCGGGTCGTCGTAAACAGCCGCGAGGACGGGTGCGCCGCCGACCGCGGTGAAGTACGTCTGCGACTTCTTGGTCTGCATGAACTCGAGGAAGTCACGAGCCGTCAGTGGTGCATCCGAGAACGCGCTGATGCCGACGTTGTAGCCGCCGAGCGTCGAAGCACCCGGTCCGTCGACGCCGGGCAGGACGGTGTAGCCGTACTTGCCGGCGACGGAGGTCTTTTCACCGTCCATCGAGAAGCCTGACCAGCTACGCATGAAGAGCGCCTTGCCGTCGCCGAAGGAGCTCTGCGACTCACCCTCGGAGTAGGTCAGGGCCGACTGCGGGATGGTCTTGTCGGCAAACGAATCGACGATGAACTGCACGCCTTCCTTCGTCTTGTCGTCGATGGCCGGGGTGATTCCGTCCGGTCCGACCCACGGTCCACCGAATGCGTTGGTGATCTCGGTGGTGTTGACCGTCAGGCCTTCGTAGTTCTTGAACTGGCCGATGTAGCAGTCGATACCAGCTTCGACGGCCTTCGGGCAGTTTTCCTTGAGCTCGGCCAGTGTGGTCGGAGCCTTCTCGACGAGGTCCTTGCGGTAGTACAGGAACGCGGCGTTGGTGTTCTTGGGCGCGGCGTAGAGCTTGCCGTTGTAGGTACCCGAGGCGACGGTCGACGGCAGGAGGCCGGACTCGTCGATCTTCAGGTCACCTTCGAGCGGCTTCAGCCAACCGTTTGCAGCGAACTGCGCGGTGTTGACGACGTCGACGCCGATGAGGTCGTACTCGGCGCTCTTGGCCTGCATACGCTGCGTGATGTCGTCGACCTGCGCGTTGGCTTCCTTGGCCAGCGGCTTCAGGGTGACCTTCTCATCCGGATGCGCGGCATTCCAGTCGGTGATGATGTTTTCGAGCGCCTCGTTCAGGGCATCCTGACCTTCGACGATCGTGATCGGGCCGCGGCCTTCGCTCGAGGTCGACCCTCCTGCGGCAGCTGTGGTGGTGCTGGTGTCACTGCTTCCGTTGTCGGACGAGCAGCCTGCCAGTACCAGCATCGACACTGCCGACGCTGCAATTGCAGCTCGGCGTATCGCCTTCGAGTTCAGAACCATGGATTCGCTCCCCGTTGTATACGACAAATAGACGGTCACCGAGAGGCGGCTCACGGCATGCGCCATGAGTACCGGCTCCCGGCGTCGGCCCCTACTGTGGCACGAGACACCCCTACTTGTGGGTATTACGACGAAGCTGAATCGTTCATGTGTCGTATGCGAGGTTCCTCGACCCGGGTTGTCCGGATTGTCTAACCCAGGCGTCGACCGTCGCTGGCTGCGAAAATATGAACCTTTTCGGGATCGACACGCAGATTGACTCGATCACCCTTCTCGGGCGGATTACGCCAGTCGCCCCGCGAAACGATCTGCTGCGACACGCCCCCGATGGTGGTGCGGCCGTACACGTAGGCGTCGGAACCGAGCTCTTCGACGACGTCGACCTCCATCGGCAGGCCCTCGGCAGCGACATCGAGGTGCTCCGGACGAATTCCGAGTACGACCTCGGTCTCCGGTGTTCCGTTCAATGTTTCACGGGAAACCGGGACAATCACGTCACCGAACGCCACACCACCGTCGACGAGCGGGAGGGTGAACAGGTTCATTGCGGGCGAACCCATGAAGCCGGCGACAAACACGTTCTTCGGCCTGTTGTACAGCTCGCGCGGCGACGCACACTGCTGCAGGATTCCCTTTTCGAGGACAGCGACGCGGTCACCCATGGTCATGGCCTCGACCTGGTCGTGAGTCACGTAGACCATCGTGGTCTCGAGGCGTCGCTGCAGCTGAGCGATCTGCGTACGCGTCTGGACGCGCAGTTTGGCGTCGAGGTTGGATAGCGGCTCGTCCATCAGGAAGACCTGCGGCTGACGAACAATCGCGCGGCCCATGGCAACTCGCTGACGCTGACCACCGGAAAGTGCCTTCGGCTTACGATCCAAGTACGGCTCGAGATCGAGCATCTTCGCGACTTCTTCGACGCGAGCGCGGATCTCCGTCTTGTTCGTGCCCGCCAACTTGAGTGCAAATCCCATGTTCTCGGCCACCGACATGTGCGGGTAGAGCGCGTAGTTCTGGAACACCATCGCGATGTCACGTTCTTTGGGTTCCTGGCCCGTCACATCGCGGTCACCGATGAGGATGCGCCCGCTGTGGACGTCCTCGAGACCGGCGAGCATGCGCAGCGTCGTCGACTTTCCACAGCCCGACGGGCCGACGAGAACGAGGAATTCGCCGTTCTCGATTTCGAGGTCCAAGTTGTCCACCGCGGGCGTATTGGAGCCCGGGAACAGGCAGGTTGTGCCCTCGAATGTCACTGAAGCCATGACTGGTAATCCCTTCTACCGGCAGGAACGTGCCGGACGATCCGAGTTGAGGGTGAGCGTGTGCCCCAGCAGCATAAGCTGCCGTGTCGGTCTGCGGGCGTACTCTGCGGCGGTGAGTTCGGAGAAGATGTTGACCCGCATCGGTGCACTGCTTCGCCAAGCAGAATCCACCGACAATCCCCACGAGGGTGAAGCCTTCATGGCAGCCGCGCAACGGTTGGCCACCAGTTCCGCCATCGACTTAGCGGTTGCTCGGGCGCACACCGCGTCGTCGGAGAAACGTGCGACGCCCACTCAACGGCTCATCACCATCGGCGAACCCGGCAAACGCGGACTGCGCACCTACGCGCAGTTGTTCATCTCCATCGCCGCCGCCAATGACGTGCAGTGCGATATCGCGCAGACCGGTGCGGTGATCTTCGCGTACGGATTTGCCGGCGACATCGACGTGTGTGAGGCCCTGTACTCGAGCCTGCTGTTCCAAATGGTGCGTGATTCCGACGCCTACATTCGCTCGGGCGCATATCGAGGCGAGACGTCGACGCGGACGCGTAAGCCTGTCGCCGGAGTAACCGCTCGCCTCAACTTCCAGATGGCGTATGCGTCGCGGATCGGTGCACGGTTGACGGAAACCAAACAGGAGACGGAGAAAAAAGTAGTCGCCGAGTCGTCTTCGGAAACTGCTTTGGTGTTACGTAACAAGGAAATTGAACTCAAGGACTACTACTCCTCCAACTCCAAAGCACGCGGAACCTGGAAGGGCGGCGGACGCGCCGACGCCGGGCATTCGTCGCATGCGCGCAAAGCCGGAGATCGCGCCGCCCGGTCCGCTCGACTGGGAAATCTGCCGGAAATCGGCGGAGTGCGGGGACAGTTGGGCTCGTGAGAGATTCTCAGCGTAGCGCCGTCTACGACGCGGAAACCTTGGTGCGCAGCATGTTCGATCGCGCGGATGAACGAAACCTTCGAACTGTGGAAATTCTCGGATCCTCCGTCACCTTGCCGGTGGAACGCAAATTCGGATCCGTGGAGTCGGTTCAGGCGTATTGCGATCAAGCCCTCAAGTTGAATTGGGTAGCTGAAACCTGTCCCCGTGCAAGCGTTTCGGTTTCCGTGCGCTCCCGAGCCGGCAACACTGCTGCTCACTACTCGAACGACGTTATCGCCGTCCCGATTGATCGCGACGGCCGGTGGGCGATGCGGGAACTTGTTGTCCTGCACGAGCTTGCACATCATCTCGGCGACAATGACGAGGCCGCCCATGGAGCGGCCTTCGTCGACCGCTATCTGACTTTGGTCGGTGAGATCATCGGCCCCGAGGCGGCATTCGTGCTGCGAGCTCTGTACCTGTCCGGCGGTGTTCAAACCGGCTGACCATGTCAGCCCTCGGCGAATCTCCTGGCAACCTGGCCGGACGCCTGGAATACTCGGCACATGGACACGCCGCACAAGTTTACCCTGGTCAGGGATGCTTCTGAGCATTCCGGAACTGCGGTGCCCGCACAGAAGGCCCCGCTGATTCGAGAAGCTTACGGACACGTACTGCGTGAGGTCAGGCGCGATCAGGATCGAACCTTAGGCGATGTTGCTGCCGAAGTCGGAATGTCGAAGCAATACTTGTCCGAGGTCGAACGAGGCAAGAAGGAACCGTCCTCGGAGATCTTGCGCTCTATCTGTGATGCTCTCGGAATGCCGTTGGAACACTTGCTCTTCCGCTCGGGAAACAAAATCGTGGCACTCAATTCCATCTCCTTCGGACACACGCCGCAGCCGATATCCGGGCCCGTCCTGATGGCGGCCTGAGTCAATTCCCTTCAATAAGCACGTCGGCCAAGCCGTAAGCGATCGCGTCACGTGCCGTGAAGATCCGGTCTCGGTCAGTATCCTTCCGGAGTCGCTCGACGCTCTGACCGGTGTGCTTGCTCAAGATCGTCTCGGTTTGCTCGCGGATTCTCATAATCTCAGCTGCCTGAAGCGCCAGGTCCGAGATGGTTCCACTGCCTTGCGTCGACGGTTGGTGCAGCAGCACCCGCGAATGGGCGAGAACATGCCGGTGCCCCGGTGTGCCGGCAGCGAGCAGCACCGCAGCAGCCGACGACGCCTGCCCCATGCAGTAGCTGGCGATCGTGGGTTTCATGAACTGCATAGTGTCGTAAATTGCCAGCATCGCAGTGGTAGAACCACCAGGAGAGTTTATGTACAAACCGATCTCGCGGTCCGGGTTGTCTGCCTGCAGATGCAGCAGCTGAGCCATCACAACGTTCGCGACTCCGTCGTCGATCTCCGTGCCGAGAAAGACGATACGTTCGTTGAGCAACCGGCTGAAGATGTCGAAAGACCGCTCGCCCGTGGGTGTTCGTTCGATAACGCTGGGAATCGTGTACTGGGACATGATATTCACAGTCCGATCTTGGGGAACATTGCCTGCGGCGCGATTTCGGCGAACGTTGTCACGACGCGATCGACAATTCCGTACTCACGTGCTTGATCGGCGGTGAACCACCGATCACGATCACTGTCGGTCTCGATCTCTTCTACGGTCCGCCCGGTTTCAGCGGCAAGAATTTCCTGGGATTGAAGCTTCATCATCTCGAGACTCTCGGCCTGAATCGCGATGTCTACCGCCGTACCGCCGATCCCCGCGGAGGGCTGGTGCATCATGATTCGGCTGTGCGCCAAGCTTATTCGTTTGCCTTTTGTACCCGAGCAGAGAAGTACCTGACCCATACTGGCGGCGAATCCCATTGCGACCGTCACCACGTCGTTGGGAACGAGCTTCATGGTGTCGTAGATGGCAAGGCCCGCGAATACCGAACCGCCGGGCGAATTGATGTAGAGGACGATGTCACGCTTGGGGTCGGTGGTCGCAAGAAGCACCAGTTCGGAACACACGCGTTCGGCCATGGCGTCGTTCACTTCGCCGGTAAGCAAGATGGTGCGTTGGCGGAAGAGCCTATCTGTCAACAGGTCACGGTAGCCGGTATCGGTGGGTGCTGAAGTAGTCATGCGATCATTCCTACCGGCGGTGTGCGGCTCGGCTCCTGATTGTCTGCTGTAGGCAGATCCCCCCTTTCTGAGCGAACGTACCTTTCGGTCGATCTAAGGCGATCGACGTACCGTTCGCTCGGGAAGGGGGCGCTAGACAAGGTGGGACAATTGGCCCAAACCGGCAGGAACGTAGCGGCCAACCGGCATCTCCGGCCATGATGGGTAGAGACAACCATTTCCTCTCGGCAGGAGCGTGGCATGACTCGTCCGGTACGCATCGGTGTTCAACTCCAACCTCAGCACGCGCCCGACTACGGACTGATCCGCGATGCCGTCCTGCGATCGGAGGATGCGGGCGTCGACATCGTCTTCAACTGGGACCACTTCTACCCGCTGACGGGAGATCCGGACGGCGCACATTTCGAGTGCTGGACCATGCTCGGGGCGTGGGCGGAGCAGACATCGAACGTGGAGATCGGCGCCCTGGTGACCGGCGGCGGCTACCGCAATCCTGATCTGCTGGCCGATATGGCACGCACCGTCGACCACCTGAGCGGCGGACGCTTGATCCTCGGTATCGGAGCCGGATGGTTCGAGAAGGATTACGACCAATTCGGTTACGACTTCGGCACTCCCGGCTCCCGCCTGAAACTGCTCGGTGAATATCTACCGCGGATCACACAGCGTCTAGCCAAGGGCAATCCGTCGCCGACGCGCAATATCCCGGTTCTGATCGGTGGTGGCGGCGAGAAGAAGACATTGCGCCTGGTGGCCGAGTACGCCGACGTCTGGCACAGCTTCGGGGACCGTGAGACGCACCTGCGCAAGTCCGGAATCCTGACCGACCACTGCGCTGCTGTCGGGCGCAACCCGATGGACGTGGAGCATTCTGCACCGTGGCCGGGGCTGGAGAATGCGGCAGACCTCGTTTCCGACGGCGTCACTCTGTTCACCGTCAGCGCGAGTGGACCCGACTACGACCTCACGACACTTGTCGAGGCCATCGGGTGGCGCGATGACAACACGGCCCCCTCGTTGAGTGGGCTGGCCTGACTGCATTTCGCGAAAACCGAAGTTCCCGACCGGTCAACTCCGTAGTGTCCTGATTGCGAAGCTCCGTTCACTTGGTCGCCTCGCCAGCACATCTACGGGAGGCACCAATTGACGCGCTCGAAGTTGGTCCGGATCTACCGAATCTCGATTCTCGGTATCTGCGTCGCTCTGCCGCTCTCACTATCTGCCATGCCGGCGGCAGCAGACGTTCCTGGCCCTTCGGTGACGATTCGCGTCGACGCTACGAAGCCGGGTCGTGTCATTCCGAAGGACTTCCTCGGGCTGTCTTTCGAAGCCAACCTCATGCATCAGGCGTGGATCGATCCGGCGGCCGGGAATGTCGATACTCTGCTCGAGAACCTCGGCACCGGAAATCTGCGCTTCAGCGCCAATCAGGTGGATAACACTGCATGGATGCCTGATCCCGACGCTCCGGTCCCGGCTTGGGCCAAAGAGGGTCAGCACGTCACTCCCGACGACCTGTCTCGAGTCGGAAAGCTCGCCGAGGCAACAGGATGGAGCGTCGACCTCGGAGTGAATTTTGCACACTTCGATCCCGCTGCGGCCGGGAATCAGGCGCGCGAGGCTCAGGAGCGAATCGGTAACTCTCTCCGGTCAATTCAGATCGGAAACGAGCCCAACTTCTATCTCATCGCGCCCATCAGCAAGGCTGGAGATCGCCGTCCCTTGCTTCCGGCAACCTACGTACCGGACGCCCGGGCCTACCGCGACGCGATCCGTGCCGCCGCTCCGGGAGTGCCGATCGAAGGACCGAATACTGCCGGCGCCGGAATCGGCAACCAACTGATTGATCCGGTGATCGCCTCAGCCGTGGTGAATCCGTGGTTGGACACGTACATTTCCGCATTCGGTTCGGAGAGTAAGTACCTCAATCAGCACTACTACCCGTACGTGAACACTGCGAGGGTCGGATTCACTTCGGCCAGTTCCGATCTCATCGGCGGACTCCCCAGCGTCGACAAACTGATGTCGCGCGAAAACTCCGTGAAGCAAACAACGTTCATTCGAGACTTCGTCGCCAAGGCCGAACATGCCGGACTCGAACCTAAACTGGCCGAGACAAACTCGGTGGCAAAAGAAGGAAAGGAAGGAGTTACCAACTCCTTCGGCGCGGCGTTGTGGACAGTCGACTATCTGATGACCACAGCACGTGAAGGCGTCACCGGCATCAACCTGCACAATCAGCCCGACGATTGTGAAAGCTACTCACTCATCTGCTTTGCCGACGACAATGCTCGCCAGGCCGGTCAGGCTCAGGCCAACCCGAACTACTACGGCCTGCTCATGCTCAGCCAACTCGTTGGTGGCCAGATCTTGCCCACCACAGTCGAATCCGGCGCCGCAAACGTTTCGGCCTATGCAGTCCGCCTGCCCGACGGCACCGTCAAGGTGATCGTCAACAATATGGATCGGGCTTTCAACGGTGATGTCAACGTCGAAATCGTTGGAGAAGACGGCACTTCCGCCTCCGTGCAGCGATTGACCGCAGCGTCGCCCGACGCTGTCGACGGTGCCACGTTCGCCAATTCCACGGTCGCGAAAAACGGCACCTTCACACCGAGTTCGAACGAAAACGTACTCGGTACCGACGGCCGGTACCGAGTACGAATTGACGCACCGAGTGCAGTACTGCTGACAGTCGATTAAGCCCGAGCGAGGATCCCGGCGAAATCTGTTCCCACCGGCAGGGTTCCGTACTCGTGGCCACGATCGGCGCCCAAGCGTCCGGCGATGAATGCATCGGAGGACGCAGCCGGCGAATAACGCACCATCAGCGAAGCCTGCAGCGCCAAAGCCATGGCTTCGACGACGCTACGCGCGCGGAACTGCGCGTCGGCGGGTGCCATCGTGGCGAGTTCGCCGAGTTGACGACGCACCTTGTCGAGGTGCTGATCGAGGACGGGGTTGTTGCCGCGAGCGAGATTCACTTCGTGGTCGAAGGCTGCGACGGAATCGGATTCACGGGTCATGGCGCGCAAGACATCGAGCGCGATGACGTTGCCGGAGCCCTCCCAGACCGCCATGACGGGCTGTTCGCGGTAGCGGCGAGCCAGCGGGAAGTCTTCGGTGTATCCGTTGCCACCGAGGCATTCGAGGGCCTCGTAGGAGTGGTGCGGTCCACGCTTGCAGACCCAGTACTTCGCGACAGCGGTCGCGAGACGGCGGAACGCTTTTTCCTGATCGTCGGCGTCGTTGTCCTGAGCGCGCGCCAACCGAAGACCGGTGATGGTGGCGGCTTCGGACTCGAGTGACAGGTCTGCCAGGACGGACGTCATGGCCGGCTGATCGGCCAGTACGGCGCCGAATGCGCTGCGGTGGCGGGCATGCCACACGGCCTCGGCGACGGACTGGCGCATTCCGGCGGCGCTGCCGAGGATGCAGTCGAGTCGAGTCTGCGACACCATTTCGATGATTGTTCGCACACCGCGACCGGGTTCACCGATCATGATGCCGACTGTGCCGTCGAGCTCGATCTCGGAGGACGCGTTGGACTTGTTGCCCAGCTTGTTCTTCAACCGCTGGATACGGAAGACGTTACGGGTGCCGTCGGCCAGGATGCGGGGAAGAAGGAAGCAGGAAAGCCCTTCGCCGGCAGCACCTTCGGCCTGGGCCAGAACGAGGAAGGCGTCGGACATCGGTGCGGAGCAGAACCACTTGTGGCCGGTGAGCAGGTAATCGGCACCCGGGCCACCGCGACCCGCAGGCTTGGCGACCGTGGTGTTGGCCCGCACGTCGGAGCCGCCCTGCTTCTCCGTCATGGACATACCGAAAATCGCGGATGCCTTTCCGGGAGCATCCAACTCGGGGGTGTAGCTACGAGAGAGGGCGCGAGGCTTCCAGATAGCGGCCACGTCGGGCTGCAGTTCCAGCGAAGGAATGACCGCGTGTGTCATGGAGATGGGGCACGAGTGACCCGGCTCGACCTGCGCGAACATCATGAAGGCCGCTGCGCGAGCAACATTGGCGCCCGGCTTCGGGTTTTCCCAGGCCGAGGTGTGCGCGCCGTGAGCTACTGCCGCCGAGATGATGCGGTGGTACGACGGGTGGTATTCCACCTCGTCGATGCGGTTGCCCCAACGGTCGAACGTATGAAGTTCGGGGATGACGGTGTTGGCCAGCTCGGCGTCGTGCTGGAATCCTGCACTGCCGACCAGTTCGCCGATATCGGTGAGTTCGTCTGCAGCCCAGGCGGCATCGTGGCGGACTACGCCTTCGGCGAGCACCGGGTCGAGGAGGTACTCGTTGACGTCGGTGCGGGGCACGGACTGATTGAGCACAGCATGCGTGCGATGGGGAGCCGGATGCGTGACGGTCTTCTCGGTAATTTCAGTCATGATTGGCCTTTCAGCTCGCACTGCGAATGAGGTGCTTCTGGATCTTGCCTGTCGGCGTACGCGGGAGAACTGACGTGAAGACAACTTCACGCGGAATCTTGTAGCGTGCCAGCTTGTCCGAGAGGTAGGTCTTGATGTCGTCGGCATCGATGACGCCGGGTTCACGCCACACGACGTGCGCGACAACGGTTTCGCCCCACTCCACGTTGGGCTTGCCGACTACGGCTACGTCGATCACGTCGGGGTGACCCGAGATCACGTCCTCCACTTCCTTGGAGTAGACGTTCTCGCCGCCGGTGATGATCATGTCCTTGGCGCGGTCCACGATGAAGAGATAGCCGTCTGAATCCGCTCGAGCGAGATCGCCGGTGCGGTACCAACCGCCGTCCGCGAAGGCTGCAGCAGTGGCTTCGGGATCGTCGAGGTAGCCCAGCATGACGGTGTCGGCGCGCAGCCAGATCTCGCCGATCTGCTCGGGCGCAACGTCTTTGCCGTCTTCGCCGACCAGACGCAGATCCACAGCGGCGAGTGCAAACTTTCCGATGGAGCCGGCCTTGGTCAACTGCTCTTCGGGGTACAGCACAGTTCCGACGGGGCCGGTTTCGGTCATGCCGTACACCTGACGGAACTCGGTGGTGCCGTAGGACTCCACCAGTCGCCGTGCAACATCGGCGCCGATGGGACCGCCTCCGTACAGCCAGGCGCGGACGCTTCCGAGGTTGTAGTCGGCAAAATTGGGCACCATGTTCAGTGCGGTGGTGTAGATGACGGGCGGACCGAAGCACAGCGTAATCCGCTGTTCCTGAACCGTTTCCAGAAACTTGACCGGATGGTATTCGCGCAGCAGAACAACGGTTCCACCCATGTACAGCGTCGACATGAACCAGTTGTTCAGTGGTGAGGCGTGCCAGATCGGCACGGCCATCAGCAGTCGCTCGTCGCGAGTGGTCGAGACTGCCAAACCGGCAGTGATGGCTACTCCCACTACATTTCGGTGACTGTGCACGCAACCCTTCGGTGCGCCGGTAGTTCCCGAGGTGTAGAGGATTTCAGCGGGATCATTTTCATCGATCTCGACACCGTCCACTGCGTCGGCAACAACAATGGCGTCGTCGAAGAAGTCGAAGCCCTTGGCTGCGGAGTCTGTACTGACCAGCTTGGCCGTCGTTTCGAGGCGGCTGACAATCGGTGCCAGTTCACCGTCGAAAACACACACCGACACCTTCGCGTGTTCGAGAACGTACGCAACTTCAGGTGTCTGCATCTTGTGGTTGATCGGAACCACAACGGCGCCCAGACGCCAAGCGCCGAGCATCGCGTACACAAAACCCGGAGTGTTGAAGCACATCAACGCAACTCGGTCACCATGCTTGACGCCCAGAGTTGCCAGATACCCGGCAGCACGACGACTTCCGTCGTGAACCTGCTGATACGTATGCCCCCGGCCGCCCGAGATCAAGAACGGTTTGTCCGGCGACTTGGCGGTATTGCTGTCGAATACACGAACGATGTTCATCTGGAAGATCCTTAGAAGTTCTTGTCGGGAAAGGAGATTCAACCCATTGAGCTGTTGAGTACGGCATCAGGGATCTGAAGGGTGGCGAAGATGACGGCAACCGCTTCCTCGAGCGAGTAGCCGAAACTCTCGCCGGTGGCCGTCTTCTGGATGACGAGGCCGAAGATCGCAGACCAGAAGGCCTTGGACTCGACGTCGATGCCCGCACGCAGTTGCCAACCGGTGCGGACCAAAGTGCGGAGCAAGGCGGTTTCGCCCGATGTATGCAGCGTCCGCAAGGTATCGGAGATGAGGGTGCGCAGTTCGCCGCGGCGGCCCGTCATGATCATGGCTTCGACAAAAATTTCGACGCTCGGAGCTCCCGGACCGAGTAGGGAACCAACCAACTTCTCGGCGTAGTCCCCGACGGTATGGGCGTCGGCGGCATCAATCTCTGCTCGCTTTCCGACGCGCAGGACGGCGGAGCAGGCAACCTCGACAAAGAGCTTTTCTTTGGAGCCGTAGTAGTACGTCACCTGGTTGGGGTGGGCTCCGGCGGCCGCGCAGATCTGGGCAATGGACACGCACTCGCCGTGCTCGAGAAACAGTGCAGTGGCCGCGTCGAAAAGTGCCTGGCGGGTCTGCTTGCCGGATTCACGCGTCGCACGCGCTGCCGGTACTGCCTCAGTAGCCATCAACGCACTCCTACTTGTTTGTATGACAAACAATAACTTGGCGTTGTTTGGATGGCAAGCAATTCCTTACTCAGCGACATTTTCAATCAGGCGGATTCGAAGGCGTGACCGCAGCGCAAGCACACCAAGTCCGAATCGTGGCATCAGCTTCACACCCAGGTACAGCTACCTTTTGGACTACGCTTTTTGCATGCTTTCCTCCGTCTCAGCGAAGATCCGCTCAGTGGCGGCACTGCTTCTCATCGTTTTGCTGGCACTGACCGTGTCTGCATGCTCGAGTAGCTCCGATTCGCCCACAGCTTCGACAGATCACTGCTCACCACCCGGAGTGGGCGCGGCTACAGCGGCGCCCACCAACCTCGATGCTGCCGCCGGAGCCGGTGCCGAAGACCGGTACACCACGGCCACAGTTACCCCGCTCGATCAAATCGACACCGCGAAACTGAACCTGATCAAACCGGGAGTCATCACCGTCGGCACTCTCGGCGACGCACCCCCGAGCATCTGCGTCAACTCCGAAAATCAGTACACCGGATACGACAACGAACTGCTCAAAGCCGTCGCCGACAAACTGGGATTGAAGGTCGAGTTCGTCGGCACCGAATTTGCCGGTCTGCTCTCCCAGGTGGCCGGCCGACGCTTCGACGTCGGATCCTCCTCCATCACGACGACCGACGAGCGTCGTAACACCGTCGGCTTCACCAACGGCTACGACTTCGGCTACTTCTCTCTTGTTGTTCCCAACGGAAGTCCCATCACCGGCTTCGGCGATCTGAATGCGTCGACGCGCATCGGGGTTGTGCAGGGCACGGTTCAGGACGACTACGTCGTCAACACCTTGAAGCTCGATCCAGTGAAGTTCCCCGACTACGCGACCGCCTACGCGAACCTCAAAACCGGCCAGATCGACGCCTGGATCGCGCCGTCGCAGCAAGCCGAAGGCACTATCGCACCCGGTGATCCCGCCTCGATCGTCGAGAACACATTTTCCGTCAACAACTTTGTCGGCTGGGCTGTGAACAAGGAAAATCAGCCACTTATCGACGCTCTCAACTCGGGCCTGGACGCCGTCATCGACGACGGGACCTGGGCTCAGCTGTACTCCGAGTGGGTGCCGCGTGAGCTCCCCGAAGGTTGGAAGCCAGGATCCAAAGCTGCAGTTGCACCGGAGCTGCCTGACTTCGCGGCGATCGCTGCGGCAAATCCGGCCGATGGGACCGAGACTGCGACCTACCAGCCAAAATCGACACTCGAGCAGCTCAAAGACACGTTCTTCAACTGGGAGCTGTACAAGAAGGCGTTCCCCGATCTACTCAAGACCGGTCTTCCCAACACCCTTGTCCTGGCCCTCGCGTCGGGCGTGATCGGCACTGCATTGGGCATGATGCTGGCCGTCGCCGGACTCTCACGAACTCGTTGGCTTCGTTGGCCGGCCCGCATCTACACCGATATTTTCCGCGGACTACCTGCCGTCGTCATCATCTTGATCATCGGCTTGGGCGTCGGCCCCATCGTCAAGGGCATCACCGGTAGCAATCCGTACTGGCTGGGAGTCGCGGCGCTGTCGCTACTCGCGTCGGCATATATCGGTGAGATTTTTCGATCCGGCATCCAGAGCGTCGAGCCGGGTCAGCTCGAGGCTTCTCGTGCGTTGGGCTTCAGTTACCGCAAATCCATGTCGCTGGTGGTCATTCCGCAGGGCGTACGACGCGTTCTGCCCGCGCTGATGAATCAGTTCATCGCACTGATCAAGGATTCGTCGCTGATCTACTTCCTCGGCTTGCTCGTCACTCAGCGTGAACTCTTTGCCGTCGGACGCGACCTCAATGCCCAAACCGGCAGCTTGTCCCCACTGGTTGCGGCCGGTCTTTTCTATCTCGCGCTGACGATTCCACTGACACACCTCGTCAACTACATCGACCATCGACTCCGAACGGGGCGCGCCGATACTTCCGGCACGTTGGACCCGCTCGAGCAGTCCATCGTCGTGGAAAGGGGCTGACGACATGACCAGCTCAGAACTGAAATCCGTATCCCTCACCGGCCAGGATCTGCACCTGTCCTTCGGCGCCAACAAGGTGCTTCGCGGCGTCAACCTGCACGTCGACGCCGGCAATACCGTCACCGTCATCGGTCCGTCGGGTTCGGGTAAATCGACGCTCCTCCGCGTACTGAACCGTCTGCACGAACCCGAGAAGGGCGACGTCCTGCTCGGCGGAAAGTCTGTGCTGCAAGACAATCCGGATCATCTGCGCCAGCGCATCGGCATGGTGTTCCAACACTTCAATCTGTTCCCCCACAAGACCGTGGCCGAGAACATCTCCTTGGGACCGCGCAAACTCAAGGGACTGTCCAAGGAAGCCGCTCGCTCGTTGGCACTCGAACAACTCGAGTTGGTAGGCCTGCGAGAGAAGGCCGATTCGCGTCCGGGCAATCTGTCCGGCGGCCAGCAGCAGCGGGTGGCAATCGCCCGGGCATTGGCCATGAAACCCGAGGTCATGTTCTTCGACGAGGCCACCTCTGCTCTGGATCCCGAACTGGTCAAGGGAGTCCTGGCCCTGATGGCGGATCTCGCGAAATCCGGCATGACCATGGTCGTCGTAACCCACGAAATGGGCTTCGCGCGTTCGGTTTCCGACAAGGTGCTGTTCATGGATCGCGGCGCGGTTGTCGAAACAGGAACGCCGGAGCAGCTTTTCGATGATCCGGCAACAGATCGCTTGCAGGCGTTCTTGTCGCAAGTCCTTTAGGGCCTTCGGCCCTGTGCGCCTTTCTGGTAGTGCGCGCTACCAAAAAGGCGCACAGGCGGAGGCCTAAATCCAACCCTGACGGCGGGCGATCACCGCAGCTTCATGCCGATTTGCCGCACCGAGTTTGGTGACGGCCGAGGACAAGTAGTTGCGCGTGGTCCCGGCCGACAGGTGCGCGCGGGAAGCAATCTGCTCGATTGAGGCCCCATCGGCCGCATACTCGAGCACGTCGGCTTCGCGCGGCGTGAGCGGCGAGTCACCCGCACCGATGGCCTCGGCGGCCAGCGACGGGTCGACGTACCGCCCCCCGGAATGAACGCTACGAACAACCTCGGCGAGAGTGGTTGCGGACGTTGTCTTGGGAAGAAATCCTCGAACCCCCGCTGCGAGTGCCTTTTTCAGATAACCCGGACGTCCGTGACTGGTCACGATGATCGACCTACATCCCGGCACGGATTTTGCAATCTCCTGAGCTGTTTCGATGCCGTCGATACCGGCCATCTGCAGGTCCAGAACAGCCACATCAGGCCGAAATTTTGTCGCGGCAACTACAGCCGCTTCACCCGATTCCGCCTCCACCACAACAACGATGTCGTCCTCGAGGGACAACATCATCGCGAGGGCAGAGCGGATGAGATTTTCGTCGTCGGCCAGCAGTACCTTGATCGGCTCGGTCACCGAGACTCCTTCGTCGGGTGTGAAAAGTATGCGGTGAGCGTGAAATCTTCGCCGCCACGCGTCACATCGAGCGTGCCACCTACCGCTTCGACGCGCTCACGCAGGCCGTTCAAACCTGTACCGTCGCTGTCCCGTTGTCGTCCGGCGCCGTCGTTGGTGATCGAGACCGATCCACCGGCCACTTCGATGACGGCACGCTGAGCGGACGAATGTCGCAGAATGTTGGTCACGCCTTCACGAACGACCCAGGCTGCGGATTCGGCCAATTCGATCGGCAATGCATCTGCGGATCCACGAATATCTGTCGCGATTCCCGCAGCCTCGAGCAATGACCGGGCTCCCGCCAATTCAGACGCCAACGCAATGGATCGGTAGCCGCGCACCAATTCCCGCGCCTCGACGAGGGATTCCTGTGCCAGATCACGAACTTCGTCCATCTGCTGAGCTGCGCGATCGTCGCCGCGGCGCGACAATGTAGCTGCCAGATCACTTTTCACCGCGATTGCCGACAACGCGCGACCCACTACATCGTGGAGATCGCGCGAAAAGCGTAGACGCTCTTCGGCTACCGACAACGCCGCTGCCGCGCCTCGTGCCTCGTCGAGCTCGGTGACCATGCGCAGAAGCCACACGGACATCTGCACGGTCACGGTCATGAATGCGACGGCGCTGCCTACGAAGACACCGATGTCTGCCCGCCCCGCAATCACGAATCCGACGGTTATCGCCGCTGCTGCCAGGATCAGCCATCGCAGTTCGACTAACGCCGCGAATGGTACGGCGACAACGGCCGCGAGCCAGAAATAGGGGCCGGAATCGTCGCCGCGAACCAACGCAATTCCTGTCGCGGCGAGCGCGGCCACAGTCATCACCGCCAATGGAATCCGAACCGATTCCACTACAACGCCGCCCAAGTCTGGAATTCGAGCAATCGCAATGATGGCAGCCACCGCGCTGATTCCGAGGAAGATCGCCACCAGGTACTGATCCGCCATCACTTCGGTGCAAACCCCGAAACCACCGAAGAACAGACCGATGGCAAAAAATGACTGGCGCGTGTAGAGACGAACCTTGTCGACATTCGACGCAGTTCGCCATGCCCGGGTCGGATTCCAGCGTCCGAAGTTTTCCACAATCATGGCTACTACCTTCTCAGAGTTTCTACGAGCGCGGTTCCCAGCGGAAATGCACGTTGGCGATCAACACGGACCCGACGATCCATGCAACCATGACGAGCAGCGGTTGACCCGCTGCACCGAAGGTGTCCGCAAAACTTGCCGCAGCGCCGGCTTCGGTCAGCTCGGATGACGTGCGTCCCACCCATCCCAAATTTACGAGGTCCAGTACTGCTGCCATCGGTGTGAAATCGAGAATACGAGCGATGTTGTCCGGCACCATGTTTCTGATACTCGACATCCCGGCCGAAGCCAGGATCAGGATCGGCATGCACGTGATCTGTGCAGCTTCGGCATTGCGGGTCACTGCCGATGTGATGAGCGCCAATGCGGTGAACACTGCCGCACCGCCGATGAATGCCACAAACACCAGGATGGGATTGACCGGGGTACGGCCACCCAGAACGACGACTGTGACGCCGACAAGCACCGTCAGCAACCCTGTCAAAACCCACGACGGGACAGCGGGGCCGGCCAGAATCTCGGCGTCGCTGCACTCGCCGGTCCGCAAACGCTTGAGCACCAATTCATCCCGCCGCGTCGAGTACACGGAAAGCAGGTTGTAGAAGACGACGAACACGAGTAGGAAGAGCGCAAAGATTTCCAGGCCCGACGCCACCGCCGCATCGGAGAGTCCGTCGTCACGCGAGAGGATCAGCATTCCGACGGGGAAGATGAGCGGCAAGACGATTGCATTGAAGAGCAGCAGTCGATTTCGGCCGAGAAGAGTGAACTCTGCGCGGGAAAGTGTTGCTATGCGGTTCATACCGACGCCCCTTCAAACTTCACGTGGTGATCGAATTGATCTGCAATGGAGAGAAATACGGTTTCCAGCGATGCTGCGCGAGCGTCCAACCCAGACAGTGTCACGTTGTTTCGCTGGGCCCAGACCAGGAGTTCGGTGAGTGTTTCCTGCACAGTGGCCGTCGTGATCACAACGCTGTCGCCTGCGGTATGCATATCGGCTCCCGGCAGTGTGGGAAGCGCAAGAGAAGGCCGGTTCACTTTGATCTGAGCCGGATGATCTGCGACCACCTCCGCAACCGTCCCACGCCGCACCACCGATCCCCGGTGCATGATCGCCAACTGATCACACAGAGACTCAGCCTCGTCGAGATAGTGCGTCGTCAACATGATCGTGACACCGGACGCCTTCAGATCGGCAATCAATTGCCAGGTGTTACGGCGACTTTCGGGGTCGAGTCCCGTCGTCGGCTCGTCCAGGAACAGCACCAGTGGTTGACCGATGATCGCGCAAGCCAAGTCGAGACGACGCGCTTCGCCGCCAGAGAGGAACTTCACGCGGGTGTCGCCGCGATCACGCATGCCCACTCGCTCGAGCACTTCGTCGACGGGTAGTGCATTCGAGCACGTTCCCGCCCACATCGACAGACTCTCCCGTGCGGTGAGATCCTGTGGTAGACCGCCTTTTTGAAGCATGATGCCCAGACTCGGCCGAAGATCCCTACGCTCGCGCACCGGATCCATACCCAGAACGCGTACTGTTCCCTCGGTTGCCCGCGAGAGCCCCTGAATCACTTCGAGGCTGGAAGTCTTTCCGGCACCGTTTGTTCCGAGGAGTCCGAACAGTTGACCTTCGTCGACTGAAAGGTCCAGATCACGGACTGCGTAAAACGCATCCTTCCCCGAACTGTAACGCCGGGACATACCGTCCACTGTGATTACCGGATCACCCTTCATCGCTGTGCCGCCGCTCGGTTCCATCCGCGCAGCCCGATCAGGAATCGAACCCCCATGGCAACGCCGACCACGGCTATCGCGATCCAGACCACCGGGGTCGGCCCGACAATCGCGAACAACACCGCCAAGACCGCAACGTTGAGCACGATCACCACGAGTTCGCGGCCCATCGTCGGTGCGGGGCCGAACTCCATCAGGTCGGTCAGGAAGGTTCCTTCGTGTGGTTCTCTCATGCTTCCAAGCTTTGTCGGAGCACTCGATCGAAAACAGTGCGTGGTGTCATCGGTTGAGGTGACACCCTCATGGGTGAGCGATGACAAATGTCATGGGTGATTTACACGGTTAGGGTCACCTCGTTGTTCTCCCGTTCATTTTTTCGTTCCTTTACCCTCGCTTAAGGCTTCTACGGTTCCCGAGTCTGTACATCGAAACTCGGGAGTTCACGTGGCTATCAAGCCTTTGGCTTTGTTCGTCAAACATGACGGCATGTCTTCACGCGCGTCGATCACGTGCCAGTACAAGTGCGGGAATGCCTGCTCGCACGAGGTACCCAACAACTCGCAGGGCGAGTACTTCCGCGATATCGCCCGCACAGCTCTGAGCCGACGCGGCATGCTCCGCGGAAGTGGCATGGCAGTTCTGGCAGTGGGCGCCGGTAGCGCACTCGTCGCCTGTTCCGACAGTGCAGAAGCAGCGCCGGGAACCGGCTCTGCGGGTAGTAGTGGTGGCAGCACGGGCAGCACGCCTGCCGGCACCAACTTCTCCGCCGTCGCCCCCAACAAAGCGGACGCAGTCACTGTCCCCACCGGCTACGAAGAGAGCGTCGTCATCCGCTGGGGCGACGCAGTACTCGCCGGAGCTCCCGCATTCGACTTCGAAAAGCAAACTGCCGCAGCGCAGGAACTACAGTTCGGATTCAACAACGACTTCGCTGGGCTGCTTCCCGTCGACGGAGCACCCAACACCTACCTGCTGGTGGTCAATCACGAGTACTCCACCGAGCCGGCAATGTTCCGTGGATACGACGCCCAGAATCCCACCGAAGAGCAGGTCAAGATCGGCTGGGCCAGCCACGGACTTTCCGTCGTGCAGGTCAAGGGTGAATCCGGCAGCGGCAAGCTGGTTCCCGAGATCGGATCCAATAACCGACGCATCACCGCGACCACAGAATTTGTTGTCACCGGGCCCGCCGCCGGCAGCGATTTCCTCAAGACCAGCGCAGATCCCACCGGCACCAAAGTCCTGGGTACCCTCAATAATTGCTCCGGCGGCGTAACCCCTTGGGGCACCGTTCTTTCCGGTGAAGAGAACTTCAACCAGTACTTCGCGAATGCCGAAGCCGTCACCGATCCTGTTGTCGCGGCCCGCTTGAAGCGCTACGGCCTCGCCGGTGGTGCTTCCGAGCGCAAGTGGGAACGGTTCGACAAGCGCTTCGATCTGGTGGCAGAACCCAACGAAGTGAATCGCTTCGGCTACGTCGTCGAGGTCGACCCGTGGGATCCGTCGTCAACCCCGATCAAGCACACCGCGCTCGGCCGCTTCAAGCACGAAGCCGCCACCATCTACATCACTTCCGACGGAACAGTTGTCGCCTACAGCGGCGACGACGAGCGCTTCGACTACATGTACAAGTTCGTCTCCAGCCGAAAGATGCAGGCCGGCAAGAGCCAGGCGGCCATGCGGCACAACATGACTCTGCTCGACGCCGGCACGCTGTACGTCGCCAAGCTCAGCGGAAATTCGACCGCCGAGATCGACGGAACCGGCAAGCTCCCCGCCGACGGTAAGTTCGACGGCAGCGGCGAATGGGTTGCCATCCTGCGCACCGGCGAAGACGGCAAGGGCGAATCGTTGGTCGACGGCATGAGCGCCGAAGAAGTCGCCGTATTCACACGTCAGGCCGGCGACAAGGTCGGGGCCACCAAGATGGACCGTCCCGAAGATTTCGAAGCAAACCCGAAGAGCGGCAAAGTGTATGTGGCACTGACCAACAACACCAAGCGTGGCGTCGACAGCGGTGCGGCCGCCGATGAGCCGAACCCCCGCAACAACAACAAGAACGGTCAAGTTCTCGAGATCACGGACAATCACGCCGGAACCACCTTCAACTGGAATCTCCTACTGGTGTGCGGAGATCCGGCTACCGCCGACACCTACTTCGGCGGCTTCGACAAGACCAAGGTCAGCCCCATCTCCTGCCCCGACAACCTTGCCTTCGATCCCCACGGCAACCTGTGGATCTCCACCGACGGCAATGCACTGAAATCCAACGACGGACTGTTCAGCGTCGTCCTCGAAGGCGAAAACCGCGGTGAGACAAAGCAGTTCCTCACCGTCCCCATCGGAGCCGAGACCTGCGGCCCCATCGTCGACGAGAAGCGCGTCATCGTGTGCGTCCAGCATCCCGGTGAGACCGATGGTGCAAGCGTCGAGAGCCCGGCATCGCATTGGCCCGACGGTGGGTCGTCGCAGCCTCGCCCGTCGGTGATTGCGGCGTGGAAGAAGGACGGCTCGCGGATCGGCTCCTAGCACTGTCGCGGAAACGACTGTGGGGCAGATCGCCGACGAACTGCGATCTGCCCCACGTCATTTACTTCAAATCCTCACAGCACTAGCTGCTTCCAACTCCCATGCTGTTGGAATAACGACCGAAATCGCCCTGAGTCCCGCTGTAGACATTGATGTCCGTGTTCCCCTCGATACCCGGGATACGTCCGGTGCTCGTGTACTGCCAAAACGTCCAGTTCGACCAACCACCCGGCAACGGTCCCGGAGCATTCTGCCCGTTGTAATCGGCAATCCACAGCGGGTAGTTGTTGAACTCCGTGGTGTTGGCCATCTGCGTACGCCAAAAATTCGGATACGTGTAAATGATCGGCTGACGCCCGGTTAATGCCTGAACCGTATTCAGGTAACGGTGCGTCCAGTCGATCACCTGGGAAGCCGGCAGACCTTTTCCGTCCTCGAGATCCAGCACCGGAGGCAGATCACCGGGGCCGTTGATACCCAGGACCATCGCTGAATAGAACGCCGCCTGGGCCTCCGGAGACTGAGTTACATCGGCGTAGTGATAGGCCCCGCGTGCAACGCCGGCCGTCCTCATACGCAGGCAATCTTGAATGAAATACGGATTCACGTAGTTCAACGACTCTGTGGCTTTGACCATCGCGAACTCATGCCCCGATGCCCGGACCTGGAACCAGTCGATCCCCACACCGTTCACGTGCTGCCAGGACGACACATCGGGCCCTCGTGGAGCATCCGCGGCAGCGAGCCCCGGGGCGGTCAATGCGATGGCCGCAGCCATCATGATCGGTGTGAACTTGCTCAGTTTCCTGATGATCCGTCGCTTGGCCATTCATCGAGAGTAAGAGCATTGAGTCTGTTTTGTCGGCTATTCGGTGAAGGTTCATACGCGAGTAACGGAATCGCTGCTTCGGAAATGACTGCGGGGCAGATCGCCTACGAACTGCGACCTGCCCCACGTCATCTACATCAGACCCTCATAAGGATCAGTCCTCGCCCTCCTCACGACGCTTGCGCATCAGGAGAACAATTCCGGTACCCAGTCCCAACATCAGAACCAGTCCACCAGCGACCAGCAGGGTGCTATCAACTCCACTCTCACCAGCCCCGCCACCGGAGTTGATCGAACCGCCCTTGGGTGGTGCGGTCGTCGCCTTCGGCTGACCCGGCTGACCCGGATTACCCGGGTTGCTCGGGTTGCTCGGGTTGCCCGGCTGACCTGGTTGGCCCGGCTGGCCTGGCTGGCCTGGCTGGCCTGGCTGGCCTGGCTGACCCGGCTGACCCGGAACCGGCGGGATCACGATCGGAGGAATGACAATCGGCGGGACAATGATGATCGGGGGAATAACGATCGTCGTCACCGGCGACGTCGGCGGCGTCGTTGTCTCCGTCACACACGGATCCACAACTTTCTCCGAGGCCGCAGCTTCCAAAGCCTCAGACTCTTCCGCGGCTGCCCTCGCAGCCTCAGATTCTGCAGCCTCAGACTCTGCTGCCGCCTGTGCCGCTGCCGCTTCCTCGTCGGAAGTCGACGTCACCGAAGTCTCCGATGTCGACGTGTCCGATGTCGACGTGTCCGATGTCGACGTGTCCGATGTCGACGTGTCCGATGTCGACGTGTCCGATGTCGACGTGTCCGATGTCGATGTTGACACCTCGGAGTCCGACTCTCCCTCGACCAGACCATTCTCCTTCTCAACCGATGGCGTACTCGACGTCGTTGTCGTTGTAGACGTTGTCGTCGTTGTGGCCTTGGCAGACGTCGTCGTTGTAGTCTTCGGCGTTGTTGAAGGCCTTGTCGTAGTCACAGCCCCAGCGCCCCGGGTGACCGTCGGAGTTACACACGGATCCGTCGTCGGAACTACCGGATGCTCAGTACAAAGGGCAGTACCCGGAGCACACTCGGTCGGCGGAGTCTCGCCACCAACCACCAGGTAGTTCCTCAGTTTCCCGTTCCCAGCATCACCAATTGCCTTGACCTTGACCTTGACGGTGTATGTCACCGTCGCCGTCGCACCATCTGCCAATGTTCCTGTGACAGTGAACTTCTTGTTGTCGATCGCGGATACCACCAGCGTGGAATCCTCGGTCTTCGGCTGGATCAACATCGTCGCATCATCAAGGACGTCAGTCAGATCATCGAAGAAGTCGATCTGACCATCTGCATTGCCCACATTCTTGAAGGTGAGCGTGTACTTGATCTCGTCGCCGGCCTTGACACTTGCCGTAGTGGCCGGTACGGACGACTTCGAAACCTCGATTGCGGGTGAACCGACCACAGGATGGGTGGTGCACAACGTCGACGCCGCATCACACGGAGTGTCGATCGGCGGCTCCACCGGAGGCACCGTCGGCGTTCCCGCCACCACGAAGTTGTCGAGCTGACCGTCACCGGCCGGCACCACATCCTTCGCATTCACCGTCACCACATACGTCACCGTCACCGGAACATTCCCGGTCACCGTGCCGTGCACCCGGAACTTACCGCCCGCAATCGGATCCGCAATCAACGACCCGTTCGAGGACACCGGCGCCGTCTTGATCTGCGCATCGTCGAGAACACGAGAGAGGAAGTCCGTGTAATCGACCGCAGCCGTACCTGTTCCGGTGTTCGTGAACGTCAACGTATAGGTGACGTCCTGACCGGGCAGAACCTGCGAGCCGGAGGCCGGATCGGCGGTCTTGACGACCGTCAGATTCGGATCCCCCACCGGATGCGTGGTGCACAACGTGCTGGCCGCATCACACGGAGTGTCGATCGGCGGCTCGGTCGGAGGCACCGTCGGCGTGGTCGGATCCTGCTTGACCACGAAGTTGAGCAACTGACCGTCACCCTTCGGGGTGAAGTCCTTCGCATTGACCGTCACCACATACGTCACCGAAACCGGTGTCCCCGCAACCACATTGCCGTGCACCCGGAACTTGCCGCCCGCAATCGGATCCGCAATCAACGACCCGTTCGAAGACACCGGCTGCGTCTTCACCGTTGCATCGTCGAGAACCCGAGCAAGGAAGTCCGTGTAATCAACCGCGGCACTGCCGGTTCCGGTGTTCGTGAACGTCAACGTGTACGTGACGTCCTGACCGGGCAGAACCTGCGAGCCGGAGGCCGGATCCGCAGTCTTGACGACCGTCAGATTCGGATCCCCCACCGGATGCGTCGTGCACAACGTCGACGCCGCATCACACGGAGTGTCGATCGGCGGCTCCACCGGAGGCACCGTCGGCGTACCCGCCACCACGAAGTTGTCGAGCACATGGTCGCCGGCCGGAACAACCGAAGCAGCATTGACCGTCACCGTGTAGGTCACCGAAACCGGTGTCCCCGCAACCACATTGCCGGTCACCCGGAACGAACCGGCCGAGATCGGCGAGGCCGTGAGGCCGGTACCGATCACCGAAGGCTGATCCTTCACCGTTGCGTCGTCGAGAACCCGGGCAAGGAAGTCCGTGTAATCGACCGCAGCCGTACCTGTTCCGGTGTTCGTGAACGTCAACGTATAGGTGACGTCCTGACCGGGCAGAACCTGCGAGCCGGAGGCCGGATCGGCGGTCTTGACGACCGTCAGATTCGGATCCCCCACCGGATGCGTGGTGCACAACGTGCTGGCCGCATCACACGGAGTGTCGATCGGCGGCTCCACCGGAGGCACCGTCGGCGTGGTCGGATCCTGCTTGACCACGAAGTTGTCGAGGTGACCGTCACCGGCCGGAACAACCGAAGCAGCATTGACCGTCACCACATACGTGACCGTGACCGCGGTGGCACCCACCGTGCCGTGCACCCGGAACTTGCCGCCCGCAATCGGATCCGCAATCAACGACCCGTTCGAGGACACCGGCTGCGTCTTCACCGTTGCATCGTCGAGAACCCGGGACAGGAAGTCCGTGTAATCGACCGCGGCACTGCCGGTTCCGGTGTTCGTGAACGTCAACGTGTACGTGACGTCCTGACCGGGCAGAACCTGCGAGCCGGAGGCCGGATCCGCGGTCTTGACGACCGTCAGATTCGGATCCCCCACCGGATGCGTCGTGCACAACGTCGACGCCGCATCACACGGAGTGTCGATCGGCGGCTCGGTCGGAGGCACCGTCGGCGTGGTCGGATCCTGCTTGACCACGAAGTTGAGCAACTGACCGTCACCCTTCGGGGTGAAGTCCTTCGCATTGACCGTCACCACATACGTCACCGAAACCGGTGTCCCCGCAACCACATTGCCGTGCACCCGGAACTTGCCGCCCGCAATCGGATCCGCAATCAACGACCCGTTCGAGGACACCGGACCGGTCTTGACGACCGCATCATCGAGAACCCGAGCAAGGAAGTCCGTGTAATCAACCGCGGCACTGCCGGTTCCGGTGTTCGTGAACGTCAACGTGTACGTGACGTCCTGACCGGGCAGAACCTGCGAGCCGGAGGCCGGATCCGCAGTCTTGACGACCGTCAGATTCGGATCCCCCACCGGATGCGTGGTGCACAACGTCGACGCCGGATCACACGGAGTGTCGATCGGCGGCTCGGTCGGAGGCACCGTCGGCGTGGTCGGATCCTGCTTGACCACGAAGTTGAGCAACTGACCGTCACCCTTCGGGGTGAAGTCCTTCGCATTGACCGTCACCACATACGTCACCGAAACCGGTGTCCCCGCAACCACATTGCCGTGCACCCGGAACTTGCCGCCCGCAATCGGATCCGCAATCAACGACCCGTTCGAGGACACCGGACCGGTCTTGACGACCGCATCATCGAGAACACGAGACAGGAAGTCCGTGTAATCAACCGCGGCACTGCCGGTTCCGGTGTTCGTGAACGTCAACGTGTACGTGACGTCGTGACCGGGCAGAACCTGCGAGCCGGAGGCCGGATCCGCGGTCTTGACGACCGTCAGATTCGGATCCCCCACCGGATGCGTCGTGCACAACGTCGACGCCGCATCACACGGAGTGTCGATCGGCGGCTCGGTCGGAGGCACCGTCGGCGTGGTCGGATCCTGCTTGACCACGAAGTTGTCGAGGTGACCGTCACCGGCCGGAACAACAGAAGCAGCATTGACCGTCACCGTGTACGTCACCGTCACCGGAACATTCCCGGTCACCGTGCCGTGCACCCGGAACTTGCCGCCCGCAATCGGATCCGCAATCAACGACCCGTTCGAGGACACCGGACCGGTCTTGACGACCGCATCATCGAGAACACGAGACAGGAAGTCCGTGTAATCAACCGCGGCACTGCCGGTTCCGGTGTTCGTGAACGTCAACGTGTACGTGACGTCCTGACCGGGCAGAACCTGACCACCGGAGGCCGGATCGGCGGTCTTGACGACCGTCAGATTCGGATCCCCCACCGGATGCGTCGTGCACAACGTGCTGGCCGCATCACACGGAGTGTCGATCGGCGGCTCCACCGGAGGCACCGTCGGCGTGGTCGGATCCTGCTTGACCACGAAGTTGTCGAGCTGACCGTCACCGGCCGGCACCACATCCTTCGCATTCACGGTGACCACATACGTCACCGTCACCGGAACATTCCCGGTCACCGTGCCGTGCACCCGGAACTTACCGCCCGCAATCGGATCCGCAATCAACGACCCGTTCGAGGACACCGGCGCCGTCTTGATCTGTGCATCGTCGAGAACACGAGAGAGGAAGTCCGTGTAATCGACCGCAGCCGTACCTGTTCCGGTGTTCGTGAACGTCAACGTATAGGTGACGTCCTGACCGGGCAGAACCTGCGAGCCGGAGACCGGATTCGCGGTCTTGACGACCGTCAAATTCGGCGACACTACCGGATGTGTCGTGCACACGAGAGGCACAGCACCGACCCCTGGCTCAAGCGGCCTGATGCAGCTCTGCGGCGTCAGCTCCGTTACTGGAGGTATCGAGCCCGGAATGACATTGTTGACCACATAGTTGTCGGCACCCGCCGCCGCCCGATCGACATCGGACTTCACCGTCGCCGTGTATGTGACGGTGCGTGTCTCATTGGCGCCCAACGAACCAGTCACCGTGAAACCGTTCACCACTGGCGGCGTCCCCACCGCATACGGTGTAGCCACCAGATTGGGCTGTGGCGCCAGATTGTTATTGAAGGTCGCATCGTCGATCAGACCACGCAGGTCGTCAAAGAAGGACACTTGACCGACACCGGAACCGGTGTTCGTGAACGTCAATGTGTATGTGATCGTGTCGCCGGCCTTGACCTGCGTAAGCTTATTCGGATTTGACGTCTTGGTGACAGCAATAATCGACGTAAAGTGCTGGGTCGATACCTCAGGAGTCACGATCGGCGGACCTGTCGGAGGCGTCGCCACACCGAACGCCCTGTTGTTGATCACCGTGCCATCGGCAATATAGTCACTGACGGTAATCTCGTACGTGAGCACGACACTCTTACCGGCCGGCAACGGATTCGTCGCCGTCCACGTCAATCTTTTGTTCACTAATGTCTGTGTACCCGGAACAACAGCATTGTCGACCTTCGCCGTCACCGGACCGGCCAGAGCCCCACCGGCAGCGTTAGCCAGCACATTCGTCAGATCATCGGTGATCGTCACCGACGTCAAATCCGTCAAACCGGTATTGGTACCAGTCACCGTGTACTCGATCGTGTCCCCGGACTGAACCGACGAACCCGAGAGTGGCACAGCGCTCTTCGCAACGGTGAAACCGCGAATCGTATGGTTCGTCGACACCTCGGGAGTCGTGATCGGCGGACCGGTCGGAGGCGTCGCCTTACCCTTAGCCTTGTTGTTGATGACTGTCCCCACGGCAATGCCTGTCTTGACCTTAATCGAATACGTGAGCACCACACTCTTACCCGCTGGCAACAGATTCATCGCCGTCCACGTCAGAATGTTGCCCGCAAACGACTGCGTCCCCGGAACGACAACATTGTCGACCTTCGCCACCACCGGACCGGCCAGAACCCCACCGGCAGCGTTAGCCAGCACATTCGTCAGATCATCGGTGATCGTCACCGACGTTAAATCCGTCAAACCGGTATTGGTACCAGTCACCGTGTACTCGATCGTGTCCCCGGACTGAACCGACGAACCCGAAGGCGGTACAGCAGTTTTCGCGATAAGGAAAGCAGGAACCGGCGTGTTTTTGACGCTGCAGTTGACGTTATCGCCGATCGCGATCGGAACCTGAACAACTGTCCCTGTCGACGTCGTCGCAGTTCCACCGTTGACGATGCAGGACCACGTCGACAGATAGTCCGCTTGATTCGTTGCTGTGTCGGTGGGCTTCTCCCAGAACGTAATCGTATTGGACAAATTCACGTCGGAAAGCAGATACCGCCAACCGGTAGATGCAGTGGTGTCTGATGTACCAGTCTTGACACTCGAGATGATGCTTCCTGCAGCACTTGCCGCATCGGCGTACCGGCCGTCGCTCACGCCAACAGTGAAGTCATCATTGGGATTGACGCGGGTGAGGTCCTTATCAACCTTGACCTTGGAGAACACAATGCCGAAAGCCAAGCCCTGACTAGAAGTCTTGGCTTTGGTGTTGCCGAATGTTGCCTCGAAGGTGGTGGGAGCTGTCGCACCGACAACAAGGGCACCTGGCCATTTCGTGACCGCCCCTGGCTTGTAGGAATCGCATCGGACGTAGGTAGCGGGCATCGGTGTCAGTCCGCCGTCACACGCCTGAACCGACAAACCGCCCTGATTGGTCAGCCCCATTGTGCGATCGATCTGACGAAGAGGCTCATTCGATTGGAAGCTGAGGAACTCGAGGTCAGTCGCGTTATACGGATCCGTCGACTCGGCATCGGCTGCTACCAACCCGTAGTTGTTAACGGGGCCATTTGGACCGGTCATCACGATGTCCGTCATCGAGATGGTTCCACCCGACTGTGTCGCGTCGTCCGCCAAGTCGAGTTCGGCAGGTGTTTGGTAAAGCGCCGGCATGATCGGGGCGGGGATCCCCCGGTAAGCAACTTGGCCCAGAGCTGAGCCGTACCATGTGGGAAGCGCCGATGCGACGACGCCTTGGTGCGGCAATCCACCGGCTGTGTTGTCGATCGAATTGAGCAGCTTCGCGTTGAAGCTGATCTTGTATGTCGGCGTCAGTTGGATCGTCATCTGTTGACCATCGACAGACGTTGCCTGCCCCTGATCGAACGACGACATGTCGATCCAGCAGATGTTCTGCGCAAAATTGCCGTTGTCCGGCTCGGACGACGCGAACCCACAGCCCGTCGGAGGCTGCTCGTCCGGAAGGACCTCAGCGCGAGCCGGCGCCTTGGCCTGAACCGGACCTCCCTGAGCGAGGAGTGGCTGCGCTGACGCAACCACTGCCGTCGCGCCGGAGATGCCCAAGATCATCGCGATGATGGTCCACACCACCGTCCACGCCCGCGTCCAGGGCGGCAGCCCTGCAGTGAATATGGCCGACCTTGTTTGCGATGAGTCGTTAGGCATTGTGCGCTCCCAAGGGTGTGCCCGATCGAAGTTCAGGGAACTGCGATTCGAGACGAGGCAAAGCGTGAACCCGGGCTTCGGGAGTCAAACCGGGCCTGAACACCGGTGTGAAGCCGATCGGCCTTGAAGTTGCCGGTCCAAACATGCAGGGCTCCTGTTCAGGTAACACGACATACGCGTTGGAAGAGCCGTCCCATGAAGGACTTCCGCTCTCGGCACCCCGCCAACTGAGAGCAATCTTCCCGTTAATTCGATTAAGATAACAGATAACAGACAACTCGCCCAGTTAAATGGGCCAAAACAGACTGATTCCAGTTTTCTTGTGCGTATTGGACACATTGGGTCGGGGAGCGTCGTCCGAACGGACAGACCGCAACCGTCCCAGCCATCCGGTTCCATTCGAATGAGCTGGAACCCCTCCGGCACGCCGTCGAGCGCGTTCAACACGCGCATCGTCCACGACAGTTGAATCAATCAAAATTTCGATAGTGCCTGCTCAACAAACCACGAAGCATACGCATTGGCACCAGAAACGCGACCTTGATCTTCAAGCCCACTTCTACAGTTTCGCAAGAACAGAGCAAATCAGTCATTGGCACGCACTGTTTCGACCCTCGCGACGGAAGCGCCGGAGGCGGAAAATCATGCAAATCAGTCCTCGAACCGATCAAAGGAGGTTGCAAACGGTCCGGACGAACGGTCCGGTATGTCTGATTGATCGCATATCAAACCGACACAAGCACAAAGACAGTTACCGCCATGTAATTCGCCGAATCAGTCAGATTTTCGCCGAAATTACAGCTGCCGTTCAGCTAATCCATTGTTAGCTGTCGGAATGCTTCCAGGCCAATCAGTCGGGAGCTGGCCGTGTGGCACTAGATGCTTCCCACTCTCACAACGAACTACGGATTCACGTAATTCAACGATTCCGTGGCCTTCACCATCGCGAACTCATACCCCGACCTGAAACCAGTCGATCCCCACACCGTTCACGCACTGCCGCTACGAAACATACTGTCCACATGGAGCATTCGTCCCTCGTGGAAGATCCGCCGCTGCGAGCCCCGGAGCCGCTAAAACGATTACCGCAGCCATCACGATCGGCGTGAACTTGCTCGTGTCCTGACAATCCGTCGCTCAGCCATACATCGAAAGCGTGGTGGATTGGTCTGCATTGCCGTCTACACAGGAACGCTCATGCGTTGGTCCAACGCTAGAAAATTTCCTCCGGAAATGACTGTGGGGCAAGTCGCCTACGAACTGCGACCTGCCCCACATCATCTACATCAGACCCTCATAAGGATCAGTCCTCGCCCTCCTCACGACGCTTGCGCATCAGGAGAACAATTCCGGTACCCAGTCCCAACATCAGAACCAGTCCACCAGCAACCAGCAAGGTGGTATCAACGCCACTCTCACCAGCGCCACCACCGGAGTTGATCGTTCCACCCTTGGGCGGCGCGGTCGTCGGCTTCGGCTGACCCGGATTGCCCGGGTTAACCGTTGTCGGGTTCGGCTGACCCGGAACAGTCGGAACAACGACAACCGGCGGAACAACAACCGGCGGAACAATGACGATCGGCGGAACAATGATCGTCGGCGTAACCGGAACCGTCGTCGTAACCGGCGGGACCGTCGTCGTCGGATCCGTCGTGACCGGCGGCGTGGTTGTCGTCGGGATGCACGGATCCACAGTTACCTCGGGGGTAGTTGTTGCCTCCGTGGTGGTCTCCACCGTGGTGCTGGTGGATTCAGTTGTCTCCGTGGACGTTGCGTCCGTGGAGGTTTCCGACGTCGTCGGTGTAGCGGACGTGGTGGTCGTCGACGAAGACACCGCAGAGGTGGTCGTCGGGGCCACACACGGTTCGGTCGTTACCGGCGGAGTCGTGGTGGTCGTCGGCGGCACCGTAGTGGTGGTCGTCGGCGGATCCACCGGATGCTCGGTGCACAGAGCGTCACCCGGCTTGCACTCGGTCGGCGGGTTTTCGCCACCAACCACCAGGTAGTTAGTCAGAACACCGGGGTTGATTCCGGGGCCCGTCTCCGTACCGATCGCAGGGTTGACCTTGACGGTGTACGTCACCGTCGCGGTTGCGCCTGCTGCCAATTCACCGGTGACAGTGAACTTGTTTTCCGTGATCGGGGAAACCACCAGGGTGGAATCCGCGGTCTTCGGAGCATCCTTGATTGCCGCGTCATCGAGGACATCAGTCAGATCGTCGAAGAAATCGATCTGGCCTGCTGCCGTGCCCACATTCTTGAAGGTGAGCGTGTACTTGATCTCGTCGCCGGCCTTGACATGCGTCGTGGTGGCCGGGTCGGAGGACTTCAGTACCTCGATAGCGGGTGTACCGACAACCGGGTGTTCGGTGCACAGAGCATCGCCGGCGACACACGGAGTCGTGGTCGGAGGCTCGGTCGGCGGCACCTCGGGTGTGGTCGGATCCTGCTTGACCACGAAGTTGTCGAGCTTGTTGTCACCAGCGGGAACGAAGTCCGCGGCATTGACCTTCACCGAATAGGTGACGGTCACCGTTGCGCCCGCAGCGAGATCGCCGTGGACACGGAACTGCTTGTTCACGATCTGATCAGCGGTCAACGCGGCATCGGAAGAGGCCGGCTGATCGGAGACCAGAGTTGCATCATCGAGAACGCGTGAGAGGAAGTCGGTGTAATCGACTACCGCAGAAGCGGTTCCGGTGTTGCGGAAGGTGAGCGTGTAGTCGATGTTCTGACCCGCGGTCACAGTTGTTCCGGTCGCCGGGTTCGCGGTCTTGACGACCTCGAGGTTCGGGGAAACAACCGGGTGTTCGGTGCACAGAGCATCGCCGGCGACACACGGAGTCGTGGTCGGAGGCTCGGTCGGCGGCACCTCGGGTGTGGTCGGATCCTGCTTGACCACGAAGTTGTCGAGCTTGTTGTCACCAGCGGGAACGAAGTCCGCGGCATTGACCTTCACCGAATAGGTGACGGTCACCGTTGCGCCCGCAGCGAGATCGCCGTGGACACGGAACTGCTTGTTCACGATCTGATCAGCGGTCAACGCGGCATCGGAAGAGGCCGGCTGATCGGAGACCAGAGTTGCATCATCGAGAACGCGTGAGAGGAAGTCGGTGTAATCGACTACCGCAGAAGCGGTTCCGGTGTTGCGGAAGGTGAGCGTGTAGTCGATGTTCTGACCCGCGGTCACAGTTGTTCCGGTCGCCGGGTTCGCGGTCTTGACGACCTCGAGGTTCGGGGAAACAACCGGGTTCTCCGTGCAGATCTGAGTTGCCGGATCACAGGTGACCGGAGGATCAACCGGAGGAGTAGTCCCCGGAATCACCACGTTGAGCACCTTGCTGTCGCCACGTGCGCCGTCAGCATTGACCGTCGCCGTGTACGTGACCGTGCGGCTGTCGCCGGCCTTGATCGGACCCGAAACCGTGAAGCCGTCCAACGCTGCATTCGCAGTCGCCGTCAGGTCAGGCTGAGCCACCAGATCATTGTTGAAGACCGCATCGTCGACCAGACCACGCAGATCATCGAAGTACGAGACGACACCGTCACCGGTTCCGTTGTTCGTGAACTTCAACGTGTACGTAATCGTGTTGCCGGCAACGACACTGGTACCGGAAGCCGGGTTCGAGATCTTCTCGACCTTGATGTCCGGGGCCACCACCGGGTGAGTGGTCTCCACCGGAGGCGTCGTGATCGGAGTTACGGTGCCCGGAGGCGTCGCCGAACCCGTCACCGAGTTGTTCAAGATGGTGCCACCGGCAACATCCGCATTGACCTTCACCGCGTAGGTGAGAACAACACTCTTACCTGCCGGCACCGCACCGGACCACGTCAACGTGGTACCCGTCAGTGTCGGAACAGCCTGCGCCGCACCGTCGATCGTCGCCGACAAAGCGCCATCGATAACAGCATTGTTGAGGACCTTCGACAGATCATCGGTCAGGACCATCGGATCCAACACGGTGTTACCGGTATTGGAACCGGTGACCGTGTAGGTGATGGTGTCGCCGGCCTTGACCGTCGAACCCGAAACGGGTGCAGCGGTCTTGGTGACTGCGAAACCGGGTGCAGCCGTCACCGGATGCTCGGTCTCCACCGGAGGCGTCGTGATCGGAGTTACGGTGCCCGGAGGCGTCGCCGAACCCGTCACCGAGTTGTTCAAGATGGTGCCACCGGCAACATCCGCATTGACCTTCACCGCGTAGGTGAGAACAACACTCTTACCTGCCGGCACCGCACCGGACCACGTCAACGTGGTACCCGTCAGTGTCGGAACAGCCTGCGTCGCACCGTCGATCGTCGCCGACAAAGCACCTTCGATCAGGGCATTGTTGAGGACCTTCGACAGATCATCGGTCAGGACCATCGGATCCAACACGGTGTTACCGGTATTGGAACCGGTGACCGTGTAGGTGATGGTGTCGCCGGCCTTGACCGTCGAACCCGAAACGGGTGCAGCGGTCTTGGTGACTGCGAAACCGGGTGCAGCCGTCACCGGATGCTCGGTCTCCACCGGAGGCGTCGTGATCGGAGTTACGGTGCCCGGAGGCGTCGCCGAACCCGTCACCGAGTTGTTCAAGATGGTGCCACCGGCAACATCCGCATTGACCTTCACCGCGTAGGTGAGAACAACACTCTTACCTGCCGGCACCGCACCGGACCACGTCAACGTGGTACCCGTCAGTGTCGGAACAGCCTGCGTCGCACCGTCGATCGTCGCCGACAAAGCACCTTCGATCAGGGCGTTGCTCAGGACCTTCGACAGATCATCGGTCAGGACCATCGGATCCAACACGGTGTTACCGGTATTGGAACCGGTGACCGTGTAGGTGATGGTGTCGCCGGCCTTGACCGTCGAACCCGAAACGGGTGCAGCGGTCTTGGTGACTGCGAAACCGGGTGCAGCCGTCACCGGATGCTCGGTCTCCACCGGAGGCGTCGTGATCGGAGTTACGGTGCCCGGAGGCGTCGCCGAACCCGTCACCGAGTTGTTCAAGATGGTGCCACCGGCAACATCCGCATTGACCTTCACCGCGTAGGTGAGAACAACACTCTTACCTGCCGGCACCGCACCGGACCACGTCAACGTGGTACCCGTCAGTGTCGGAACAGCCTGCGTCGCACCGTCGATCGTCGCCGACAAAGCACCTTCGATCAGGGCGTTGCTCAGGACCTTCGACAGATCATCGGTCAGGACCATCGGATCCAACACGGTGTTACCGGTATTGGAACCGGTGACCGTGTAGGTGATGGTGTCGCCGGCCTTGACCGTCGAACCCGAAACGGGTGCAGCGGTCTTGGTGACTGCGAAACCGGGTGCAGCCGTCACCGGATGCTCGGTCTCCACAGCGGGAGGAGTGATCTCCGGACCCGTCGGAGGCTTCGCGATACCCGTGACATGGTTCTTCAGAACCGTGCCACCCGCAACACCGGCATCGACCTTCGCCGCGTAGGTGAGAACAACCGACTTACTCGCCGGCAGAACACCCGTCCACGTCAACGTATTGCCGTTGACAACGGGAGCTGTCGCAGGCTGACCGTCGATGGTCGCCGTCGGCACACCCTGCAACTTCGAGTGCAACAGAACAGCAGTGAGATCATCGGTGATCGTCACCGGATCCAACGCGGTGTTACCGGCATTGGAACCGGTGACCGTGTAAGTGATGGTGTCGTTGCCGTTGACGGAGGTAGTCGTCGGCGGCACAGCGGACTTCGTGATCGTGAAACCGGGAACCGAGTGGTTTGTCTCCACAGCCGGGGGAGTGATCGCCGGACCTGTCGGAGGCTTCGCCGTACCGGCTACCTTGTTGTTCAGAACGGTGCCTGCAGCGACGCCGTCCTTGATCTTCACCTTGTAGGTGAGAACAACCGACTTGCCGGCCTCGAGCACACCCGTCCACGTCAACGTGGTGCCGCTCAGTGTCGGAGCAGCCGCAGGCGCACCGTCGATCGTCGCCGTCATCGGGCCGTCGATCGCAGCATTGTTGAGAACGGCAGACAGATCATCAGTGATCGTCGCCGGATCGAGCGTCGTCTTACCGGTATTGGCGCCGGTCACGGTGTAGGTGATCGACTCGCCGGCCTGAACCGTCGAACCAGAAACCGGATTGGCGGTCTTCGCCAGAGTGAATCCGGGAACCGAATGGTTCGTCTCCACCGTCGGGGGAGTGATCTCCGGACCGATCGGAGGCTTGGCAGTACCGGTTACCTTGTTGTTCAGTACGGTGCCGGCAGCGACGCCGTCGTTGACCATCACCTTGTAGGTGAGAACAACCGACTGACCAACGGCCAAATCACCCGACCACGTCAGCGTGTTATTGGCGACCGTAGGGGTCGAACCAACGCTGGAAGTCAGGGAGTTCGCCACGATGGCGGAATTGTTGAGAACTGCCGACAGATCATCAGTGATCGTGGCCGGAGTCAATGCGGTTTTACCGGTATTCGTTCCGGTGACCGTGTACGTGATCGACTCGCCGGCCTGAACCGTCGAACCAGAAGCCGGATCGGCAGTCTTCGTCAGCTCGAAAGCCGGAATCGGATGCGTCGTACAGAGATTGGTGCTGGGATCACAAGTCGTCGGAGGAGCTGTGGTCCCCGGCGCCAAGTAGTTGTTGAGGACCTTGTCCCCGAGAGTCTTGACCGTTGCGGTGTATGTGACCGTTCCGGTCGTGTTAGCAGCGAGTGTGCCGCCGATCTTGATCGTCTGCCCGATCGGCGTAGCCGTGAGGCCGTTTGTTGCCTGAACCCCGGTGATGTCCGCGTTGTCCATCACATCAGCCAAGTAATCGGTGTAGTCGATTGCCGCGTCAGCTGCGCCGGGATTCTCGAAATTCAAAGTGTAAGTGACTACGTCACCAATATTGACGAGATCGCCACTAGGTGGTGAAGACGATTTCTTTACCAAAACCGGAGTATTGATGACCTTGCAGAAGATGTTGTCGCCCGGTGCGAGTTCCGCCTGTGCAACGCCGCCTACTTGGATAGGCGTCGCCACACCATTTACCTCGCACTGCCAAGAGGTCGCGTAGTTCGCAGTCTTGGTTGCAGAGGTTGTGGGCTTCTCCCAGAACGTGACCGGCGTAGGCGACACGTCGGCGAGCAGCGTCCGCCAACCGGTAGATGCTGTGGTGTCCGTAGCGCCGGTATTGGTGCTCTTCAATTCGCTTGCAGCCGCATCAGCGGCGTTGGCGAAGGTACCGGTGCTCATTCCGATGGTGAAATCGTCACCGGGCGTGACGCGGGTGAGGTCCTTGTCGATCTTGACCTTGGACACCAGAATGCCGAATGCCAAGCCCTGACGAGATGTTTCGACGTCGGTATTGCCGAATGTTGCCTCGAAGGTCGTCGGAGCAGTCGCACCGACAACGAGGGCACCTGCCCAGATCGCGGCATCCGTGGACGCATCGCATCGGACGTAGGTAGCGGGCATCGGCGTCAGTCCGCCGTCACACGCGGGAACCGTCGGATTTTGCACGCCCAGTGTGCGATCGATCTGACGAAGAGGCTGATTCGATTGGAAGCTGAGGAACTCGCGGTCCGTTGGGGTGGACGGGTCCGTCGATTCGGCATCTGCGGCTACCAGCCCGTAGTTGTTAACGGGGCCATTTGGACCGGTCATCACGATGTTCGTCATCGCGATGGTTCCACCGGACTGTGTCGCGTCGTCGTTACTGTCAAGCTCAGCAGAAGTTTGGTAAAGCGCCGGCATGATCGGGGCGGGGATCCCCCGGTAAGCAACTTGGCCCAGAGCCGAGCCGTACCAGGTGGGAAGCGCCGACGCGACGACGCCCTGGTGCGGCAATCCGCCGGCAGTGTTGTCGACCGAATTGAGCAGCTTCGCATTGAAGCTGATCTTGTATGTCGGCGTCAGTTGGATCGTCATCGTCTGCCCGGCCGGAGAAGTCGCGGCCGTCTGATCGAACGAAGACATGTCGATCCAGCAGATGTTCTGCGCAAAGTTTCCGTTGTCCGGCTCGGACGACGCGAACCCACAGCCCGTCGGAGGCTGCTCGTCCGGAAGGACGGCAGCGCGAGCCGGAGCCTTGGCCTGAACCGGACCGCCCTGAGTGAGGAGTGGCTGCGCTGACGCAACCACTGCCGTGGCGCCGGAGATGCCGAGGATCATCGCGATGGCGGTCCACACCACCGTCCAGGCTCGCACCCAGGGCGGCAGCCCTGCGGTGAATATGGCCGACCTTGTCGGCGGTAAGTCGTTTGGCATTACTTTCTCTCCAGGATCGTCTGGGTGTGTCGAATGGTGATGTCTGTTGGAATCCGGCGTGAGCAGGCATTTCCTGAACCAGCGCTGTTGCCCAATAGGTCTCCTTTTCGAGGTCACATGTACGTAGCGGCAGAAGTTGTCCGTTGCGGACGTGCACCCCGAATCCCCGCGAACCGAGAGCAATCTTCTAGTTACTTTGTACAAAGTAGCAGATAACAGACTCGTTGCTGGTTTATGTGCCCAAATTGGGTGAATAATCTTGTTTAGGGGGATAAATCAGACGAATCGATACAATTTCTCGAACTCGCCACAGCGACTGCCACTAGGCCAAACCGGCCGATGTTGCTCAGATATGTCAGACCGCCGAACAGGTCGTCAGAAGATCCCCACCCGAGCAACTAGGAATGAATTGGGGAAACATCACGCAATTGGCCTATATACATGCAGGTAAAAGGCATATTCTGCCAAAATGAAAGGTCGACAAGGAGACTCGCCATTCCACTCCGGCGAGCGCGCGGACTCGTCGCACCCACCCGCGACCTAGCTGCTGACTACACCCAATGAAGCCGACCAAGCAAGGATGTACCGAAAGGGCGCCAATCCGCTGGCTCACGCCGAACAATCACCAGCATTCAATGTGACCAACGACACGTCGACTAGCAACTAATTGGCTAGGAGAGTCGGTAGCTAAGGATCCGACCTCATCTCAATGAGAGTCAGCTACCCCAACCAGTCGAGAACCGCAGCGGCCGTCCACGACTGCTGCATGCTGCCCAACGGCTCCCCGGTGAAGGGTTCGTAATATTCGGCAAAACTGCCGTCGCTGGCCTGGCGCAAACCTTCCGAACGAAGAAGGTGCGAACGCTCAGCCCAACCACGACGCGCGAAGGCCCACGAGAACAGCCAGGTGATCACCGGCCACACCGGACCACGCCAATACTCACGCGGACGGAAATCACCCGACACCGGAGACGTCGACGGCGGAACGGCGAACCTCATGTCCGGATGCCCACAAAACTTCGGACCCTCAAAAGTACGCAAGAGCGCACGCTCGGCATCACGGCTCAGCCCACCGCACAACAGCGGCGCGAACATCGCAATGGTCTCGGTATTCACCCAACGACCGGTACGCAGATCAAAATCCTTGGCAGCGCCCGAACGCTCGTCGGTGGTACTGATAACGCCTTGCCGGAAACGGTCCGCCCACCCCCGCAAATCCCGCACATCGGAATTCGGTCGCGAATGCTCCTCACCGATCGTGGCCAACACATCACACGCCATCGAAAACACGGCTGAGACAAATACATCCTCGACAGCAAAACTCATTGCCGTCGAAAGCTGTTGGTCGTCGTAGCGCACCGACTTCATTTCCTCGAGCAGCCACAGATAGCGGTCGTACTCATGATTCTTGGGACGCTGAGAAAGGTCCGTCACGACGGCTAGGTCAGCACGCTGATACGCCGGGATATGCCCCGCAACAACATTCGCGTACGCAGCGTCCCAGCGTGGGGAATTATCCATCCCCGACTCCCACCCGTGGTACAGCGCGATGCGGCCATTGCCCTCGAGATCACGGGCTTCGGCAAGCCAACGATGCCACCGCACCAGGTCATTCCACCGTCGATCCAAGAACTCCTCGGCCACGGCCCGCGTCGTACGTCCGTGGCGGCGCGAATGATCGAGGATTCGTTGCACCGCGATCGCGTGAACTGGAGGCTGGGTGATTCCCGACGTAGCAACCCCAACCGGCGCGTGCGCCGCCAAAGCATTGACGTCCCAACGGGTCGGGCCGGGAAAATAGCCGTCGACGCCGTTCGCGAAGACGATGTGGGGGATCATTCCGTTCTTCCACTGCGCAGACAGCAAGGTATCGAGTTCGACGACCGCCCGCTCAACACTCAACGGCGCCAACCCCACCGCCACGAACGCCGCGTCCCAACTCCACATGTGTGGATAAAGCTTGGGAGCAGCACTGGTCATGGTGCCCAGATCATTTCCACGCAACAGATACGCGGCTCGGGCAGCGAGCTGAGTCGGGGTGAATCCGCGGTCGGCCATAGACGTCCATTTTGCGTCGAGTACGGCGTCTGCGCGATCCGACAGGCTCGGTGATTCACCCCTGTGCCCGTTTTGCTGGTATTCCTACCTACGAGGTATCAAAACAAACAAGGCCGCGACTTATGGGCATCAAAGAAGAGTCAGTGGAGCGGGAACGCAGAGCCCTGCGGTATTCGATGGTCATCGCGGCCGCGTTGGCGGTTATGGCGGCGGTCTGGGGTTGGATCTCACAGTCGCAGGTAATCCTGCTCGACGGCGTGTACGCCCGATCGGGATGATCCTGACTTGGCTGTCCCTACGCGTCTCACGGATCGCAGAGTCCGGACCCACTGCGCGCTTCCCATTCGGGAAGCAAGCCTTGACTCCCGTGGTTATCGCGGTGCAGGGCATGGCGCTTCTGGCAACACTGGTCTATGCAGCGGCTGAGGCAATCCGTGTCATTCTGGCCGGGGGAGCCGACGTCGCGGCCGGCTCGCTAGCCGCCTACGGAGCTATCAGTGCCGTCATATCGGTGATCATCTGGCAGTACATCGGCAAGCTCGACCGCACATCCGACCTGCTGGTCGCCGAGGCCAAGCAGTGGGGTGCATCAGCGGCGTTGAGCGCACTGGTCGCCGCAGGAGCTGGCGTCACAATGATCCTGGGCCGAACCAGCTTCTCGGGCGCGGATCGGTATGTCGACTCGGCATTGGTCCTTGTCGGTTGCGCGATGCTGGCCCCGCAGGTCGCGGCTCTACTCCGAACTGCAATGGTAGAACTTCTCGAAGGCGCACCCAACGCACAAGTCCAAGCGCATGTCCACGACGTGATAGCGGAAGTTCGTGACGAATTCGGTTTAGACGAACCAGCTCTCACCATGAGCAAGGTACGTCGAAAGGTGTACATCGAAGCAATGTTCCTGGTGTGGCCGGACACCTGGGCGATCGCCGACGAAGACTCGGTACGACGCTCATTCGCCAAGCACCTCGGCGACCTACCCTACGAACCCTGGCTCAACATCGGACTGACCACCGACCCAGGACTGATGTTGTAGCTCCTACTCACGCCTCGAAAGTCCACTTCTGTTCCCCCATCGAAACTTTCACTTGACTCGAACGCGCATTCGAGTACAATTCAGGGCGAGGATCGGGGGATCCGATGGGGGTGTTCAATGAGTGTCGACAGCATCAATAACATGACCGACGACGCAGCCGCAGGCCTGCTCGCCGGATCCGCAGCCGACCTACGCAGCCGGACCTGGCAACTACGCCCCACAGACCTACGCGAAATCGCCGTCACCGCCTCCGCGGAAATCCTTCGCCTCGAAGCCATTCGGGTTGTCGCCGTCGACGCACTAGCCTTGAACCCCGACCAACAGGTGCTCTGCTACCGCGGTGCCGGACGCTGGCTCGCAGCCAACACCATGCTGCAAATCCCCACCGGCAACAGAATCGCCGCCCTCGGACTCGCACTACGCGCCTTCCCAACGGTCGCCGCCCAATTCGAAGCCGGCAACCTCACCTTCGACCACACCGCCCTCATCGTCACCTTCTGCGAAACACCACCAAAAGGCATGCCGGAGACAGCATTACCACACTGCATCAACACCCTCCTCGCCGCAGCCTCCGGCATCGAAGCCACCACCGCCAAACTCCGCTACGCCATCGCAGTGTTGGAGCGGATCTTCGAATCCGACGACACCCCACCCGGCGAAGACGACGACCGCAACCAACTACGCATCTCCCCGACACTGAACGGGAGAGTCGCAATCAAAGGCGATTTCGACTCGCTGACCGGCGAAATGTTGTTGTCGGCCCTTTCGGGGTTGTCGATGCCCACCCCAGCCGCAGACGGCACCCCGGACGCGCGGTCCGCCGCCAAACGCACCGCCGACGCCTTCACCGAACTCATCCGCCGCTACCTCGACAACGCTGCCACCGGCGTCGACGGAGGCCAGCGCCCACACGTGAACGTGCACGTCAACGCGAAAGACCTTGCCGAGCACCGCACATGCGCCAGCACGCGCAGAAATGATTCCAACGACACCGACGATGAACCGGCTCTCGATTTCGACGGTCTCGACGGTCTCGACGACCTTGATGTCGGGCACATGCCCTGGATGGGACCACTGAGCATCACCCGCACCCGCATGCTGGCATGTGACTGCTTGCTCTCCACCATCCTGCTCGACGAAAACGGCGCACCCCTCGACGTCAGCCCCCTGAAAAGGCTCGTCTCAGCCGCGCAACGGACCGCACTGATCGCCCGAGACAAAGGCTGCGCCTTCCCCGGCTGCGATTGCGTCCCCGCCTGGACAGACGCACACCACATCACACCGTGGTCCCAGAACGGCCCGACAGTGATGGACAACCTTGTCCTGCTTTGCCGTTCACACCACACCTTGATGCACCGCAAAGCCGGGTTCGCCGGCCAGTGGGAAATCAAGATGGGCAGCGACCACAAACCGTGGTTCATACCGCCGCCGGCAATCGACCCCGAGCAGAAACCGCGTCGCTCGACCCAGCGGTGTTGATGCTGCAGCACAACAACATACGCGTCAGACTCCACACCGGATAGAGCCCGGCGTGGAGTCCGCACGTCGTCAATGCGCCTTCACGGCCGAAACGCCGGTCATTTCGAAAGTATTGCAGTTGCCGATTCCGGTACCGATCGAAATACAGAACCGATACGCATGCGTCGGCACCCGTCGAGTTCCAGAGTCACCGATGTACCGCCTGAACCATCGGCACGCATCAGAGTTGTCGATGCCATCCGGTTAGCTTTCATATCGCAGGGCGGCGCCACCGGCGCGGTTGCCAACATTCGAGTGAAGTCGCTACTTTCATTCTGCGTCAACCTCACTGCAGATTCGAATACGCCATCCGACCCTTCATGTCGACAAATGTTCAGCCGACCGACGTCATCACGGGGAGTAGCGATCGCGCTTCCAAATTTTGCATGCGCATCCTCGACGCGGGTTGTGTCTCGCTCGACATCATCGACGGTTCTCGCCTCGAATGTTTCGCTGACGGCCCGACAAACACCGGGACTACCCGGGGGATTCAATACCACCGGAACCTGCTCCCGCCCCACCTCGCGCAGAGCCTGGATCGACTCCAGCGGTCCGTCCTGCAACCCGCATGGCCGCAATGGCCAGGCCGGAAGAATCACCAGCCCCGAATTGTTCACCAGCCAGAGCCTGGCCGGCGCAAGTTCACGGATCGCGCAGTCCGCCTGAACATTGTCGGGGAAGCGTTTCGAGTCGACTCTGAAGTCGTCTTTGACCGCAGCAAGATTTCCTTCCAGCCTAACGGTGTCGAGAGTCGTTGCACCCGAAGAGTCTTCGCCGAGCTCGCAACGCACCAGAGCCACTGGATCGAATGACCGAGGTGGATAGCCAGGTTTCCAGGTAGCCTGCTCGACACTGGAGAACTCCACACCGGCGAGCTGTTCGAGGACTTCACTGCCAGAGCAGTCAGCTTTCTCGAGCACAGTTGCATCCGGCGGCGTGAAGGACACCGTCTCGGTCAAGTAGGGATAGGCCGTACAGGCCCACGCCACACCTGCGACAGCCAGCAAGGGCACCAACAATATTCGGACTTTCGGCACTCTCAGTTGCCCGCCCAGTCGAGAAGCACGTCGACAGTCCAGGAATTGACCACCCGATTGGCGTCGACGCCGCATTTCTCGGCCCGCTCACAACCGTAGCCCTGCCACGCCAACTGACCGGGCGCGTGAGCGTCGGTGTCAATGGAGAAGAGGCAATCCAGTTCGAGCGCCAACTCGATCAGCCGCGATGGCGGGTCACGACGCTCGGGCCTCGAGTTGATCTCGACGGCAGTACCAGATTCACGGCACGCCTCGAAGACCTTTTCTGCATCGAACTGCGATTCCGGGCGCGTGCCGCGAGCACCTTCCACGAGACGCCCGGTGCAATGGCCGAGAATATCGACGCGCGGATTACGCACTGCAGCAAGCATTCTGCGCGTCATAGCTTCGCGTTCGGATCTGAGCTTGGAATGCACACTCGCAACAACGATATCGAGCTCGTCGAGAAGATCCGGGTCTTGGTCCAACGAGCCGTCCTCGAGGATGTCTACTTCAATTCCGGTGAGAATGCGGAACGGCGCCAGCTCCGCATTGAGCCCGGCAATGACGTCGAGTTGTGCGCGAAGACGATCTGCCGAGAGCCCGTTGGCAACCGTCAAACGCGGCGAGTGGTCCGTGAGCGCGCAGTAATCGTGGCCCAACGCTGCCGCTCGTCGCATCATTTCCTCGATCGGACTACCGCCGTCCGACCAATCGGAGTGCGTGTGAAGATCACCGCGCAATGCCTGACGCAGCGGGCCGTCACCAATCGGCTGAGCCTCCCCTCGCAACTCCGCCAGATAGTCGGGCACCCCGTCGTAAGACTGCGCGATGATGGTGGCTGTCTTGGGGCCGATCCCGGTGAGCGCCTTCCAACTATCGGCTTTGCGACGCGATTCCTTCTCGTCGTCCGACAGCCCCGCAAAAACCTCCGCTGCCCGGCGGTAGGCCTTCACCCGGTGCGTTTCGGCACGCGATCGTTCGAGCCAGTATGCGATCTCACGAAGCGCTTCACCCGGTTCCATGAGTCCACTGTTCCGTCACCAGGCTCTTGCGGCAACCCTTGATGGCTTTACGCTGTGGTTATGGACGATCCGAGAGCACGATTCGCCGCAGCGCGGGTGGCAAGTCTGGCCACTGCCGACGCCGATGGAGTTCCGCACATCGTGCCGCTCGTGTTCGTGGTGGTCGGAGACACCCTCTATTCCTGTGTGGACCACAAACCGAAAACCACCACAGCGCTTCGTCGGCTCCGAAATATCTCACAGAACCCGCGAGTCAGTCTCTTGGTCGATCGTTACGACGACGACTGGTCTCAGCTCTGGTGGGTACGGGCGGATGGGGAGGCAGAGATACTCGAGCCACAAACGCCCGAGGCAGAAAAAGCGATCGATGCATTGGCCCGGAAATACTCGCAGTACGTCGACACCCGTCCCGACGGCCAGGTGATCGCCGTCCGAAACCTACGATGGTCGTCGTGGGAGTCTGTGCCCGGCAACATCATCAGAGAGACCCAGAACATCGTTTCTCTATCGCACGTCAACGACCCCGCGACTACGCCGATCTTTCCCGGCGATCCGGAATTTACACTGGAGATCGCTGCAACCATCGAAGCCGACGGCTACTACCTGCAGCACGTGAGGCAGGGTGAACACACCGGAACACATTGGGGCGCACCGGCACACTTCGAAATTGGCGGACTCACCGCAGATCAACTGGATCCGGCAGACCTGTATCTTCCGGCAGTGAAGATCGACGTACGAGGGCAGGCGGGCAACGACGCCGACTACATCCTCACTGTCGCCGATCTGGAAAAGTGGGAATCGCAGTACGGACGCATACCGAACGGGTCGGCGGTTATCGCGTGGACCGGCTGGGAGTCACATTGGGGCACAGATAGTTACGCCAACAATGATGATTCCGGCGTGTGCCATCAGCCAGGCTTCAGCATCGAAGCTGTTCAGTGGCTCCTCACCTCCGGCCGGCTGGGCAGACAGGGCGCACTGGGTATCGATACCTTCGGTCCGGACCCCGGCAATGACAGCAGCTACGCAGTCTCGAAACTTCTGTACGGTGAGCGTCGAATCAGCCTGGAAAATCTGGCCAACCTGAGCGCGCTACCCACCACCGGAGCTCACATACTGGTGGGTGGCACCGTTAATCGGGGCGGTTCGGGATCGCCGGCCACGATCTACGCGCTGATTGGCTAGGACGTCTACTTAGCTAGGCTGGGCGAATGCGCCCTACTGCCTTGATCACCGGTTCCAGCCGCGGCCTCGGAGCTGCCATTGCACGCGAACTGGCACCCACCCACAACCTGCTGCTGGGTGCACGGTCCGCACGCTCTCTCGAGTCGATAACGGCTGAACTGTCCGGATCGACGCCGTGGCCCGTCGACCTCACCGATTACGACGCCGTAGCTGCCGCTGCCCGCTCGATCGATCATCTGAACGTCTTGGTTCACAACGCCGGTATCGCAGACCTCGGCACCATCGAAGAATCCTCCGTCGACCAGTGGCGCCGCACCTTCGAAGCCAACGTCATTGCCGTCGCCGAACTGACGCGGGTACTCCTGCCCGCATTGCGCGCCGCGAACGGCCATGTCGTTCTCATCAACTCCGGTGCCGGACTACGCGCCAACGCCGGGTGGGCGTCGTATGCCGCCAGTAAGTTCGCGCTCCGCGCCTTCGGAGACGCCCTGCGACTCGAGGAGCCGTCGTTGCGCGTGACGTCCATCCACCCCGGACGCATCGATACCGACATGCAGCGCACCATAGTGGCCGGCGAGGGTGGGGATTACGATCCGACACTCTTCCTCGAGGCATCCACTGTCGCGCGAGCAGTGCGCACGGCCGTCGAAACGCCGGCCGACGCCCATCCGACGGAGATAGTCCTCCGGCCTACGGGGACCCGATGAAGAGCGACACTTGGGGAATCCCGAGTCAGACGTTTCTGCTCTGGTACCTCGTGGGAGCAACTGTCGCCGTTGCCCTCTCGTTGACGCTTCGGATGCGCGCCCGGGAATCTCCCGGCAGAGCAACGCGCCCACTGACCCCTCCGGAAGTCGGTGCCTTAACCAGTGATTTTCAGGCGATTCTCGCGTCGGTAACCATCCTCCGCAGTGCTGAAATGATCACGACCGGAGGGAAGATCAAGCGCGCACTGTTCGCGCAAGACAAGCAGCACCTCGACTGGTTCACCCGGACGGTCCACGAACAGCTCGGCAAAGGCTCGGTACCGCTCCGCCATGTTCGCCTGGTAAAGAGGCTGAATACCCCACTAGCTCAACTACGTTCAACGCTGACGGACGAGGGCTATCTTCTGCGCCCACAAAGCGGTGTCGAGGCTGCCATACGGATCGCCCCGATCCTGGCTGTGATTGCTGTCGGCGTCATTCGACTCGTCGCAGGTGCCGCCGGTGGTCACCCTGTCGGCTTTTTACTCGCAACCATGGCCGTCTTGGTGGCACTGATCATCTACCTACGCACCGACACTCGACGAACCAGATTCGGAGATGCAGAACTCGAGCGCCTCAAACAAGAGAACTCATACCTCTCACCGCGTTTACGGCCCTCGTTCGCAAGCTACGGACCTTCATATGCGGGCCTGTCTGCTGCCCTCTTCGGGACCGGGGCACTGGTTCTCATCGATCCATCCCTGGCCAGTGCCGTATCGGCTAGCCCCGGAGCCGGCACTGGCAGCGGCGGGAGTTCGAGCGGATCCGACGGCGGTGGCGGTGGCGGTGGCGGTGACAGCAGTTGTGGTAGCTCCGACAGCGGCGGTGGTTCCAGCGGATGCGGCGGGTGATCCTGCAAGGGTTGGGTATCGGCTGGCGCCCTGAAATTGCCGGGATAATCGCGCAACTCGACAACCTCGCATTCTGTGAGGTGATTGCAGAATCCATCGGTAGCGCCGCGCCTCCCGAACTGGAACGATTGGCCGTTCCGGTTATCCCTCATGGCATCTCACTGTCGCTGGGCGGCGCCGAGATGCTGGACCCTCGCCGCATCGATCACCTGGCGCGGGTGGCTGAGTTGCTCGACGCTCCGATGGTCAGTGAGCACATCGCATTTGTCCGGGCCGGCGGCATCGAGGCCGGGCACCTGCTCCCGGTACCCCGCTCCTATGAAGCTCTGGATGCACTCACCCGCAACATCACCCGAACCCAGGACTCCTTACCGGCACCACTGGCGGTGGAGAACATTGCGGCGCTCTTCGACTGGCCCGACAACGAGCTGACGGAAGCAGAATTCCTGTCCGAGCTGATCGAACGTACCGGCGTGCATCTCGTTCTGGACATTGCCAATGTGTACGCCAATGTTCTTAATCGACAACGTGATCCGTGGACGGAATTGAGCCGGCTACCGCTCGATCACATTGCCTACTGCCACATCGCGGGCGGCAGTTTTCGCAACGGTAGATATCACGACACTCACACCGATCCCGTACCCGAACCGGTCTTGGAAATGCTCACCCGTCTCACCGCGGAAGGGCATCACCCGGCAGTCATGCTCGAGCGAGACGGCAACTATCCGCCGGCGTTGGAACTGCTTGACGAACTTGATGCCATCGCCGATGCAGCCGGCCTCAGCCGCATCACCGCCGGAACCCACTGGTCACGCGCATGAGCAGTCTCGAGAATCGCCAGGCCGCCCTGGTTCGCGCCCTTGTCGACGGCACCCAGCCACCTCCGGGATTCGACCGCGATGCCCTCGCCGCGGCATCGGAAGTACTGGCTCGCAAACGCTCACGGAAGACGCCTCCAGTTCGTCGCCGGTGGTATCAGAGTCTATTACGTAAGTGAGACAACAGCTTCACTCGTGTACATCAGGAAGGTCATCGACTCCTGGAAGTACAGTTCCACCGAGTTTGCGTCATGAGACAGGTAACCAATCGACAGGTCTTGCCCGATATGCAGCTCGTAATCCCCACCGCGAGTAGACATCAGGAATGCACCGTCGATAGCCGGCGCCCAGATGATGTCGCCGTCGAGTACGCGTCGGATGTGCTCGCGAATGGGGTAGCCGTGATCGGAGGTCTCGTTGATCTGGGTGAAAGCTTCGGCGTTGAGCAGCAACGAGTACGGCCCGTTGACGCCAGCCAAACGCAAGGACGTGAGGGCCTGGCTGATGGCCTCCGGGTAGTCCTTGGCGTCGGCGGGCAGCGCCAGTTCAGGGTTGGATCCGCTAGCGCGAACACCCGTGATGTTCGCGGCCGGGTATCCCTCGAACACGGCGCGGTCCTCGGCAAACGCGATCTTCTTCGCGGCATCTTTCACCGGCTGCCAATCGGAATCCTTTGCGCCACGCTCGACGTCGTCGATTGCCTGACGACTGACCGTGAACGGCACCCGCAGCTCGATGATCGGCTGCGACTGGCGGGCGTGGGCGATCACACCGTCCGCGAGTGAGCTGATGGGAACCTGATGGCCCAACGCAACGCAGGCTAGATCAACACCCGCCGGACCTTCGACGTCGACGACGCGTCGGCCGGCCACGTGACGCTTGAAGGTGCGGCTGGCTTCTTCCTCGATCTCGGCCCACGCTGCTGCCGAAACGGGTGCTAGATCGCGGTGCAGATTTGTCATTACCAGTCACTCCTTTTGAGGCTGCCGATTCCGAGAGAACCGTCGGAGTTCGGCGCTGTGGACTTCGATGCGGGCACAAGACGAGTCGGTAGATCCGGGGGGTCGTCCAGAAAATCTGCCGTCGGAACAAAGAAGTTGATTCCGGTTACAGCAGTGGAGAATTCGAGAATCCGGTCGGTGTTTCCGGGTGGGTTCCCGATGAACATGTTGGTCAGCATCTGCTCGGTCACGGTCGGCGACGCCGAATACCCGATGAAGTACGTGCCCATCTCAGACGATCCGACGTGGCCGAACGGCATGTTGTCACGCAGGATCTGAATCTGCTGCCCGGACTCGTCCTCGATGACCGTGAGCGCAGTGTGCGCGTTGGGCGGCTTAGTCTCGTCGTCCATCTCGAGGTCTTCGAGTTTTGAACGCCCGATGACGTTTTCCTGTTCGGAGGTAGGCAGAGTGTTCCACCCGGACATGTCGTGGAGGTACTTCTGCACAATGACGTAGCTACTGCCCGCAAACTCGGGATCTTCGTCACCGATCGTAACGGCAACGAATGCTGCTTGCCCCGAAGGATTTTCGGTCCCGTCGACAAAGCCCATCAGATCCCGTTGCTCAAAGTACTTGAACCCGTGGACCTCGTCGATCACCGTCGCCGCCCCAGCCAATCGGTTCGTCACAACAGTCGCGTACTCGAAACACAGGTCCATCTGCCGGGCACGGATGTGAAACAGCAGATCACCCGACGTTCGGGGTGCGTGATGAGTGTCGCCGGTCAATTCGATAAACGGATGTAATTCCGCTGGTCTCGGCCCCTCGAACAGTCGATCCCAGGCATCGGAGCCGATTCCGACGACGGTAGCCAACCCGCCCGCCGGCACCCGGAATCCGATGGATCGCTGCAGGCCGGAGAGGTCCGCCAGGATGTCGTGAACAGCCTGATCACCGCCCTCGTCGATGGTGAAGACGAGGAAGATCGCGGCTTCGGTGAGAGGAGTCAGCAGAGGCTGCGGTATCGGCGGCAGTGACGTTCCAGGCAGGGTTGTCTGGGCCTCATCGATTGCACTCGTTTCCGCCATGCACCTCAGTATGGACGATTCGGACACTAGATGCAGCGGACGATCAAGGCGTCGCAGCGTGCGCCCCCGGATCGAAGCCGGCGGGAATCTCGTAGATCCGGCCGTCGAACCCGGCGCGGTAGAGATGGCCGGCCGCAAAACCTGAGGTGCCGCGGCCGTATGTCAGCACACTCGATGCTTGCAGTCCGCTGGTAAGCGCGCAGTACTGGCCGGGCCCGTCGATGCGCCACACCTCGCCACTGATATCCGTCGGGACGATCGGACGATCGTAGGAGTCGAGCGTCAAACCGTCAGGTGCAGCAAAGGTTTCAAGCCCACCGAGATCGACCAACGATTCGGAGTATCCCGGATTGTCGACAGAGATACGGCTGACTCCGGGATTGGCGAACGTACGCGAGACGTACAGCCAGCGATTGTCCGAACTCAGCGCCGCACCGTTTGCGCTCGGAAGATTCGCCCACGCCGGGTCGACGGCACCGTTCGGACTCACTTTGCCGATCAGCGACCCGAAATCATTGGTAGCGAAGATTGTTCCGTCGTGTGCCACTGCCAAGCCGTTTGCGGCGCTCAAACCGCCCGCAAACGGCGTAACCGCGCCGGTATTGACATCGACCCGGGCTACGGACGCCTGCCGCGTCAGATCGCCGATCAGAACCCCCGCATTGGTTCCGGTTCCCACCAGCAGTGAACCGTCGGGACTCCACGCGAGCGCGCCGGCGCCACCGGGCACCGTCGCTATCGGAACTGCGGCCTGACCCGGGGCGTCGACGCGGAAGATTTGTCGGCTCACCAGGTCCGTCGCATACAGACGGCCCTGCCCGTCGACGGTGACTCCCTCGAGGGCGGCACCGGGAATCTGTGCGCTGAGAATTGCCGGCGACGACCCCGGGCAAAGCTGCGCCGCACTGGCGCCGGAAACACCCAGCGCGAGAATCGAACCGGCAACAAGTACTCCGGTGATACCAACACGAATACCGCGATCGACGATTCTGGTTCGCATCTGCGCAACCGTAGACCTTTTGCGAGGATTCGACTAGAGACTGCGCACGAACTCCACCAGAAGTTCACTGACCTCGTCGGCGCGCTCCTGCTGAACGAAGTGCCCCGCACCGTCAAGGAGATGGACTCCGCGCAGGTCCGGCACGGTTTCCTTCATACGCACCAACGCCTTCGGGCCGCTCATTGCGATCACCGGGTCTTCGGCACCCGCGACGAAGAGCGTCGGAACCGCAATGTGGGCGCCGTTCAAATCCTCGCTGCGTTCCCAGTTCGCGTCGTACGCGCGATACCAGTTCAAACCACCAGTGAAACCTGTTGCAGTAAAGGTCTTTACATAGACATCGAAGTCTTCCTCGGTGAGCCACCACCACGGCAACGGCGGAGCCTCCGGAAGTACGTCCAGGTAGCCGTTGCCTTCGGACGGATTCTTCCAGACGTCGAGGTACCGATATCCACCGGAAAGTGCGAAGAAGAGTCGGTGCAAGAACTCGCGAGGGTGAGCGTCGAGTTCTCGCTCGGCCACACCCGGTTCCTGAAAATAGTGAATGTGTAGAAAGTGTTTGGCCGCCATCGACGCGTAGATCACGGAAGGCCGGGCCGGAAATCGATCCGGCGCATACGGCACGGCCAAGGAAACCAGTCCAGCAACACGTTCCGGGTATCGCAACGCCGTAGTCCAGGCAGCAGGAGCTCCGAAATCGTGGCCGACAAACACGGCCTTGTCGATCTCCAACGCGTCGAGAAGCGCAATCATGCGCTCTGCCACAGCATCATTGGTGTAGTCGACGATGTCACTCGGCCGCGTCGTTCCACCGTAGCCAGGCATGTCCAGGGCAATCGCCCGGAACCCGGCATTCGCAAGCGCCGCGGACTGATGCCGGTAGCTGTACCCGAGACCGGGGAAGCCGTGGCACATCACCACAGCTTGCCCCGAACCCGAATCGTCCAGCTGCCAACGGAATCCGTCGACGTCAATCGCCTTCAGGGTCATATCAGCTCTGGATCATGTCTTCCTGGCCCCAGAAGGCGCGCATCGACGTGATCTTCGCGTCGTCGTCGAAAGTCATGACATCAATGGGTGTGATGGTCAGCCGCTTGTCACCCATCTTGGTGATGAGCGAGAAGTGGAAGGCCGCTTCATTTCCCGCGATACGCAGAGCCTCGAGGTGAGCTTCCTGATCAAAATTCTCGATCACGGAATAGAACTCGTGGATCGACTCGCGGGTTGTACGCACATCGGTGCCCACCGGGTCTTCGACCGTGGCACCCTCGGCATACAGGGCGACAACCTCGTCGGCAGTGCCAGTGGCAACCGCGTTCATGTATGCCTCGACGGTCTTACGAATTGCTTCTGCGGACGGTGCCATGAAATACCCCTCGTAGTTAGAACAGGTTCTATTCGTGAGGATAGCGCAGGGGCCACGCCCCTGTGCGCCGTTCAGAGATGCTGATGTGCACGCCTGGCAGGACCGATTACTTCGCGGGCCCGGGCCGGTCTATATATGCAACGCGCCCCGCCCTGGCCTACAACAAGATCAACGAGAGGATCGCCATGACAGCCGCACCGGACACCATGCAACCATTCGACTCCATCATCGGGCGGTGGAGGACATCGGGCACGGTATTGGACGAACACGGACAGCCAGTCGCAGAAATAGACGGCACCGACGAGTACGAGTGGATGCCAGGCGGAATGTGGGTCATCCACAGGGTCGACGTCACGATTGGCGACGATCATGTTCATGCGCTGGAACTCATCGGCGAGCACATCCCGGAGACCAACACGTATGTCATGCGGGCCTTCGACGGATCGGGCTCATTCGGGGCGATGACTGCGCACCCGAACACGGATGGATCATGGACCTTCCTCGGCGATCGCATGCGTAGCACCCTGTGGCCGTCCGAAGACAGGTCATCCATGACGGCACGGTGGGAGCGGCAGATCGACTCGGGAACCTGGCTCCACTGGATGGACATGGGTTTCGCGGCGATTGCCTACTGAGTGCCTCCTGACTGCCTATTGACGTACGGACTGCGACGGTGAAAACTGACCACAAACGTTGTCACTCCAGCATCCTGACGAGATCGACTGACCGATAATAATTTTGGACAAATTGCCCCTGGTCAGGCGATTGCTGCTGCGCTGGAAACCTAGGGAGATCCAGTGCTCACTACGTTCAACAGGTTCAGGTTCAACAGCTTTCGCATTCTCCTAGCCGTTCTGGCTGCCGCCATCGTTGCGACAACGGCCATTACGACTACGGTTGTTACACCGGCTCACGCAGTGCCCACGGGGTCCCAATACCTCGACCTTCCCGAGATCAATCAAGACGGAACCGACGCCGGCGGATTGAATCCCGCACTGCCGCTTGATCGTTCCGAGCTCGAGTCCGCACTGTCGTCAGCCCGTAATTCCGGAGTCGACCCCAGCCGCTATGCAACCCTGCTGCGCCAATACTGGCTTGTCGTCGGGGCGGAGAATGCGAATATCGAACTGGCGAACTGGGATCCCCAGCGCGGACTGGCAGCCAACCGAACCACGATCGACGACGTCTATGTCAACTATCTGCGGATGACCAACGCCCACCCCGAACTGTATTGGGCCGGAATGGCCGGCCTGGCCGGCGTGTCATTCGCTTCCGGTTTCTACGATCTGGGCGATGCGTCCACCATCCTGAGCGTCAACGGCGTCCACCAACTTGCCGACGCGGCCGCCGAGGTAGTCGCAGCCTTCCCTCCGGGAACAACCGGCCCACTGCCATCCGACCTCCAACTCCTGATCACGCAAGGTCCACACACCGATTCCGGAGATATCGATTGGTACGTCAAACGACTCCTCACCATGCAGAAGCACATCTTCATGGATCTGGTTCCGATGCATGAGGCCTATATTGCACTGGGCAGCAAGGGAATCGAGGAGTTCGAACGAGCCGGACTATTCGACGACAACATTTCCCAAGCCTGGAAGAGCATCTCCGAGGGCACTCCGGACAGTCTCGCCGACGCCCTGGTCCGAATGGCATCACGCGAGCAAAATCAGGTGATCGCAGATCAATGGGATGCCACGACACAGGGGCGCGGCAGCATGGGAAGGGTTCTCACCTACGTCACGACCGTCGCCGGAAAGCCTGCCGTGCCAGGAACTCCCGCACCCGGGACCTACGCGCCGATTGAGGTGACCGTCCAGGCGGCGGGAGTGAAGACAGCGGTGACGGCCCCGCTTCCGGCCTTCAACTGGGCGGATCGGGAAGCGCGATGGTCGTTCATTGCCGACGAGTTGGCACCCAGCTATATCACTGCAGTACAACAACATTCACAAGAGACACACGCGATACTCGCGAATCCGTTCACAGAAATGTCGGCGCGGGGACGGCTGATTCCCCGATTGCCTGATCTCCTACATGACCTCACAAGCGGGTGGACGTTGCAGCCGACGGGATAAGCACAGCGCGCCAACCCCGGCGCCGCGTGAAAGGATGCAGGCAAAACGGGGGGACAAAATATGGCCAAGGTAGACAAGTTATGGGAACTCGCACGTCCGCATCACCGCGTCGGGAAACGACGTACTACTCAAGTCGATCACCGATGAGCGAGCCTTCAAGGAATTCGTCTCCGCTGTCCGGGCAAGGATGCGCTAGATACGACTGTGCGCCGTTTCGGTAGTGGGTACTACCGAAACGGCGCACGGGGGCTTTGCCCCTACAGGACGATATTCACCATCTTGCCGGGAACAACGATCACCTTGCGGGGAGCGTTGCCCTCGAGCAGAGCGACGATCTTCTCGTCTGCCAGAGCGATTTCCTCGACAGCCTTGCGATCGGCATCAGCCGGGACGCTGATGCGGCTACGCACCTTGCCGTTGACCTGGATCGGGTACTCGACGGTGTCCTCGACAAGCCACTTCTCTTCGACGGCCGGGAAGGGGCCGTGTGCAAGGGATTCCGCATGTCCGAGGCGCGACCACAGCTCTTCCGCGAGGTGCGGAGCCAGGGGAGCGAGCATCAGCACCAGCGGCTCCACAGCAGCGCGGGGAGCGCCACCCGGGAAGGCCTTGGTGAGGTGGTTGTTGTACTCGATCAACTTGGCAGCAGCCGTGTTGTCGCGCAGCGCCGTGTAATCCTCACTGACACCGGCGATTGCCTTGTTGAGTGCACGCAACGTTGCCTCGTCGGGCGCTTCGTCGGTGACGCGGGCTTTGCCGGTCTCCTCGTCGATGACGACGCGCCACACACGCTGCAGGAAGCGCGCAGCGCCGACGACGTCCTTGGTCGCCCACGGACGCGAGGTGTCCAGCGGACCCATCGACATCTCGTAGACGCGCAGGGTATCGGCACCGTATTCGGCGCAAATCTCGTCCGGCGCAACGGCATTCTTGAGGCTCTTGCCCATCTTGCCGTACTCGCGATTGACCTCGGCGCCCTCGTAGAAGTACTTTCCGTCGCGCTCGACGACCTCTTCGGCCGGCACGTAGACGCCACGGGCATCGGTGTACGCGTAGGCCTGGATGTAGCCCTGGTTGTACAGGCGGCGGTACGGCTCGCTCGAGCTGACGTAGCCCAGATCGAAGAGCACCTTGTGCCAGAAACGCGAGTACAGCAGGTGCAGCACTGCATGCTCGACGCCACCGACGTAGAGATCGACTCCGCCGGGATCATTGGGGCCGTGCAGTTCCGGACGCGGACCGGTCCAGTACGCCTCGTTCTGCGGATCGCAGAACGTGTCCTGGTTGGTGGGGTCGATGTAGCGCAGCTGGTACCACGAGCTGCCGGCCCACTGCGGCATGACGTTGGTGTCGCGGTGGTAGGTCTGCAGTCCGTCGCCGAGATCGAGTTCGACGTTGACCCACTCGGTGGCCTTGTTCAGCGGGGGAGAAGGCTCGGAGTTGGCGTCATCCGCATCGAAGGACACGGGTGCGTAGTCCTCGACCTCCGGAAGCACCACGGGCAGAGCCGAATCCGGCAGGGCGTGCGCATTTCCGGCTGCGTCGTAGACGATCGGGAAAGGCTCGCCCCAGTAACGCTGACGCGCGAAGAGCCAGTCGCGCAGCTTGTACTGGATGGTGCCCTTGCCGTGTCCGGCTTCTTCGAGCTTGCTGATGATGGTTGCCTTGGCCTCGGCAACATCCAGTCCGTCGAGGTAGTCGGAGTTCACCAGAGCGCCGTCGCCTGTGTACGCAGCCTCCGAAACATTGCCACCGGCAATAACTTCGAGAATATCGAGGCCGAATGCCGTCGCAAATTCCCAGTCGCGGTGATCGTGTCCGGGGACAGCCATGATGGCGCCGGTGCCGTAGCCGGTCAGCACATAGTCCGCGATGAAGACGGGCACCTTGTGGCCGTTGACGGGGTTGACCGCGTACGTACCCAGGAAGACGCCGGTCTTTTCCTTGTTTTCCTGACGCTCCAGATCCGTCTTGGCAGCGATGGACTTACGGTATGCAGCAACCGCTTCCACCGGGGTTGCCGCGCCGTTGGTCCAGCGAGCGTCGACACCTTCGGGCCACTCTGCAGTGACCAACTGATCGACCAACTCATGCTCGGGGGCCAGTGTCACGTAGCTCGCACCGAACAGAGTGTCGGGACGCGTCGTGAAGACGTCGATGCCGAATTCACCGGCAGCGAATGTAACTTCGGCACCATAGGAGCGGCCGATCCAGTTGCGCTGCATGGCCTTGACCTTGTCCGGCCAATCCAGGTACTCGAGGTCGTCGACCAGGCGGTCGGAGTAGGCGGTGATCCGCATCATCCACTGCTGGAGGTGCTTGCGGAAGACGGGGAAGTTGCCACGCTCACTGCGGCCGTCACCCGTTACCTCTTCATTGGCCAGCACCGTACCCAGACCAGGGCACCAGTTCACCATCGAATCAGACTGGTAGACAAGGCGGTACGAGTCCAGAACCTTGCCGCGTTCCGCAACGGTCAACGCTGCCCAATCGCGGCCGTCTTCCAAAGCTCGTTCACCCGAAGAGAATTCAGCTTCCAGCTCCGAGATGCGACGTGCCTTACCGGCAGCCTTGTCGTACCAAGCGCCATGGATCTGCAGGAAGATCCACTGCGTCCAATGGTAGAAATCGACATCCGTCGTCGCGAGGCTACGACGCTCGTCGTGCCCCAGACCCAGGCGTCGCAGCTGGCGCTGCATGTTGGCGATGTTCGCTTCGGTCGTCGTACGCGGGTGGGTGCCCGTCTGCACGGCGTACTGCTCGGCCGGCAACCCGAAGGCGTCGTAGCCGAGAGTGTGGAGCACGTTGTGGCCCTGCATGCGGTGGTAGCGCGCGAAGACGTCCGTCGCGATATATCCGAGCGGGTGGCCGACGTGCAGACCCGAACCCGAGGGGTACGGGAACATGTCCTGGACGAAGAGCTTGTCGGCGGGCACGCCCTCGGGGGAGGACAGCGGACCGACCGGATTGGGCGCGTTGAACGTGCCCTCCTCGCTCCAGCGGTCCTGCCAGCGCTGCTCGATCTGGCCGGCAAGCTCCGCGGAGTAGCGGTGCTGCGGGGTGGCGTCGACTGGTGAATCGGGGGACTGCGAAGACTCGGTCACTGTGGTCGCTATCTACTTGGCTGACGTTAAATACCGTTAACCAGGGTAGAGCCTTCACCACCCGGGCATACGGGCAACTCCACACGCACCTATCCTGTATGGGTGGTCATTGTTGCTGTAGTGCTGTTCGTGCTCGCTCTTGCCGTCGGCGGAGTCGCTGTCGCCGGCCTGATCGGCAAGCTCCCGCGTAACCGCTGGGCCGGTGTCCGTACCCCGGACACCCTGCGAAGCGAAGAATCGTTTGCCCTGGCCAACAAGGTCGCCGGCCCCACGATGGCCGCCGCAGCCGGACTGCTCGTCATCGGCGGCATCGCTGCTCTCACGATGAACGTGGCCATGGGTCTCGGCATCGCCCTCGTCGCGGTTGTCGCAGCATTGTTCACTGCCGGTTCCGGTGGAGCCATCGGTGCCCGCGCCGCCGCTGCAATGCCCGAGCCGAGCGGCTGTGGCAACGACTGCAACTGTGGACACACTGACTCTGCCACCGCCGATCAAACGCCAGTAGCCAAGGCGGAAGCGTCTGCCAAGGAAGCTGCATCGGAGTGCGGAGAGTCCTCCTGCGGCGCCTGCTCACTCAAGGGCGCCTGCCTCCCGGCAAAGTGAATTGATTCACGTGAAACATCGCGTGGTCGACCCCGCCGGAGCAATCTTCGGCATCCTGATTCCCGCGTTGTGCGCGTTCGGTGGCGTCGTACTCACAAAAATGTGGGAACACCGCCTACCTGAGAAAATCGCCACGCACTGGACCACCACGTCGCCCGACGGCTTTTCGACGCCCACCGCCAACGCTTGGACCGTCGCACTTCTGACGCTGCTCTTCGGTGGCGGACTCAGCGCAGTTGCGGCTCTGGCGCCGGCGATGCTGATGATGCGGCGCTTCATGCTGGTGACCGGACTCGGCGTCGTCGGATTGATCACCACCGTCAACGTTGCGCTTCTGTACAACCAACTGGACGTCGTTGATCCGTCCACGACCTCACTGCCGTATTGGTCCATCGGTGTGGGCGCATTGATCGGCGGCGCGCTCGGCTACCTGGGCGCCCTCACGCTGCGCGACTACCGCGTCCACGAGCAAGCTTCCGGAAATCCCTCACCTGATCTCCCACGCAGCGATGCTGCACTACCGATCTCCGACGACGTGGGCTTCACCACCAAGGGCTCGGCCATCCTCGCGCTGATCACCCTCGTACCCGGAGTTCTCCTAACCCTGTCCCTGGGTTCGTACTGGTCGCTGTTCATGTTCGCCGCGCTCGCGCTGCTCCTTGTCAGCCTCGTGCGCTTTCGCGCCACGGTGGACGAGAGCGGCATCTCCGTCGTGAACATGGGTATGCGCGCGATGGAGTACGCCGCCGACGAGGTTGTGGACGCCAAAGTCGCGGAGATCAAACCGTTCACCGATTTCGGTGGCTGGGGCCTCAAGAAAAAAGGGCGACGCAACTACGGCATCGTCACCCGCACCGGACCCGCTGTGGTCATCAGCTTCGCAAGTGGCGATCGGCTCACCATCACCACACCGAGAGCCGAGGAGATGGCCGGGGCGCTGAACCGCCTGGCCGACGCCCGAGTTCCCTGACCAACTGGCGGGCTCACGTCATGTTCGACGACGGGCAACATGCGTCGCGACGGGCTTAATTCCTCACGTGACACCACAATTGTCTTTCATGACGACTCTGTCGGTAGCCAGCGCCCGCGCTAACTTCTCGCGCCTCGTCGAAGAAGCCGAACACACCCACGAACGCTTCGAGATCACCAGCAACGGCCGTCGCGCCGCCGAACTTCTCGGCGCCGACGACTACGACGCACTCACGGAAACGATTGCCGTCCTCTCCGATGCGCATCTCATGCGCGAACACCAAGACGGTGCCGACGAGATCGCCGCCGGTCACACAGTCGACGGCAAGGACCTAGCGGCCCTCAGGCGCGACGCCTACCGCACCTGATGACGCTTGGGCTTCAATGCCCGAACAGCACCTCGTTATCCTTAGCCAGGTGAAGTTTCTCAGCAGGTTCTACATCGACGGGTTCATCCTCGGGATCATCGCGGCCGCAGTGCTCGGCAGTGTGTTCCCGGCATCCGGCTCTGCTGAGACAGTGCTCGACTGGGCCACCAAAATCGCCATCGGCTTCCTGTTCCTGCTCTACGGCGCCCGACTCTCCCCGCAGGAAGCGTGGAAGGGCGTCAAACATTGGCGACTGCACAGCGTTGTTCTGGCGTCGACGTTCCTTCTGTTCCCGCTGATCGGCCTCGCGCTGCGGATTCTGACGCCGACGTTGATCAGCGACGAGTTGTACACCGGCATCCTCTACCTGTGCCTGGTTCCGTCGACGGTCCAATCGTCGATCGCCTTCACCTCCATCGCCAAGGGCAACGTGGCGGGCGCGATTGTGAGTGCGTCGTTCTCCAACCTGATCGGTGTTTTCATCACCCCATTGCTGGTGGTTCTACTGATGAACACCACCGGGCAGGCGACGGTCGATTTCTCTTCGATTCTCGACATCGTCGCGCAGCTGTTGGTCCCGTTCATCGTCGGCCAATTGATCCGCCCGCTGGTGATCGGTTGGCTCCAGAAGTACGCGGAGCCGACCAAGATCGTCGACCGCGGATCCATCCTTCTGGTTGTTTTTGCCGCATTCAGCGAAAGCATGAAGGACGGGATCTGGAGCACCATCACGATCTGGCAGATCCTGACTCTGGTGGTGGTGTGCTGCGTGATCCTGGCGGCGGTGTTGGGGGCAACCACCCTTGCCGGCAAGAAGCTCGGCTTCGATCAGGCCGATCGGATAGTCATCATCTTCTGCGGATCGAAGAAATCCTTGGCGACGGGTTTGCCGATGGCTGCGGTGCTCTTTGCCGGGCAGCCAGTGGGCCTGATCGTGTTGCCGCTGATGATCTTCCATCAGATCCAGCTGATCGTGTGTGCCGCGCTGGCGCAACGCTTCGCGAAACGAGATCCGGTCAGCGTCTCCTAGTCAGTTCCGCTCGAGCTCGATGGGGTGACTCGCCAGCATCGCGAACGGCAGCGGTTGGCGTCGCAGCACTCGGGCCCAGACGTCGACGCGCGGGACCGTCAGCACATCCGAGGGCAATGAACTGGTGACCATCCAGTCATTGCGCTCGAGCTCCGAATCAAGCTGTCCCAGAGTCCAACCCGAATATCCGGCAAAGATTCGAATCCCCTCGACCAGAGGAGCAATGACGTCGGGATCGGAGTCAAGATCCACCATGACAACTTTGCCGTCCACGCGGCGCAACCCTTCGATGCCGTCGATCATGGCGCCGTTGCGAGCGGTTCCGAGACAGAGCGCGGAATCCTGCTTGACCGGCCCGCCCACGTACAGCGAAGAAGGGTTAGCGGTGAGCGGCGCCCACTGCGGGAGGACGTTCTGCACGGCCGTCTCACTCGGCCGATTGATCACGACGCCAAGGCTTCCGGCGTCGTTGTGTTCGATCATGTAGATGACGGTGCGACGAAACGCAGGTTCGGTGAGATCGGTGGACGACACCAGCAAACTACCCGGACGAACCTCCGGTTCTATCCAGGCCATTCGATCATCGGGTCCTTCTGCGTGCGGCACAGAAGACATCATCTCACTTCAGCCCGGCGATCTCCGCGAGCAACGTCAGGTGCCGCTCGAAAAGCTCGCCAGGCTCGGCAAACGTGTCGGATCCGTACTGACCGAACACCTCGAAGTTGACGGAACCGAACAGCGCAACCCACACCAGAGTTCCCCGGGCAACTGCATCCAGCGATAGCTCGACGTCCATTTCGATACGAACGCGTTCGAGATCCAACGTCAAGGGTTCTCCGAGTTCGGCGTCCTGCTGCTGCGCCAGAGCCCCCGCCCGATACGCCCCGTCGATGATCGCGATCAATCGAGTGACCACACGGGTACCCGGCCCGGTGGTCTCTTCACCGGGCGCGTTGTAGCCGGGGACCGGACTGCCGAACAGCAACCCGTATCGTGCCGGCTCGCGCACCGCCCAGGCACGCAAAGCTCGACCCAAGGCGAAGAACTGGCCCCGATGATCCTCCGCTGCAACGGCATTCACCGCTGCGTCTACTTCGCTACCAAGCTCGTTGTAGCCGTCCACCACCAGCAACGTCAGCAGTTCGTCGCGACTGGCGACGTACCGGTAGACCGCCGAAGATACGACGCCCAGATCGCGCGCCACTGCCCGTAGCGACAGGGCGGCAGCACCTACCGACGCCAGATGTTCGCGCCCGATCCGAGTGATGTCCTGCAATGTCTGTTCGCGTGCACGCATCCGTGGAGTAGTGGCCTGCTCGCGCGCTCGCATCCGTGGAGTTCCAACCATGAGGACATCATGCCTCAATTCCGAGAGCAGAATCAACAAAAGAGAGCAGTGCTCTTGACATGATTGAAAAGTGGGTCCATCCTTGAAATCGAGAGCAGTGCTCTCACATTCGAAACCCTACTGAGGAGCGCGCCATGACCAGCCTCGAAATCGTTACCGGAGCAGGCCCCGTCGGATCCACCGTCGCACTACAACTCGCTGGTCAGGGCGTCAATGTCCGCCTGCTGACCAGGTCTGGAAGCGGACCCGAGCACCCCCGGATCGAGCGTCGTCGCGTCGACGTCTCGGATCCCGAAGCCCTGTGCACCGCCACAGAAGGCGCCACCGCGATCTACCACTGCATCCACGCCGCCTACAACGCCGCGGACTGGGAACGCGAACTCCCGGCGGCAGAAAAGATCGTTCTCGACGTGGCTGCATCCATCGGCGCTGTGGTCGTGTTCCCGGAAAGCCTCTACTCCTACAACTCGGACACCGTGATGACGGAAGCTGATCCCCGTAGCGCAAACGGAGGCAAGCGCGGAGTCCGCACAGCATTGCTACGCGGCCGGGCAGCGTCGCCGACACCGACAGTGAGTGTGGTCGCCTCCGACTTCTTCGGCCCCTTCGTACGCACCGCCCACGCGGGTGAACGCATGGTTCCAAAAGTCATGGCCGGTAAGAAGATTCGCGTCATAGCGTCCGCCGATCAGCCACATTCCTTCACCTACGTTCCCGATCTTGCGGCCGCGATGATTGCCGCAGCCCACAATCCGGCGCTCTGGAACTCCGTCCTGCATGCACCCACCGGCCACGCGCTCACTCAGCGCACAATTGCCGAGGCCTTTGCACACGCTGCCGGAGCCCCTCCCGCCAAGGTTGGCGTCCTGCCGGCCTGGGTCCTCGACGCCGTCGGCAAAGTCCATACCGACACCCGCGAACTCGCCGAGATGAACTACCAGTTCGCAAAGCCGTTTGTCATGGATTCAAGTGCCAGCGAGGCACTCTTGGGTCTGGAACCGACTCCGCTCGATCAAGCGGCGGGGGAGACCGTCGACTGGTGGCACGCCGAGCAGGCCCGCACTGCAGCAGCCTGAGGGCACGAACTGATCATTCAATGTTCCAAGAGATGGGACTTTCGTTCCCACACGCTGCACAAATCCCTAGTGTCCACGTCACACCAAACAAATCTGACACAAGCGCACTGAGGGGTACCGATGGCCATGCTTCTACGAACAATCACCCTGCCTACCGATCCGGACCAGATCTGGTCTGTGATCAAAGGATTCGACAAACTCGCCTCCTGGCACCCACGCATTCCACCCTCCGAAATGGAGGGAAATACAGACCCGAACACCCCCGGTTCCGTACGTCGATTCATCGTCGACGGCAACGTCGTGGCACGTGAAAAGTTGATCGAGCATGATGATCAGGGTCGAACCTACAGCTACGAGGTACTCGACAAACCAATTCCGGTCGACAATTACATTGCACGCATCGAAGTAGTACCTACCCCTGACGGCTGTGAAGTTCGATGGACCGCTACCTACGACGGAGCCGACGAGATCATCCCGGTCGTGGAAACCGCCTTCGGCGACGGCGTGTACTCGGTTGGCCTCGATGCACTGCGAGACCGGTTCGACCGCCGATAACTCGGTTCCCGCTAGAGTTTCCCTCCATGACCCCAGCCTCGAACCGCCGCGAGGCTTGGCGCCGGACGCTCCACACTCTTCGTGAATCCCCGGGTCTCGGACGGTTGGCTCTCGTCCGCTTCTCGAGTCAGTTCGGCGACGGTTTGTTCCAGGCCGCATTGGGTGGTGCGATCCTGTTCAATCCGGAGCGGGAAACCGATCCGGTGGCCATCGCTGCGGGCTTTGCCGTACTGCTGCTGCCGTATTCGATCATCGGCCCGTTTGCCGGCGCACTTCTGGACCGTTGGGATCGACGACTCGTCCTCCTGTGGGCGAGTGTTCTGCGTGGACTGCTGATTCTGACCGCCGCCGTCCTCCTTGCAACCAGTGGTGGGGAATCTGCACTGTTGTTGTGCGCGTTGGCAGCCATCGGAGTCAGCAGATTTGTCGGCGCCGGTGTCTCGGCAGCCTTACCCAAGGTTGTCCGGCAATCCTGGCTGGTGGCCACCAATTCCGTTCTCACTACAGCAGGTTCAGTGGTGTCAGCACTGGGAGCGGCGACGGCCGTCACCATCATCGGCTTGGTCGGTGCCGGTGATCGGGCCTCGGCAATCGCCGTCGCCTGCGCGGCGGTGGGATCAATCATTGCGGCTTTGGCAGCAGCAAGATTCAGCGCCAGATCACTCGGCCCCACACCATCTGAAACCACAGCATCGGAAACCACAGCATCGGAAACCTCGAACAGTAGCGCCGCCCTCTCGGTCCTGAGCGGCCTGAAAACCGGTGCCACCGCAGTGTGGCAAGCCCCCGGCGTCACCACCACGATGATCGGAATCGGCGCGCACAGAATCTGTTTCGGCATCAACACCCTCATCATGGTGCTGGTATTGCGGGACACATCGAACGGCTCCGGATTGCCCGGCGGGATGGCAGGATTCGGCGTTGCCGTCGGTGCAACCGCCATCGGGATGCTGCTCGCCGCGCTGATCACGCCATTCCTGATACCGCGCATCGGGCGCTCCCGCACCGTGACCTACGCCCTGGCTGCGGCCGCCACGATCCAGCTCGTCTTTGTCACGAGCCTGACGCAGGGATCGCTCCTGATCGCCGCATTCCTGCTCGGCATCGCCGGGCAGTCCGTCAAACTCGCGGGCGATGCCGCCATGCAGATAGACGTCGACGACGACCGTCGTGGTCAGGTATTCGCCTTGCAGGACACCGTCTTCAACATCGCATTCATCGGCGCGATCGCGGCCGGATCGACGGTGATAGCGCCCGACGGCAAGAGCGTCGGATTGGCTGTGGCCGGTGCCGGAATCTATGCCGCGGCGCTGTCAGCCGTCCTGGTCAACCGGCGCGTCCGCGGGGGTTGACGGAGCGGGGGCTGATTCAGCAGGCTCCGACTGCGCAGCCCACCACTTCAACAACTCGGCCTCGGCCACGTCGCGCTCGAGCGGACCGCGGTCCAGACGCAGTTCCTTGAGGAAGCTCCACGCCTTGCCCACCTGCGGGCCGGCCGGGATGTTCAGCAACTCCATGATGGCGTTGCCGTCCAGGTCCGGGCGCACGCGCGCCAAGTCTTCCTGCTCGGCGATGCGGGCGATCCGCTCTTCGATGTCGTCGTAGGTGGCCTGCAACTGGGCGGCCCGACGCTTGTTGCGGGTGGTGCAGTCCGCGCGCACGAGTTTATGCAACTGCTGAATCTGTTCACCGGCATCGGTGACGTAACGCCGCACAGCAGAATCCGTCCACTGCCCCTTGCCGTAGCCATGAAAACGCAAGTGCAGGAACACAAGATGCGAGATGTCGTCGACCATCTGCTTGGAGAATTTGAGTGCACGCAGACGCTTGCGAACCAGCTTGGCGCCGACAACCTCGTGGTGATGGAAGCTGACGCCGCCGGCAGGCTCGTTGCGCTTGGTGTCGGGCTTGCCGATGTCGTGAAGCAGTGCAGCCCAACGCAATACGAGGTCCGGATCACCCTCTTCGAGATCGATCGCTTGCTGCAACACGGTCAGCGAGTGCTGGTAGACGTCCTTGTGCTGGTGGTGCTCGTCGATCTCGAGCTTCATCTGCGGAACCTCAGGCAACACAAACGCAGCCAAACCGGAATCGACCATCACGTTGATTCCGTCCACCGGGTACATGCCCAGCATCAGCTTGTTCAGCTCAGCCTGGACCCGCTCGGCGGTGATCCGCTCGATCTGCGACGCCATTTCCTTGATGGCTTCGAGAACACGATTGTTTAACGTGAAACCAAGCTGCGAGACGAACCGCGCGGCGCGCAGCATCCGCAGCGGATCATCGTTGAACGAGTTCTCGGGAGCCGACGGCGTATCGAGCTCGCCGGCCAGCAGCGCGTCCATACCGTTCAGCGGATCGACGAACGTGAAGGAACCGTCCGCGCCGATCTGCATTGCCATCGCATTGACCGTGAAATCGCGGCGCACCAGATCGTCGGCGAGCGTGCTGCCGTATTGGACGATCGGATTACGCGAGACGCGATCGTAGGCATCCGCCCGGAAGGTCGTGATTTCGATCTCCTGGCCATCCTTGATGGCGCTGATCGTCCCGAAGTCGATTCCGGTGTCCCACTGCTTGTCGACCCAGCCCTTGAGCAGAGCCTGCACCTTCTCCGGGCGCGCATCCGTCGTGAAATCGAGATCACCGCTGAAGCGGCCCAGGATCGTGTCACGAACGCTGCCACCCACCAGATACAGCTCGTGACCGGCGGCGGCGAAGCGCTCGCCCAGCGGATTCAACACATCTGAGAGCGTGCGCAATGTGTCGGAAGCGTCGGCAAGCAGTCGCAGGCGGCGATCGGCATCGGAGGTAGGGGCAGTCACGTCCATGGAGCTTACTTAAGGTGCGCAAATAGAAGAACGCGCATACGAACGCGAGTGGCCGCTTTGCGCGGGTTACCGGTCAACTCATCGATGCCAACTAGTATCGATGAGGTGTCCGGTGCCGAACGAACGAACAGGAGCCGTCGCAACTCGCGACGTCGCCCTGCCGTCGGCAACCCCGAAAGATCTGCGATGCGCACGGTCCGCGAAACTTCGGCCGGCGGATTGGTCGTCGACGGCTGGGGTGGCCCGCCCGAACGCCTGTGCGCTGCACTGATCGGCCGAACCGACCGCCGCGGACGCCTTCTGTGGTCGCTCCCCAAGGGCCACATCGAGCAAGGTGAGACGGCCGAGCAGACGGCCATGCGCGAGGTCGAAGAAGAAACGGGCATTCAGGGAACCGTCCTGGCGCCGTTGGGCAGCATCGACTACTGGTTTGTCACCGAAGGCCGACGCGTCCACAAAACAGTGCACCACTACCTCCTGCGTTTCCTCGGCGGCGAACTTTCCGACGAGGACATCGAGGTCACCGAGGTCGCGTGGGTTCCGCTGTCCGAGCTGCATTCCCGCCTCGCTTATGCGGATGAACGGAAACTGGCCGAGCTCGCCTCGCAGATGATCGCAGAAATGCCCCGACCTGCTGGAATGCCGCTCACCACCGACACTCCCCGCACCGCCGCGATACCAACGCACCCGAAGGAACCGGACGCCGGATGAGAATGGCTTTACGGCGAGCGGGTGTTGCCGCTCTGGTGATGGCCGCTGTTGGTTTGACGGGCAGTGCCGGTGTGGGTCCCGCAACCCCCGCCCCGGCCGGTGCGCTTCCAATAGAGACCGGCTCGCACACCAAAGCTCCCCGTACCAGCACCGACGGCAAGTTCCTGGAACTCTCCATCCAGTCCACCTCGCCCAGCACCATCACCACGACCAGTGCTCCCACTGTGGTCGTGCGGGGCACCGTCAAGAATGTCGGCGACCGGCCCGTCGAAGATGTCGGCGTCCGATTGCAACGTGCGCCGGCCATCGACAATGCAGCCGACGTGCGCGGCGCACTCGAATTCGATCAGGCCATCTTCGATACGGTCGGCGAATTCGATACCGTCGCCACCAGCCTCGACAAGGGTGAATCCCGGCCGTTCACGCTGTCACTCCCGCTACGCTCCGCCACGGAACTCTCCCTCGACATCACCGAACCCGGCGTCTACCCGATGCTCGTCAACGTCAACGGCACCCCCGAATACGGCGGCGCGGCCAGGCTCGACGACGCACGATTCCTCCTCCCGGTTCTCGGAGTACCGGCTGTGTCCGGCGCAACGACAACATCCGAATCGACCAGCGCTTCCACCGCAGTTGTCCCTCCCGACACCTCGGCCCCGGTCGGCGTGACGATGATGTGGCCTCTCGCCGACGCACCGAAACTCGTCGGCGGAATCCCCGGATCGATCAACGACCCCATCCGTCTCATCGACGACGACCTTGCCACCGAACTTTCCGACGGCGGACGCCTCGACGCGCTTGTCGACGCCGTCGAATCTGCGACCAAACCCGAAAACGACGCCGACGGCAAGGTCACGGATTCCCTCTGCCTCGCCATCGATCCCGACCTGCTGATCACCGTCGAGAACATGACGCGCGGATACCTCGTCGTCGACAATGCCGGAATCCCCGCCGGTGATACCCATGAAGGCCGCGGACGGGATGCGGCCGGCAACTGGCTGCAAAGAGTCAAGACTTTGGCAGCGTCGATGTGCACGACGTCCGTTCCTTTTGCGCAGGCCGATCTCGCCGCGGTCGGTACCGTCGCAAATCCTGAATTGACGGCGACGGCCATCGATCGCCCCGCCGACATCCTCGACAACATCCTCGGTGTGACCTCGGTTCGGAACTTCGTGTGGCCGGATTCGGGAGTCCTCGATTCCGTCACCGTCGACACTCTCAACGCCCACCCCACCACCGCCCTGGTGGCAGCGTCATCTGTGGATTCGAGCCGCGCACAACTCTCCTCACGCATCACCGAGACCGTCAGCGCACTCGCTTTCGACACCGGAGCGGCCGCAGCCCTCGCCGCGACCGGATCCAACCCGTCGACGCCGTCGTACATCGACCAGGACACGGCGCCGCAACTCGCATCCGAATCCCGGGTTGCCCGACGTCAGGATGCGCTGGGCGCACTAGCCTGGTCCGCATTGACTCCCACCGCCCGGCCGCGCAATCAGATCCTGGCGCCGCCGCAGCTCTGGAGCGCCGACGCCGACGACGCCACCGCAGTGCTGTCGATGCTGTCGACACTCATCCGTTCAGGCCTGGCCACACCGCAGTCCCTGCCCGCGCTGCTCGGACGGCAACCCGGCACCACCGATGCCGCGACGCTCGAATACCCGGAACGGGCAACCGAGGACGGTCCGCAGACATCGGTCATCGACACTGCGCGGACACAATTGCCCCGCATCGACGCTCTCGAATCGACCCTCGTGGACGATCCCGGACTTCCGTTGACGCCGCGGCGGTTCACGGCGCCGCTTCGTGAGGATCTGCTGCGCGCGATGAGTTCGGCCAATCGACGCGACGCCAGTGCCACCGCCGTCCGAAATGCCGAACGAGCAGCGAGCATCCGCGCAGCCAACGTGACGGGCACCGTCGACAACCTCTACCGAGCAGTCACCGTCGTATCTCCGGGAGGCGTCTACACACTGGCGTCCGGTCAAGCTCCGTTGCTGCTCGTAGCTCGCAACGAACTGCCGATCGCGATCAACGTCAACCTCCGAGTGGATGCTCCGCCGGAGATGAAAATCAGTGATATCGGTCCCAAACAGTTGCCGCCACGCGGTAGCCGACAATTGACTGTGCCTGCGGAAATGAACGATTCCCGCAAGTTGGTCGTCAACTTCTCCCTCACGACAACTGACGGACGCCAATTGGGTGTGCCGACCAGCGTGACCGTACGGTCGAATGCGTACGGTCGTCCGCTGGCCGCTCTGACCGCAACTGCGGGGGGTTTGCTGTTGTTTTTGGCGGGTAGGCGGCTGTGGCATCGATTCAGGGGTCAGCCGGACCCAGCAGATGAAGGGTACGAACAGCGATGACCGGGAATCCGCCGCAAGGCCCTCGGTCCGGGATCACGCGCAAGAGCGCCGCGACCGGATCGCATCCACGCATGCCACCGTGGGAACGCGGCTACCCGATTCAGCCGGTCAACCCGGACGCTCGTTTCGACGACGCGCCCACCATGACCATTCCGGTGATTCGCGACTATCCGCGTTATCGCGAAGCGGAAATGGAGCTGGCGAATCGGCCCGTCTCGGAATCCGGTGACGTCGATCCCGACTCGCACGTGATGGCCGGCGACCGCAAGGAAACCAACTCCCGACTCCTTGCCGCAACCGGTTCGATTGCCATCGCAACGTTGACGAGCCGAATCACCGGCTTCGCGAAACAGCTCATGGTCCTGATGGTTCTGGGGCCGGCGATCGCCAGCTCCTTCACCATCGCCAGCCAGATTCCGAACATGATCGCGGAACTGGTTCTCGGCGCCGTCCTGACCGCGATCGTCGTACCCGTGCTGGTCCGCGCAGAACGTGAAGACCCGGACAACGGCGAAGCATTTGTTCGACGACTCTTCACCGCGGCACTGGTGCTGCTCGGCGTTGCCGCGCTCCTCGCCACCCTCGCAGCACCGATACTCACGAGATACGTCTTCCTGTCTCCGGACGGCAAGGTCAATACCGATCTGACGACAGCTCTGTCGTACCTCTTGTTGCCGGCGATTCTGTTCTACGGACTGTCCGCGCTGTTCACAGCGTTCCTGAACACCCGTCAGATCTTCAAACCCGGCGCCTGGGCGCCAGTGCTCAACAATGTGATCGTCCTTGTCGTGTTCGTGGTCTTCTACCTGACCCCCGGCGAGATCTCGCTGAACCCGGTCTCGATGAGCGACCCCAAGCTGCTGACCCTGGGCCTCGGTATCACCGCCGGTGTCATCGCTCAGGCCGCCAGCCTGATCCCCGCGCTACGACGCGAGAAGATCTCCCTCAAGCCACTCTGGGGACTCGACGATCGCCTCCGCCAGTTCGGCGGCATGGCAGTCGCCATCATCTTGTACGTGCTGATCAGCCAGATGGGCATGATCTTCGCGACCCGCATCTCCTCACACGTCGACGAGGCCGGCCCGGCCATCTACAGCCAGGCGTGGTTGTTGCTCCAGCTTCCGTACGGCGTCCTCGGCGTGACGGTGCTGACGGCGATCATGCCCCGGCTGAGCCGCAACGCCGCAGCCGACGACACCCCCGCAGTTGTCGACGATCTTTCCGTCGCGACGCGACTGACCATGATCACGCTGGTCCCGATCATCATGTTCCTGACGTTCATGGGACCGCAGGTCGGTGAAGCCCTCTACGGTTACGGCCGGTTCGGTACCGAGCAGGCCGAGCGTCTCGGCACCGCCGTGAGCTGGTCGGCCTTCACCCTCATTCCCTACGCACTGGTGCTGATCCAGCTTCGCGTCTTCTACGCCCGGGAACAGGCGTGGACACCGACGTGGATCGTTCTCGGCATCACCGCCGTCAAGGTCGCACTCTCCGCCCTCGTCCCGCTGGTCGCGTCCAACACCGACCAGGTCGTGATCCTGCTCGGCGCCGCCAACGGAATCGGATACATCACCGGAGCCGCCATCGGTGGCTACCTGCTGCACCGCAGCCTCGGCGACCTGAAGATGGCCAACGTCGGTAAAACCGTGTGGTCCGTCGTACTCGCTTCATTGGCCGGCTCCCTGACGATGCTGGCCGTCGACCGGGTACTCGGATTCGACAAACTCACCGAACGATTCGGCGGACCCGGATCGTTTGTTCGCGTAGCTGTCGGCGGCATCCTCATGCTCGCCATCACCTTCACGATTCTGTACTTCAAGAAAATCCCGGAAGTTCTTTCCGTAACGGTTGCCGTCTCCCGGAAGATTCGTTCTGTGTTGGGTCGCCCCGAACCGACACAGAAATCGCACGCAATTCCGGACGAAGACAACTCGGGCAAAAATTTCGACGACGCCGCAACCGTTCTGATTCCTGCAATCAGAACGGAATCAAACGCGTACGAACAGCCAGGTGCGCTGCCGTACCCTGGTGCTGGAACCACCCCTGGACCTGGAATAACAGGGTCACGACCCACAGAACGCCGGGGATGGTCAACCGAAAGTGAAGGAGCGAGGGTGAGCAACGACAAGGTCTCCGACGACAAGAGCGCCGGAACTTCTGCCGTGAAGGCGTCCAAGCCGGCCTCGGCTGCAGAACCCAAGGCAGCTAAACCTGAGACGGCTGCGCCAAATGCAGTGGCACCTCGGGCTGCGGCTCCTCGGACGGCTGCGCCAAAGGGGGACCCTTCCAAGGCGGCAGCATCTCAGGCTGTGCCACCGAAAGCTGTGCCGGCTTCCGCGTCCCCTTCTTCGACACCCCCGGCCAACGTGCCCCCGGCCAACGTGCCCCCGGCCTCGGCACCCCGGTCGATGCCGCGCGGACCGAAACTCATTCCCGGTGCCTCTGTCGCGGGCGGACGCTACCGACTACTGGCACCCCACGGCGGAACCCGTGGACTGCAGTTCTGGGAAGCCCTCGACGTCAAACTCGATCGCGAAGTAGCACTGACGTTCGTCGACGCGGAACAACGCGGCGACGACAACCCTCAGTCGGGTCCGCAGGCCGTGCTCTCGCGCACATTGCGCCTGGGCCGCATCAATTCTCCGGGTCTCGCGCGAGTCCTCGACGTCGTCCGCGGAAGCTCGGGAGGCATCGTCGTCGCTGAATGGACGCCGGGCCGATCACTACGCGAAATGGCCGAAACGACGCCGTCGCCGATCGGTGCCGCACGCGCAGTTCGCAGCCTCGCATCCGCCGCCGAGGCAGCTCACCGCACCGGTGGCGCACTGTCCATCGATCACCCTGATCGGGTGCGCATCAGCATCAACGGCGACGCCGTACTCGCTTTCCCCGCAACGCTTGCCGAAGCAGATTCCACCAGCGACGTTCGCGGTCTCGGAGCCATGCTCTACGCCCTGATCACAGCTCGCTGGCCCCTCGCGGAACCGTCGGCCGGGCCTGTCGGCGGGTTGCTGCCGGCTGGTCGCGATGCTGCCGGACGCCCGATCGAGGTACGCGTCATCCGCCCCGAGGTGCCGTTCGACATCTCGGCTGTCGCAACGCGGGCATTGCAGTCGGAGAGCGGAATCCGTACTGCCGCAACGGTGCAACACATTCTCGATCAGGCATCTGTTGTCAATGACAAGACGGAGATGATTCCGGCTCTGCGTCTGGGGCATCGCGATCCGGGCATGTCCGGACACGCCTTGACAGACCCCGAGGCAATTGAAGCCGAGAAGAAGAAGTCGACGCGGATGCTTGCCGCGTTGACCGCGCTCGGCGTCTTCACGGTCATCGTGTTGATCCTGCTCGGCGTGTGGGTTGCCAGCTTCCTCTCGGGCAGCAGTAACGACACTCCACTGAGTGAACAGAGCTTCGGCTTGACCTCGGAAGCTTCTGCGCCCGAGACGACTTCATCACCTGCTCCCATTGTCGCCACCCTGCCCGTGAACGCCTCTCGCGTAACCGTGTTCTCGCCTCAAGGCACCCCGGATCAACCGGCTACCGCCAAGAACGTCATCGACGGTAACCCTGCCACCGAGTGGTCCACGGACTCGTACTTCCAACCCTTCCCGTCGCTCAAGAACGGCGTCGGCCTCATGCTGACTCTCGCTGATCCCGCGGCGCTGAAGAACGTTTCGATTACATCCGATTCGCCCGGTACGGTCGTCGAAATCCGTTCTGCCCCTTCTGCTGACACGACATTGGATCAGACGAAGGAAATCGGATCCGGAGTCTTGAAGAGCGGCGTCACCGAAATTCCGGTCACCAGCGACAGCGCCGGACAGTACGTGCTGATCTGGATCACCAAGCTCAGTACACAATCCGGACAGAACCAAACATCCATCTCAGACATAACGTTCACTGCTGCCCGCTAACACGCCCCTGACCCCTCGAAAGCCCCTCCGCTGGGCTAACATCCGCCCGTGCACACTTATCGGGGGGGCACCGGGGGCGGGGCTACGGATTTCGAATTACTGACAGCACATGTGGCGGGCGATCCACATGCTTTCCGTGAACTGCTGACCCGGCATCAGGATCATCTATGGCACGTCGCCCGACGTACCAGTTATTCGGACGAGGACGCGGCGGACGCACTCCAGGAGGGATTACTCTCCGCGCATCGCAACGCTTCCAAGTTTCGTCGGGACGCGGCGGTACGGAGTTGGCTGCACGCAATTGTCGTCAATGCATGCCTGGACCGGATACGACGAAACAAGTCTCGCCAGGCGCTGTCATTGTCGGCCGACAACGTCGAGGAACCACGGGACCCCCGCGACGATGTCGAAGCGGTGGACATAAGCATGACCGTCGAAGCAGCATTGGCCGCACTGCCTCCTGAGCAGCGCGCTGCCGTCGTCGCTGTGGACATGGAGGGTTATCCCGTGGCCGAGGCCGCACTGCGTCTGGGAATTCCTGTCGGGACCGTGAAGAGTCGCTGCGCTCGTGCCCGGAAGCGTCTTGCGGGAGAATTGGCCCAGTTCGGCGACACCGGGAACCGATCGTGATGCCACCGCGTCCTATCTTGTGAGCGCAATAGTGGGCGCTGCCGCCAAGGAAGGGGAAGGCTCATGACAGATTCATCTGTACCTGGTCCGTCTGTTCTTGCCCCACCATTTTCCGAGGACCTTCTGGCTGATCTTCACGCCGGCGTTCTCGATCCGAAGACCACCGAAACTTTGTGGCCTCTGGTCGAAGCAGATCCGGACGCGCTGTCGTTCGTCCGAAAACTCGACAACGTGACACAGGTGCTGCGCACCCGGGGCGACAACCACACTTCCACCGACACCGACCACATTCCGCCAGAACTGGCCGCTCGCATCCAGGAAGCATTGGATAACGAATGGGCACAACAGAATTCAGATTCCCTGAACTTCACATCCAACGTGGTGCCGTTGCGACGTTCACGACGCGGATTGGTGATCGGCGGAGCAGCTGCGGCAGCTATTGCCGTCGTAGCCGTCTTGATTGCGGTACGCCCCAGCCAGCCCGAGCCTGATCTCACAGCACAGCCGATACCCACCGCGCAATCAACACCGAGCTCGAGCGAAGACCCGGCCCCCGACAGCTTCCTGTCCTTGATCGGTTCCAAAAACCTTGGACCGCTGGAAGATCCGACGATGCTGTCCGGATGCCTGCTTGCCAACGGGTTTTCCGCGGATCAACCACTTCTCGGTTCCGGCGAGGTCACCGTCCAAGGAGTCCCAGCCGTCGTTCTTCTGTTGCGCGGCAAAGATCCTCGTCAGATCACGGCTCTCGCCGTCGGACTGGACTGCAGTACCGACAATCCGAACATGTTGTCACTCAAGACTATCGGCTGACTTCTGCCGCCGGCAGCAACAGTTTCAGAATTCTGGCGCGAAGTTCATCCGTATTATCTTCCACCGCAATGAGACTCGAGAACATGGCGGCTCCGGCCGCCATCACCAGTACAGCTTTCGCATCCAGTAGTGCAGCGTCCGGATCATTCGAGTCCTGAAGAAACAACGCGGTGCTGGGTCCACTGAAGCCGCGCCAGAGCTCGTTACGCAGGTCATCGTGATCACGTAGTGCAGCCAGCAGTCCAGGTGCGGCAGCGCGCACCTCGGGCCGCGAGAACAACTGTGCGCTGCCATCCACCACCCAGCGAATCCAACCCACTTTGTCCGTCCCCTCGAAGGGCGTCAGATCAGGCGTCGCTCCGAGGATCGATCCCAGAACCAGGTGCGCCTTGGACGGCCATCTCCGGGACATTGATGCCCGACTGACACCGGCTCGTGCCGCGATGGCACGAAGGCTCAGTTGCTCCCAACCAACCTCGAGGAGCATGGAGCGGGTGACCTCGAGAACTGTGTCGTCGATGCGTGGGTCTCGTGGGCGACCGGATCCTGTGGTGTTCATCGTGACGAATTGTCGGACAGATTCGGTGTCGGCGCTATATCGTGCCATATACGAGTCCACTGGCAACGTAATAATTCAGGCGCCGACCGGAAGAAGAACATGACCACACCGTCTCGACCCGCGATCTTCGAGCCTGCCCGCCTCGGGCCGCTGACCTTGAAGAACCGGATCATCAAAGCCGCCACCTTCGAGGGCGTCATGCCCCGCGGAGCGATCTCCGACGATCTGATCAACTTCCATGCCGAAGTCGCTCGTGGCGGAGCCGCCATGACCACTGTCGCGTATTGCGCCGTCTCTCCCGGCGGACGCGTGCACCGCGACACCCTTGTCATGAACGAGCAAGCACTACCGGGACTGCGTCGTCTCACCGACGCAGTCCACGCCGAAGGCTCGCTTGCAGCCGCCCAGATCGGTCACGCCGGACTCGTCGCCAACACCCTCTCCAACAAGACCAAAACCCTCGCCCCGTCGACGCGTCTGAGTCCGCCGGCCATGGGAATCGTGAAGGGCGCAACCCTCGCAGAACTCGACAGCGTCGTCGCCGACTACGAACGCACCGCACGAATCGCGGTGGACGCCGGATTCGACGCCATCGAGGTCCATCTCGGTCACAACTACCTGCTCAGTTCATTCATGAGCCCCAACCTGAACAAGCGCAACGATCAGTACGGCGGCAGCGTCGCCAAGCGTGCCGAGTACCCGCGTCGGGTCATCGAAGCCGTCCGCCGCGCTGCCGGACCATCGGTAGCGGTCACCGCGAAGTTCAACATGTCCGACGGCGTCCCCAAGGGGCTATGGCTCGATCAGAGCCTGCCCATCGCCAAGATTCTCGAGGCCGACGGCCACCTCGACGCGATGCAATTAACCGGCGGCAGTTCACTTCTCAACGGAATGTACTTCTTCCGCGGCGAGGTTCCGATGGCAGAGTTTGTTGCTTCCCAGCCCAAACTCGTCGGATACGGCCTCAAGTTCTACGGCCCGAAAATCTTTCCGACGTACCCGTTCGAGGAGGGATTTTTCCTTCCCTTCGCCCGACAGTTCCGTGAGACCCTGAAGTTGCCGCTCATCCTGCTCGGTGGCATCAATCGCGTCGACACCATCGACAATGCCCTGAGTGAAGGCTTCGAATTTGTCGCAATGGCGCGCGCACTTCTGCGAGACCCTCAGCTGGTCAACAAGTTTCAGGCCGAAAGCGTCGCCGAGGGGCTGTGCATCCACTGCAACAAGTGCATGCCCACCATCTACAGCGGAACTCGCTGCGTCGTGCGGGAGGCACTGCGTACCTAACTGCCGATTCGAGCCTTCCAGCAGACGCCAACTCGAGGTGCCCAACTGAGGGCCCAACCACTTTTCAAACCAGGCCGGGAACAACACCCCTTATCCTGGTGTTGATCGGTACGGCTCTCGAAGAACGACGAGTCGGCTATTTACTACTGGAAGGCTCGCATGACCACTCCGTCAACGGTCCATGACGTCATCATTGTGGGTTCCGGCCCCGCCGGATACACCGCAGGTGTCTACACCGCGCGCGCCGAGCTCCAGCCCCTCCTCTTCGAGGGAACCCAGTTCGGCGGCGCCCTCATGACCACCACCGAAGTCGAAAACTTCCCCGGATTCCGCGAAGGAATCATGGGCCCCGACCTCATGGAACAGATGCGCGAACAAGCCCTGCGCTTCGACACCGACATCCGCACCGAAGACGTCGACGAAATCGACCTGCGCCAGCCGATCAAAACCGTCGTCGCCAACGGCGAAACCTACGCCGCCCACGCGATCATCCTGGCCATGGGCGCCGCCGCCCGTTACCTCGGCATCGACGGCGAAGAACGCCTGCTCGGCCGCGGCGTCAGCGCCTGCGCCACCTGCGACGGGTTCTTCTTCCGCGACCAGGACATCGTCGTCGTCGGCGGCGGCGACTCCGCCATGGAAGAAGCGACCTTCCTGACCCGCTTCGCCCGCTCCGTCACCCTGGTGCACCGCCGCGAAGAGTTCCGGGCCTCGCGCATCATGCTCGAACGCGCCAAGGCGAACGAGAAGATCCGGTTCCTGATCAACACCGAACCCCTCGAAGTGTTGGGCGAGAACAGTGTCACCGGACTGAAGGTCCGCGACACCGTCACCGGCGAAACGTCCACCCTCGCCATCACGGGCATGTTCGTCGCCATCGGCCACGATCCGCGCAGTGAACTCGTCAAGGGCCAGGTCGATCTCGACGACGCCGGTTACGTCCGCGTCGCCCCCGGTTCCACGGCCACCTCCGTCGACGGTGTCTTCGCGGCCGGTGACCTGGTCGATCACACGTACCGTCAGGCCATCACCGCTGCCGGCACCGGATGTTCCGCCGCCATCGACGCCGAACGTTGGCTGGCCGATCGTGGCGATATCACCGCCAACACCCTCGACGCCGCCGGTCATGCCGTCGACGTCGTCGGCGCCCCCTGATTTCTGACCGCAGCTCGTTCACCACTTTCGAGGAGTAATCGTGTCGAATACCGTCACCATCACCGACGATTCGTTCAAGCAGGACGTTCTGGGCAGTGACAAGCCCGTTCTGGTCGATTTCTGGGCAACCTGGTGCGGCCCGTGCAAGATGGTCGCTCCGGTGCTCGAGGAAATTGCCGGTGAGAACAGCGACAAGCTGACCATCGCCAAGCTCGACATCGACGCCAACCCGGCGTCGGCCCGCGACTTCCAGGTGATGTCGATTCCGACGTTGATCCTGTTCAAGGGTGGTAAGCCGATCAAGACGATCGTCGGCGCCAAGGGCAAGGCTGCGCTGCTCAAGGAACTCGCGGACGTCTTGTGAGTTGGGGGGATTCTCGCAATCCCCAGATTTTCTGAGATAATCGATCGATGTGCCTGATCAGGTCCACTGCCAGGCACATCGATCGAATTCTTTTACCCGATCCGAGAGGTTTCACGCATGCATCGACTCCGACACGGTGATCACGGCCCGGCCGTCGCCGAGATTCGGGGCACGTTAACGAAGCTGGGATACCTGCATCACATCCCCTCCAGCATTCGACGTGAAAGCGGCGACGGTGCCCACTGGGTTACGCCGGACGTCATCTTCGATCAGCACCTCGACAGCGCGGTTCGTGCCTTCCAGCAGCAACGTGGGCTACTTGTCGACGGAATTGTGGGCCCGGCAACGTATCGGTCCATACGCGAGGCCTCGTACCGTCTGGGCGCCCGCACACTGATCTACCAGTTGTCCGCGCCGCTGTACGGCGACGACGTGGCAGCGCTGCAGACCAGACTTCAGGATCTCGGTTTCTACACGGGCCGCGTCGACGGTTTCTTCGGCCCGAAGACTCACGAATCCCTCTCTTCCTTCCAGCGTGAAATCGGTATCGCGGCCGACGGTATCTGCGGTCCGCAGACGCTTCGCTCGCTCGAACTTCTCGGCACCCGTGTCACCGGTGGCTCGCCGCACGCGATCAGCGAGCAGGAACTGGTGCACCGCAAGGGACCGCAGCTCGGTGGAAAGCGCATCGTCATCGATCCGGGTTTGGGTGGGCCGTCCACTGGCGCCATCGTGAACGGGATTTCCGAAGCCGACATCTTGTGGGATCTTGCTATGCGCCTCGAGGGGCGAATGGCTGCCACGGGAATGGAAACCTTCCTCTCTCGCCCGCACAACGCAGATCCGACCGAAGCCGAACGTGCGTTGACCTCCAACGCATTCGACGCCGATCTCTTGATCTCGTTGCGCTGCGACAGCAACTCCAGCCCGTCGGCCAGCGGCATCGCGAGCTTCCATTTCGGTAACTCACACGGTTCTGTGTCGAGGATCGGCCAGCTACTCACGGGCTTCGTCCAGCGCGAAATTGTGGCACGAACCCCGTTGCGGGACTGCAGAACTCACGGTAGAACGTGGGAGCTGTTGCGCCTGACCAACATGCCGACAATCCAAATCGATCTCGGATACCTCTCCAACGCGAATGATGTTCAGGTACTTACCAATCCGCGGATGCGCGACACCATCGCCGAGGCAATCCTGATTTCGGTCAAACGCCTCTACCTGCTCGGCCAAGACGATCAGCCGACCGGCACCTTCACCTTCGCCGAGCTTCTCGCAGAAGAACTTTCGGTAGCAGAACGCAACTGACGCGCACCGGCGGGGTGATAATCCCGCCAACTACACGCGCGTCAGTTCGCCGACTTGAATCATCTCGAGCGCTGCACTCTGCAGGAGGCGGTCGAGTGCTTCCTCGACGTCGACCTTCCACTCGTGGTCACGATTGAGTTCGAGGCGTAGCCTCGGGTACCGGTGGTGTGGGGCAACAACCTCGAATCCGCAGTCCTCGAGGAAGTCGGCACTGATCATGCATTCTTCCGGTGAACACTCCAAGGCTGCCGTCGCCGACGCAACCCCCTCGAACTGCTGCTGCGGTTCTCCGCGGATTCCGAACGCTTCCAGGGCACGCACACCGCGTCGCACAAGATCGTTCACTACAGCCGCAATGAGAGCCGGCCCGAGGCTTCCCTCTTCGCCTGACGGTTCCAGTCTGAGGCTGGTCAGAAGTACGGCGTCGGAGCCCACCGGGCTGGTGGGAAACATCTGTGCCCGCGGAATGCTGCGGGGAGGGGCGTAGAGCGCACTACCGAGAGGCTTGCCGTCCTTGACTGCGACTTGTCCGCAGGATCCCCATTCGAGCAAGACCATCGACAGCCAGGCTTCTTTCTCGAACTCCTGATCACAAAATCCGCGAGCCGCGTGAAGCGCCGCTGGATCCATCTCCCAGAACACGCACCGGCGAGCGTGCGAAGAAAGTTGATCGAGACCGTCGAGGCGCAGTGACGTGATTGTGTGAGTCGACACTGACTAACTCACTCTCCGTAGTTCTCTGTTGCAAGTTCTCTGGTGCACATTTTCAGATCTCTGTTGCAGATTTTCGGCCCGCCCGACGTATTTTCCTTCTCCAGACTAAGCCACCACGACGCAGTCGGCAGCGCCATGGTGTTCGTCTTCCTTAATCTGTTACAGCCCAACATATTTCATTCGGAATACCGGTTCGGAAACTCTCATTTCCGACAGTATTGTCACAGTGACGAAAGTCGGTAAGGTATCCGTGTGTCAGAGTTTCGTCACTTCTTCGACTTCTGTGATTCCATCATCCCGACGATGCGCTGAAGGTCGTCGACGGAGCCGAATTCGACCACAATCTTGCCTTTGCGCTTGCCCAGACTGACCGTCACACGAGTGTCGAACGAGTCCGACAACCGCTCCGCCACATCCTGAAGACCCGGCATCACAATCGGCTTCCGCTTCTGCTGCGGAGCGATCTCGTTGTCCGCCCGGTTGGCCAAAGTGACAGCTTCCTCGGTCGCTCGGACGGACATTCCTTCCGCCACGACACGCGCCGCCATCACTTCCTGAGCGTCGGCACCCGCCTCGAGGGAGAGCAATGCACGAGCATGTCCGGCCGAGAGAACACCGGCAGCGACGCGTCGTTGCACTGCCACCGGCAACTTCAACAGACGAATCATGTTGGTCACTACCGGCCGTGAACGACCGATCCGATGAGCCAATTCCTCATGCGTCACCTCGAACTCTTCGAGCAACTGCTGATACGCGGCAGCCTCCTCGAGGGGATTCAACTGAACGCGATGAATGTTCTCGAGGAGGGCATCACGCAACATCGAGTCGTCGTCGGTCTCGCGAATGATCGCCGGAATCTTCTCGAGACCGGCTTCCTGACTCGCGCGCCAACGACGCTCACCCATGACAAGTTGGTACTTGTCGCCGTTACGACGAACCACGATCGGCTGCATCAATCCGAATTCACGGATGGAATGCACCAACTCCGCGAGCGCTTCCTCGTCGAAAACGGTGCGCGGTTGCTTCGGGTTTGTCTCGATCAGACTCGGTTCGATCTCGAGGTACACCGCACCGGTCGGCTCGAGTTCGGCGTCCGGTGATGCGCCGGCAGCGGCCTTCTTGGTAGCCCGCGGCGCTTTCGGTGCCGCCACCTTCAGTGGGGGAGGGGAGGGGTTGCGCTTACTTCCGCTGCTGTCTCCACCGATGACGACGTCGGCAGCCGCCGAACCTAGGCCGGGTGCCGTAGCCGGGCCGGTGGGAATGAGAGCGGCCAACCCGCGGCCCAATCCGCCTTTGCGTGCCTGGGTCATCTCACTGCTCCTGCGTCGTAGTCGTAGCGGTGACAGAGCGGGCGGCGAGTTCGCGGCCCGCATCGAGGTAGCTCATCGCCCCCCGTGAACCTGGGTCGTAGTCCAGAACAGTCATGCCGTAGCCGGGGGCTTCGGAAACCTTGACGCTTCGAGGGATAACGGCGCGGAGAACGGTGTCACCGAAGTGCTTACGAACTTCCTCGGCGACCTGGTCTGCAAGCTTGGTCCGGCCGTCGTACATCGTCAGAAGGACGGTGGAGACGTGTAGATCCGGGTTGAGGTGCGCTTGCACCAACTCGATGTTGCGAAGCAACTGGCCGACGCCCTCGAGGGCGTAGTACTCGCACTGGATCGGGATCAGCACTTCCTTGGCCGCCACCATCGCGTTGACGGTCAGTAGGCCCAGGGAAGGCGGGCAGTCGATCAGGACGAAGTCCACGTCGAGTTCGGTGAGGACCTTGTCGTTGAGTGCGCCCTTGAGTCGATTCTCGCGAGCCACCATCGATACCAGTTCGATTTCCGCGCCGGCCAGATCGATTGTTGCGGGGATGCAGAGAAGGCGCTCGCTGTGCGGGCTGGTCTGCACAGCGTCAACGGCCTTCACTTCGCCGATGAGGAGCTCATAGCTCGACGGTGTGCCCGAGGTATGTACGACGCCCAGCGCGGTGCTGGCGTTGCCCTGAGGGTCCAAATCGACCACGAGGACCCGGAGTCCTTGAAGGGCGAGCGCCGACGCGAGGTTGACCGTCGTTGTTGTCTTGCCGACGCCACCCTTCTGGTTGGCGATCGTGATCACTCGACGGAACGCCGGCCGGGGCAGCGAAACCGAATGCGGGTGCAGTACCTGACTCGCGCGATGCGCGGCGGCACCGATCGGGGTCTCAGCCGACGACAGTCCCGCATAGGGGGCAGTGAAGTTCTCGTCGTCGTTGATTACTGGATCCGCACTGACAACCGGCATCGTTGTTTCACGTGAAACAGCAGATTCAGATCGAGCCGACATTGACTGCTCCTTGGATTGCGAATCGATCACTGGGTGCTCTCATCATCTGTACTTTCTTGTCCATCGTCATCCGAGAAATTGTTGGCGGACACCGTCAGCGCTGACGCCGTTTGGGGAGGCGTTCTGCCTTGACCACAACGGTGGGCGTCCGGAGAAACTCGGATCCACATTCGAGTATTTCGAACTTGCCGGCACCGAGTTTTGTCAACGCAGTTCGGTCTCGCTCGATCTCTTCGGCGGCACTCGACCCCTTCAGTGCGAGCATCCGTCCGTGCTCGTGAATGAGGGGGAGTGACCACCGTGCCAACTTTTCCAGCGGAGCGACGGCACGCGAAGTGACGACATCGGCGCCGCCTGCTTCCTTCACGACACCCGATTCTTCGGCGCGCCCACGAACGACAAGCACATCCAACCCGTTGGCTTCAATGAACTCGGCGAGGTAAACCGAACGACGCAAAAGCGGTTCGACGAGAGTGATCTTGAGATCCGGTCGTGCGATCGCGAGCGGAATTCCGGGAAGCCCGGCACCACTTCCCACGTCGACGACAGACTCACCTTCGGCAATCAGTTCGCCGATAACGGCGCAATTGAGTAGGTGACGTTCCCATAACCGGGGCACCTCGCGGGGCCCGATCAGGCCGCGCTCGACGCCATCTGTAGCCAGGGATTGGTAGTACCGTTCCGCGATGTCGTATCTGTCACCGAACACAGCGCGCGCAGTCGCTTGTTCATCCCAGTCAACCGACGGCGCACCATTTTGTTCCACGTGAAACATCCTCCCGCGAATACCGCGAAATCAACAATCAAGACTCAAGTCATTATCCGTGTTGTCACCGACAAGTGTTCGCTTCTACGCGTCGACTCGCTGTGAGTCTGCCAACTAGTTCAATTCGGCGCCAGGTTTCACGTGAAACATCGGTACTAAAAATGTGAATAGCGGAATTAATATCATCACAGTGACGAAACTAGCCTTAGTACATTCATAGGGGCGAATTCCGATGAAATGTTCTTGAAATCGGTTTCACGTGAAACACGTTCATCACGCCACTGCTAGCGGAAAGCAGCGATTGCCCGCATCACGTCAAAGGTTTCCTGCTCGTCCTGTTCGGCACCATGATCACTGAGCTTGACGATGACGGTGCCGGTTCCCGGGTCGACATAGATAAATTGGCCATAGACACCGATCGCCGAGAGGTCCTGCCCGTCACCGCCGATCGGGTGCCACCACTGGGCGGAGTAACCCCACGACGAAACCTGATGCGGCGCGGGGGAGGTGACACGAGCAATCCAGGCCGGCGGAACGATCTGGGTTCCGTGTGCGATTCCGCCATCGAGGACCAACTGTCCGATCTTGGCAAAATCGCGAGTGGTTGCATTGATACAGCAGAACGCCTTCTCCTCGCCGCCGTCTCGATCGAGGTTCCACGTCGCAGCATCCTGAGCACCCATCGGCGCCCAGATATCGCGTTGGAGAAGTTCGGTCAACGATGTTCCCTCAACCTCGGCAAGAACCTGGCCCAACAATTGGGTGTCGACGCTTCGATACTCTCCTTCGCTACCGGGCGGGAACTGAAGTCCGCGGTGGTCACGAACAAACTCACCGAGGTCCTGGGTGAGATACATCCGCGCGGTACCGGTCAGGGGGAAGTAGGGATTGTAATTCTCCGACACATCGATACCTGACGTCATATCCAGCAAGTTCCGAATAGTGACAGCGTCGTACTCGTCGCCCGTCGCAAGGTCGGGGAGAATGTCCACGAGCCTGTCGTCCTCACTGAGCTTCCCAGCCTCGATCTCGCGCCCAATCATAAGGGACACAACGGATTTCGCCATCGACCACGATGCCATCTGCGTAGTTGGACCGACGCCGTCGCGATACCACTCGTGTGTCAACACACCGTCACGGAGTACCAGGAAGGCATTTGTGTCGGTGGCCTCGAGAAAATCGGCAACCGGGATCTGTGTGCCCTTCCACGGCACGGTGTCCGGCAGCGGAGCATCCGCTACCGGAAACGGACGCTGGTTGGGTGAAGCCGCGACCGGGCGGGCCGGGTAGAGCTGCCCCTGTCCCGACGGTGCATCGGTCAGGAGCCTCGCCAGCGTCGGCGGAGACGGAATATCGAGCACCGCAGTGGCGGCATACAGGCCGGCCGCAAGCACCACAGCCGTCACGGGAACCCCGATCGCAATCCTGGTCAGGATTCGCCGGCCGCGAGGCTTCTGGGGCTTCTCAGCACTGTCCCCGTCGGGACGATGGGCATTCTCGGACGGGACGGCGTCGGGCTCGGTCATTCTCGATAATCCTGTCAGTGATGATGTGATGCCCTCGAAAGTAGGCGTGGACCGATCGTTTCACGTGAAACACATCACTTTGTGCACCGACAAGAATGCGGGCCCCGGAAAAGTCCGAGGCCCGCATTTTCTTGCTCCAGGGGAGTGTCAGTCCTTGAGGACAACCACTCGACGTGAAGGCTCAGCGCCCTCACTTTCGCTCGAAACACCGTCGACCTTGGCGACGGCGTCGTGCACGATCTTGCGCTCGAACGGCGTCATCGGCGCCAACTCTTCGCGCTCACCGGTCTCGAGAACCCGCGCAGCAGCTTCCGCGCCGAGGGCACTGAGTGCTTCGCGGCGACCCGCACGCCAGCCGGCGATGTCCAGCATCAGACGGCTTCTCTCACCGGTCGATTGCTGAACAGCCAACCGGGTCAGTTCCTGGAGAGCATCCAGAACCTCACCCTTCTGACCGACCAGCTTGGTCAAATCGTCTCCACCGTCGATGCTCACGATCGCGCGATCGCCCTCGACGTCCAGATCGATGTCGCCGTCGAAGTCGAGCACGTCGAGCAACTGCTCGAGGTAGTCGCCGGCGATTTCGCCTTCTTCGATCAAATCGTCATCGGAATCGTCGAGGTCGGAATCGATATCGACCTCGGTAACCGGCGCAGCAGTTTCGGTGCTCACGTCTGAGTTTTCTCCATCCACAGCGATGTCAGCTTCACTGGACATTGGTCGTTCTCTTTCCTCGATCAGCGCCGCTTATTGCGCTTGGGGGAGTTACCGCGATTGGTCTGTGGCCGGTTCTGCTTCGGTTTCGACGTGGAACCGCCGCTTGTACCGGTTGATTTCGGAGCAGGCTTCTCCGACTTCTGGAGCGAAATTTCAGGCTGGTCTTCTTCTTCGTCGGACGAATCCGCAGTCTTCAACGCAGCCGGGGACCCCTTTTTCTTGGTGGGGTCAGGCCGGGCGCCGGGCTTCGGAGCGTTGTCGTTGCGACGAGTGATCGCTTCCTGTTTCTTCTCTTCTTCCTCGGCATCGATCTTGCGGAAGACGAGATGCTGCTGGCCGTAGGTCCACATGTTGTTGGACACCCAGTACAGCAGGATGGCGATGGGCAGGAACGGTCCACCGACAAGAACACCCAGCGGGAAGACGTAAAGCGCGAGCTTGTTCATGATCGCGGACTGCGGGTTGGCGGCGGCGGCCTCGGACTGACGAGCAACGGAAGCGCGTGAGTTGAAGTGCGTCGCGATGCTGGCGATGATCATCAGCGGAACAGCGACCAAGATGATGTTCAGTCGCGAGGGCAGGTCCGGAACGTTATCGGTGATGTAAGCCTCGAGCTGAGCAACCGGTGTCGTGATAGCTGCCGAGATCGGCGCGCCGAACAAACGCGCGTCCAGGAAGGACTGAACGTCGGCCGGACTGAACACGTAGTTGGCAGTAGCAGCATTTTCCGCCGGCGTCATTGACAGCTGACCCATGCCCGTACCGGTGCGGTTGAACGAGCGCAGAACGTGGAACAGACCGATGAATACCGGCGCCTGAGCCAAGACCGGGAGGCAACCCATGATCGGGTTGAATCCGTGCTCCTTCTGGAGCTTCTGCATCTCGACAGCCTGACGCTGACGGTCACCCGCGTACTTCTTCTGCAGAGCCTTGATCTGAGGCTGCAATTCCTGCATCTGACGGGTGGTGCGGACCTGCTTCACGAACGGCTTGTACAGAACAGCACGCAACGTGAACACCAGGAACACCACGGACAGTGCCCAGGCGATACCGCTGTCTGCGCCCAACACAAAGCCGAAGACCTTGTGCCAGACCCACAGAATCGCGGAAACCGGATAGTAAATGAAATTGAGCACGGCTCTAAGTACTCCTCTGTTCGTCCATAGGACCAGGGTGGCGGCAACCCGCATCACGGTCACGACGGGCAGGGACGGGGTCCCACCCTCCAGAATGCCAGGGGGCACACTTCGCCAACCGCACCACAGTCAAGAAAAGGCCTTTGATCGCCCCATGCGTGCGCAGCGCTTCGACTGCGTACTCACTACACGTGGGGGTAAACCGGCAGGTCGGCATCCGCAAGGGCGACACATATGTCCGGTACAGCTCGATACAGAAGATCAGAACAGTGGCGGGAGCACGACGCACGACCTTCAACACCGTCAAGAAACGGGAGGCCGAGGGAGATTCGATCTGCTCAGAGAGCGGAGTACTCATGGCTCTTCACTTACCGACACCAATAGGTTCATCTTTTTCAGACCTGCGCGCAGTTGCGTGGCCAGTTCCGCGGAACTGGCGGTGGCACTACCCGGAAGAGCACGGATAACCACGTCCGTCGCGGGCGAAACCTGCTGTGCAAGGTCTGCACAGATATGACGAAGCCGGCGCGCGACTCGATGTCGAATCACCGCCGGCCCGACAGCCTTGCTCACGATCAGCCCGAAACGGGGACCGTGATTTGTAACTACCAGCGCCTCTACTTGCTCGCGATCGAACGCGTGCACGACAAGGTCGCGTCTTCCCATACGACGACCGCGTCGCACCGCCACGGAAAAATCCGAGTGGCGACGCAACCGGTACGGCTCAGGCAACACCCCGAGCTCCTGAACTCAAAATCAGATCAGGCTGTAATGGATTCGCGGCCCTTACGGCGACGCGCCGAAACGATTGCACGACCCGCACGGGTACGCATACGAAGACGGAAGCCGTGAACACGCGCGCGGCGGCGATTATTCGGCTGGAACGTCCGCTTGCCCTTGGCCACGGTCAACACTCCTCGAAGTTCATTGGCGCCTCCCGGCGCCCTCAAATTTAATCGGCGCCACTTGAGCGCCTTGGATCTAGCCGGATCTAACTAGCTAGGACTAACAATGTTCTCCACCCGACAAGCGGCTTGGATAATCCTTCCGACCCGACATGTGTAGTCAGCACGAAACGATCACCGCCAACGGGTGACTGTTCGAGGTTACTTACCACCGTTGCGAAGGTCAAACCAGCACTTTCGGCGGACCCCTCACGCCGAGCAATGCGACACGCCAAAAGTCCGAAGATCCCACACATTTACCTGAACCTGTGCATAGGCCCGTGACCTCGAGCGAGGCAGCGAGTGTGACCTTGGCAACATTTTTGCAACCTGTGCTGGGGCAGACAAATCCCGGTGTACGCAATTCCGGCGCGGAACCACCCGACAAGGTCTCATCTGCACATTCGGTTCGAGGCGCAGGTTTCGACGCCGAAACCCGAGTTTCCACATTCATCCACAGGGCTGTGAGTATTAACGCATCGCTACCACCGAGTGTCCGACGCCTCGAGTCTCCACAAACGTGCTGGTAGATGGATTTCTTGTCCGAGTTTCAAGAAAACCGCCACAAAAAAACCGTCTCCGTGCACGTTTGTCCACATCTGTGGATAATTGTGTGGAAACACAGTTCAGGTGGCATATTCGTAGCCTTACGAGGTTCTCGCCTCAGGTGAGTCGATACACCGAAAGGTGCCACACCACCGAACATCCACGCCGCAGCAACGCGCTCGGCAGCGCCAGCACACTCACCTGTCGCCGAAACATGGGAAGGAACCACGTGAACGACGATCCCAACGCGCTCGCACGTGCCTGGGTCGACGTGGTTGCAGAACTCACGAGTGATGACCCCGGGAACGATCTTCCGATACTGAGCAGTAAGCAGAAGGCGTTCGTTCGTCTGGTGAAGCCGCTCACACTCGCGCAAGGATTTGCACTCCTCTCGGTTCCGTCGTCCTTCGCTCAAGAGACAATCGAACGCGATCTACGCGAACCGATTCTGCAAGCACTCGGACGACACCTCGGCGGGCAGGTAGAAGGACTCGGCGTCCGTATCGCTCCGCCTGACTCCGATCCGTCGGCCGAACCCGAAGAACGCACGGGAAGCAGACAGTTCGAATCGGTCAACAGTTCCGGTGCATACCGTCGGCGCCGATTCACCGAAGGTGACGGCGAACCCTCGGACTCCGAAACAGCCGAGAGCGAAGAAGTCGACGACGATCGGGAAGCACTCGCGAGCGTTCACGAATCGTGGCCGTCGTACTTCACGAAACCGCCGTCGACACCCTCGTCGTCCAACTCCGGCGCAAACAGCCTGAACGCGAAGTACACCTTCGACACCTTTGTCATCGGGTCTTCCAACCGTTTTGCGCACGCTGCTGCCGTCGCGATCGCCGAAGCCCCCGCCCGGGCGTACAACCCTCTCTTCATCTGGGGAGCGTCCGGACTGGGCAAGACGCATCTGCTGCACGCCGCCGGCCACTATGCACAACGACTCTTCCCGGGTATGCGCGTGAAATACGTCTCCACCGAAGAGTTCACGAACGACTTCATCAACAGTCTTCGTGACGACCGCAAGGTTGCGTTCAAGCGTCGCTACCGCGAAACAGATGTGCTGCTGGTCGATGACATCCAGTTCATCGAGGGCAAGGAAGGTATCCAGGAAGAGTTCTTCCACACCTTCAACACCCTGCACAACGCGAACAAGCAGATCGTCGTCTCCTCCGACCGGCCGCCCAAGCAGTTGGCAACCCTCGAGGAGCGACTGCGGACCCGATTCGAATGGGGCCTGATCACCGACGTTCAGCCGCCGGAACTCGAGACGCGTATCGCGATCTTGAGTAAGAAGGCGAGGATGGATCGCCTCGAGGTGCCGCACGACGTCCTCGAGCTGATCGCCAGCCGGATCGAGCGCAACATCCGCGAACTCGAGGGCGCGTTGATTCGTGTCACCGCATTTGCGTCGCTCAATCGTCAGCCGTTGGATCTGACGTTGGCCGAGGTTGTCCTTCGCGATCTGATGCCGGATTCGTCGAGCCTCGAGATCAATGCAGCGACGATCATGGCCGTCACGGCCGAATACTTCAATATGTCGATCGACGACCTGTGTGGGCCCGGTAAGGCCCGTCCGCTGGCACAGGCACGCCAGATCTCCATGTATTTGTGCCGTGAGCTGACGGATTTGTCATTGCCGAAGATCGGTCAGACATTCGGACGTGACCACACCACCGTCATGTATGCCGACAAGAAGATCCGTAAGGAAATGACCGAGCGTCGCAAGGTTTACGACCAGGTTCAGGAGCTGACGGCTCGGATCAAGCAGCGCTCTAAGCGCTGACCTGCAATTTTTCGAGCCGATGCCGCTCGAGGGGAGTTGTCCCTCGAGCGGCATCGGTGTTTTTCGGTGTCCTCGATTTAGCCCCTCGAGGGCGAACGCTCCTCCGAAACTCGCGACACGCCCGTGTTAGACACGCCGGTTTGACCGAACTCGGAAGTTCCTTTGAAAAGTATTCACATCTGGGGATAACTGTGTGGATAACTCCCAAAGTCTGTGGAGATCTCGAGGAGGAATCCGAAAACTTTTCAACTGTGCACAGAAGGGGCCAATCGCTCCTCGAGTCTGTCCTCGAGAAGTCCACAGGCCCTCGAGGGGGCAGACCTGCATCAACAACCGTTACTCCACAGATTGCACAGGACTTATTACTACTACTGAGAAATTTCTAGGAAAAGCTCTTTGAAAACAGAATTGGGGACAACTCCTGTTAGGAACCCCTCGAGGCGGACCGCCCGTCCCGGCTTCGGCTTTCCTCATCGCCCCTCGAGGGCATACGGTTGGCGTCGTTGCCGTCTGGGTCGGACTCGTCGTTACCGTCTGTGTCAGACTTGTGACGAGCTGATGCGGATTCGCACCACCAGAACATGACTACCGAGAGGAATCACCCGGCGATGGAGCTTGGAAGCCTGAAGTTTCGCGTTTCCCGGGAAGAATTCGCTGACTCAGTCGCGTGGGTTGCCCGCAGCCTGCCCTCGAGGCCGCCTGTTCCCGTCCTCGGCGGAGTTCTTCTCGATGCAACCGAACAGGGACTCACCGTCTCCGGATTCGACTACGAGGTGTCCGCTCAGGTCCGCGTCTCCGCAGATGTGACCACCGTGGGTCAAGTACTCGTCTCGGGTCGACTCTTGGCTGATATCACCAAGTCGCTGCCCAACAAGCCCGTCGATGTTTCCCTCGAGGGCACTCGAGTTCTCATCTCGTGCGGAAGCGCAAAGTTCTCCCTGCCCACAATGCCGGTCGAGGACTACCCCCAGCTTCCGACACTTCCGCAGCAATCCGGTTCCATCCCGGTTGACTTGTTCTCCGAAGCAATCAGCCAGGTCGCCATTGCTGCTGGTAAAGACGACACCCTGCCGATGCTGACGGGTATTCGCGTCGAGATCAAGCAGAATTCCATCGTCCTTGCCGCAACAGACCGTTTCCGTCTCGCTGTCCGTGAGCTCGAGTGGACTCCGGCCAATCCGGATGTCGAAGCCGCAGTTCTCATCCCGGCCAAGACTTTGTCCGAATCCGCGAAAACTCTTGCCGGCAATGCAAATTCGCCGGTCGAGCTCGCACTCGGTTCCGGCTCGAGCATCGGCAACGACGGCCTCCTCGGCATTGTGAACGACGGTCGTCGTACAACGACGCGTCTCCTCGATGCAGAGTTCCCCAAGTTTCGTCAGTTGCTGCCCGCGACTCACACAGCCATGGCAACCGTCGAGGTCGCTCCGCTGATCGAGGCCATCAAGCGCGTGGCTCTCGTGGCTGAGCGTGGCGCTCAGGTGCGTATGCAGTTCTCCACTGAAGGTCTCCTGCTCTCCGCTGGTGGCGACGACGCCGGCCGCGCCGAGGAAACCCTCAATGCGACGTTCCAGGGTGAACCGCTGACCATCGCGTTCAACCCCGGATACCTGAACGACGGATTGACCTCGCTGCACAGCGAAAACGTCCTGTTCGGCTTCACGACTCCCAGCCGTCCGGCTGTTCTGCGTCCGGCTACCGAAGAAGATCCGACTCCGGACGAGTCCGGTAACTTCGCTGCGCCCTCGAGCGAGTACACCTACCTGCTGATGCCGGTTCGTCTTCCCGGCTGATAGTTGTCGTCGGAGAGTCCTGGTGGCTCTCCGACATTCGGATCCGGGGAAACCACAGTGTTCGTTCGTAGATTCTCGTTGCGGGACTTCCGTTCCTGGGATTCCCTGACACTCGACCTTCTGCCGGGTACAACCGTGTTCCTCGGTTCCAACGGGCACGGTAAAACCAATATCCTCGAGTCACTCGGTTACTTGTCGACGCTGTCGTCTCATCGCGTTTCGGCCGATGCTCCGATGATTCGCAGCGGTACTGCTAGCGCATTTGCCGGTGCCACAGTGGTCAATGCGGGGCGCGAGCTTACGATCGACGTCGAGTTGATCGAAGGAAAGTCCAACCGCGCCAGGATAAATCAGTCGCCGACGCGGCGTCCCCGTGAAGTTCTGGGAATTCTGCAGTCAGTGATGTTCGCTCCCGAAGACTTGTCTTTAGTGCGTGGTGATCCCAGTGACCGTCGACGCTATCTCGACGAACTGTTGACGTCGCGGATTCCCCGAATGGCTGCTGTCCGTGCCGATTACGACAAAGTATTGCGTCAACGCTCGGCGCTCCTGAAGACAGCCGGCGCGGCTCTTCGACGTGGGTCCGGCGAGAATGTGCTCTCCACCCTCGAGGTGTGGGACGGGCATCTTGCTGCTCACGGGGCACAACTGTTGGCCGGACGCCTCGAGTTGGTTCACGATCTTGCACCCCATCTCGCAGAGTCATATCGATCGATAGCGCCGGAATCTCGGCCTGCTTCGATCCGTTATCGAAGCAGCCTCGGAACCTCGTTGAATCCCGAATTCACTGATCCGACAAGGGTTCCCGGAATCGACGACGTCGCGTACCTCGAGGAGCGTTTTCACCACGAACTGTCGGTGATGCGAACCAAGGAAATCGACCGGGGTGTGTGTCTCGTCGGTCCACATCGTGATGACCTCGAGTTGGTTCTCGGCGATACTCCCGCGAAAGGCTTTGCCAGCCATGGGGAATCGTGGTCGTATGCACTCTCGCTGCGACTGGCCGGGTTCTCGCTGCTGCGGACCGACGGTAGCGATCCCGTGCTTCTTCTCGACGATGTTTTTGCCGAACTGGATCGGCGTCGTCGACAGGCCTTGGCAGCGGTTGCCGCCACCGCTGAACAGGTCCTTATCACCGCCGCAGTTCCCGAGGACGTTCCCGAGGAACTCGAGGCAGCCAAGTTCGGCGTCGAAGCGTCGGAAACCCCCGAAGGTCGGATTTCGCGGATAGTCTCGAAGGATCTACCCGAGGAGGTCGAATCCGATGAGTGACGAGAAGGAACCGGAACTACGGGGAATCGACCTGGCCCGCCGCGCCCTCGAGGAGGCCCGCGCTGCTGCCAAAGCCAACGGCAAATCCGTCGGGCAGGGACGCTCGTCGCCAAAGTTCGGCAGCGGCCGACCACGTCGTCGAGGCGGTTGGTCCGGTCCCGGTCCCGATGCCCGCGATCCACAACCGTTCGGCTCCTTGACCAGCGCGATATCGAAATCGCGTGGATGGTCACCCAAGGTGTCCGAGGGCACCGTGCTGGGCCGCTGGCCACAGGTGGTCGGTGAAGATATTTCTGCGCACGCCGAACCGATTTCTCTGCGTGACGGCGTTTTGAGTATCTCGGCAGAGTCCACGGCGTGGGCTACTCAGCTGCGGATGATGCAGTCCCAGATCCTTGCGAAAATCGCTGCTGCGGTGGGTGACGGCGTCGTGAAGACACTTCGAATCACCGGACCGAGTGCGCCGAGCTGGCGGAAGGGTGAACGGCACGTCAAAGGCCGTGGACCTCGCGATACTTACGGCTGAGCGAGCCTAGTTATACCTATTACTTCATGTTACAGTTAACCTTCGTCATAGGTGAACTGTGTCACAGGCATGAGGAGTAATCGAAATGTCGAGCAAGATTTACGCTGAGCCCGACCACATTCTGTTGCAGGCTCGCAACGTCGAATTCGACTGGTCAGACCTTCCCATGCACTGGATTCCCGGTGATCCGTTCAGTACTCACGTACTCAACGTGCTGCACCTGTTGCTGCCGGCGGGAGAAGCGTGGTTCGTCGAAACGTTCAAAGAAGCACTCCCGCTCATCGAGGACGAGAAGCTTCGCGAAGACGTCGTCGGATTCATCGGACAGGAAGCCATGCACGCGGGCGCGCACACCGGCGTTCTTGTCCATCTGAAGGAAAACGGGCTGGATCCGACGCCGTATACCCAGCAGATGGAATGGACGTTCTCGAAGCTGCTCGGGCCTCGCCCGATGACGGGTTTGCGGGCCGAGAATCACCTGGTCGAACGGTTGGCGATCATCGCAGCCATCGAACACATCACGGCATTTCTCGGTGACTGGGTTCTCAACGCCAAGGGTCTCGATCGTGCGGGAATGCACCCGACCATGCTCGATCTGCTCCGCTGGCACGGTGCCGAAGAAGTGGAACACCGCTCGGTGGCGTACGACGTCATGCGCTACTTCGACAAGCGTGAAAGCCGCAGAATTCGTACTCAGATCCTGGTGACGCCCGTAATTGTCTGGCTGTGGATCCGCGGAACCAGATTCCTGATGCGAAACGATCCCGAACTCGCTGCGCAGGCGCCGAGCCGGCGTCGCCCGCATCTCTCCGATTTTGTCGCCGCCGGCAAGCGGGGCACCGTGCCGACAAGCTACGAGTTGGTGAAGCGGATGTCGACGTACTTCTCGAAGTCGTACCATCCCAGCAACGAGGGCTCGACGGCCCAGGCGGTGAAGTATTTGGCGTCCTCGCCGGCAGCTCAGGCGGCAGCAAAGTGATTCCCTCCATCTCCAGGATCAAGGACGTTCTGACCGGGCACGGCGGGTTGCCGCGGTACCAGGCTCCGCCGGATCTTGCCGGCCGCGGACGACCCGACCGAGCCATGCAACTTACAGAGTTGTTGGCGGACAAGTACCTTCGTGTCTTGACGGCCTACGACTACAACCCGAAGATTGCCGGCCACAACCCTGATACCGCCCTGAAAATGGTGGTTGCCTCGAGGGAAGTGATCGCGACGGATGAAAATGTGGTTCGGCTGCGCTTTGAATCAACCGATGACGTAGCACTTCCGCCGTGGCATCCCGGTTCGCACCTGGACTTCCACTTGCCTTCCGGTCTACGCCGACAGTATTCGTTGTGCGGTGACCCTGGCGACGTCACGGGATACAGCGTCGCGGTGCGCCGGATTCCTGACGGCGGCGGCGGATCGATCGAAATGCATGCCCTGCAACCCGGTGATCACGTCACGGTTCGAGGACCGCGCAACGGTTTTCCCTTTGTCGCCGGTGGAAGCGCACTATTTGTAGCCGGCGGCATCGGTATCACGCCGATTATTGCAATGGTCAGGGCTGCAAGAGAATTGGGAATGGACTGGTACTTCGTGTATTCGGGCCGCTCCCGCGAATCCATGCCGTTCCTCGGCGAGATTGCCGGCTGGGACCCGGAGCGAGTGTTTGTGCGACCCGATGACGAATACGGGTTACCTACCGCTGCAGATCTTTTGGGGCACGCTCCGGTAGGTGGGGCAGTGTACTGCTGTGGTCCGACACCGATGCTCGACGCCGTACGCACCGGGTTTCGTGAAACACCTTCCACAGCTTTGCATTTCGAAAGGTTTGGTGCGCCGCCGGTAACAGACGGCGTCCCGTTCGAAGTGCAACTGGTCAACTCGGGCCGCGTATTGGCCGTTCCGGCCGATCAATCTGCATTGGACGTCATCAAGAAAACCTTGCCGGGAGTCGGTTACTCCTGTCAGCAGGGGTTCTGCGGTACCTGCCGCGTCAAGGTACTCGCCGGCACTCCGGATCACCGCGAAAATCGTTTGACCGACACCGAGCGGGAAAACGAGATGCTCATCTGCGTCTCGCGTTCCGACGGTGGACGACTTGTGCTCGATCTCTAGATTCTCGTACCGAAAGGTTCACCGATGACCAAGCACTCTCCTCTTCATGCCGTGACCGCTCGCCGCGTCACCAACGGTGCCGTCAGCCTGGCCGTGTTCGAGCAGGGACCAGCAGACGGCGAAACCATCGTCCTGGTCCACGGTTGGCCCGATACCCACGAACTGTGGAGTCGCGTCGCACCGTTGTTGGCCGACGATTTCCGCGTGGTGAGTTACGACAGTCGCGGCGCCGGCGAGAGCACCGTTCCGTCGCGAGTGCAGGATTATCAGCTCAGCGCACTGGCCGCTGATCTGTTTGCCGTCATCGACGCAGTCAGCCCCGGCAAACCGGTTCACGTCCTCGCTCACGACTGGGGATCCGTCGAAGCCTGGGAAGCGGTGTGCGAACCCGGCGCGGAAGAGAAGATCGCGTCGTTCAGTTCCATCTCGGGCCCCAATCTCGACCATCTCGGAAAATGGATCCGGTCCAGTGCGTCCAAGCGACGTTTTCTCGGTCCGGCAGCGCAGGGAGTGGCGTCGGCGTACACCGTTCTTTTTCAGATTCCGGGCCTCTGCACGGTGCCGCTGAGGTTGTGGTTTTCGAAGCATTGGCCGGCGTTCCTCGGATTTTTCGACGGTCTCGACCCGAAATTGGTGAACACGGCACCGACGATCGCAGATGACATGGTCAACGGACTCAAGCTCTACCGGGCGAATATCAGGGCGTCTCTCGGCAAGCCTCGGGACAGGTTTACGGACGTGCCCGTTCAGTTGATACTGAACAAGTACGACAAGGCGGTCCGGCCGGTGGGTTACGAGGATACCGAAAAATGGGTCTCTGACCTGCGGCGAAGCGAGATTCCTGCTGGTCATTGGTCGCCAATTTCGCACGCCGGTGACGTTGCCGAACATGCGCGGGCATTTATTACGACCCTGGGCGAGCGTCGCTCAGTCAAGCAATCTTCCTAGCGTTTCACCTTCCCGGGGCCAAAATAATTCGCCTGCGACGCAACCAGGGGTGTCATTGAGCGGTTCCTGTCGGTGCTTACCAGTAAGATGAATTTCGGTAACTAGCGGCAACATTCTCGAACCCGCTCCGACGACACCCCGCAAGGGTTTGCTGACGGTTGCGCTCGAGTATTGACGGAGAAGGAGAGCTACCCACCCGTGGCTGCCCAGAAGTCAGATACAAGCACGTCCAGCAAGGACTACAACGCATCGTCCATCACGGTCCTCGAAGGACTGGAAGCGGTACGTAAGCGCCCAGGCATGTACATCGGTTCCACCGGTGAACGCGGCCTGCACCACCTGATTTGGGAGGTCGTAGACAACTCTGTCGACGAGGCGATGGCCGGACACGCCACTAAGGTCGAGGTCACCCTCCTCGAGGACGGTGGCATCCGCGTCGTCGACGACGGCCGCGGCATCCCGGTCGGAATGCACTCCTCCGGGGTTCCCACCGTTGAGGTCGTGCTGACCCAGCTGCACGCCGGCGGCAAGTTCGACTCCGATTCGTATGCGGTCTCCGGTGGTCTGCACGGTGTCGGCATCTCGGTGGTCAACGCGCTCTCCACCAGGCTCGACGTCGACATCAAGGTCGACGGTTACGAGTGGCATCAGACGTACACGGACTCCAAGCCGGGTGAGCTGATTCAAGGACCAGCCACCAAGGAGACCGGAACCACGGTCACCTTCTGGGCTGACCCGGAAATCTTCGAGACCACTCGCTACAACTTCGAGACCGTCGCGCGTCGACTGCAGGAGATGGCCTTCCTCAACAAGGGCCTCACCATCACGCTCGCCGACGAGCGGGCCGAGGTCATCGACGTCGACGAAGATGCGCTCGATGTCGCCGAAGCGCCCAAGTCGGCTGAAGCGCAGGAAGCTGTCGCGGCAGCACCTCGCAAGGCCAAGACCCGCGTCTACCATTACCCGGGTGGCCTCGAGGACTACGTTCGCCACATCAACAAGTCCAAGACCCCCATCCACAACTCGGTTGTCGGCTTCACAGCCAAGGGCACGGGCCACGAGCTCGAGGTCGCGATGCAGTGGAACTCCGGTTACTCGGAGTCCGTGCACACCTTCGCCAACACCATCAATACACATGAGGGTGGAACGCACGAAGAAGGTTTCCGCGCCGCACTGACCACGGTCGTCAACAAGTACGCGCGTGACAAGAAGCTGCTCAAAGAAAAAGAGCAGAATCTCAACGGCGACGACATCCGTGAGGGCCTCGCAGCTATCGTCTCCGTCAAGGTCGGCGAGCCGCAGTTCGAGGGTCAGACCAAGACGAAGCTCGGCAACACCGAGGTCAAATCGTTTGTGCAGAAGGCGTGCAACGAGCACCTTCAGCATTGGCTCGAGGCGAATCCCGCCGACGCTAAGACGATCGTGAACAAGGCCGTCTCTTCGGCTCAGGCACGTATCGCTGCTCGTAAGGCCCGCGAGTTGGTGCGTCGTAAGAGCGCCACCGATCTCGGTGGCCTGCCCGGCAAGCTCGCAGACTGCCGCTCCAACGATCCGGCAAAGTCCGAGATCTACATCGTGGAGGGCGACTCCGCAGGTGGCTCGGCAAAGTCCGGTCGCGACTCGATGTACCAGGCGATCCTGCCGCTGCGCGGAAAAATCCTCAACGTCGAGAAGGCCCGTCTCGATCGTGCGTTGAAGAACACCGAAATCCAGTCGATGATCACCGCTTTCGGTACCGGTATCCACGACGAATTCGATATCGCAAAGTTGCGCTATCACAAGATCGTGCTCATGGCCGACGCCGACGTGGACGGTCAGCACATCGCGACCCTGCTGCTCACCCTGCTGTTCCGCTTCATGCGGCCGCTGGTCGAGTCCGGCAAGGTCTATCTCGCACAGCCGCCGCTGTACAAGCTCAAATGGCAGCGCAGTGAGCCCGACTTCGCTTATTCGGACCGTGAACGCGACGTCCTGGTAAAGGCTGGCCTCGCGGCCGGCAAGAAGATCAACAAGGACGACGGCATCCAGCGCTACAAAGGCCTCGGCGAGATGAATGCCAAGGAACTGTGGGAAACCACGATGGACCCGTCGGTGCGAGTTCTGCGTCTCGTCACGCTCGACGACGCGGCCGCTGCCGACGAGCTGTTCAGCGTGCTGATGGGCGAGGACGTCGAGGCCAGGCGCAGCTTCATCATCCGCAATGCCCGGGATGTTCGTTTCCTCGACGTGTAGGGCCTCTGGCCCTGTGCGCCTTTTCGGTAGTTCGACCTACCAAGAAGGCGCACGAGGGGCTTGCCCCCATTCTTCTTAAGAAAGTGAGCTCATGACCGACACCACGTTGCCACCGGACGGTCCGCAACACGACCGGATCGAACCGGTCGACATCCAGCAGGAAATGCAGAACAGCTACATCGACTACGCCATGAGCGTCATCGTCGGTCGCGCTCTGCCGGATGTGCGCGATGGTCTGAAGCCCGTGCACCGCCGCGTGCTGTACGCGATGTACGACACCGGAAATCGTCCCGACCGCGGATACGTGAAGTCTGCCCGACCGGTCGCCGAGACCATGGGTAACTACCACCCCCACGGCGACTCCTCGATCTACGACACCCTGGTTCGTATGGCCCAGCCGTGGTCGCTGCGGTACCCCCTCGTTGACGGCCAGGGAAACTTCGGTTCCCGAGGCAACGACGGCGCTGCCGCCATGCGTTACACCGAGTGCCGGCTTACGCCGCTCGCGATGGAAATGCTGCGTGAAATCGACCACGAGACAGTCGATTTCACACCGAACTACGACGGTAAGACCCAGGAACCTACGGTTCTTCCCAGCCGTATTCCGAACCTGCTGATCAATGGTTCCAACGGTATTGCCGTCGGTATGGCCACCAACATCCCGCCGCACAACCTGCGTGAAGTTGCCGACGCCATCTACTGGGCGCTCGAGAACTACGAAGCCGACGAGGAATCCACCCTCGCGGCCGTCATGGAACGAGTCAAGGGTCCCGACTTCCCGACCCACGGCTTGATCGTCGGCGGCCAGGGAATCCAGGATGCCTACACCACCGGCCGCGGATCCGTCCGCATGCGCGGTGTGGTCGAGGTCGAAGAAGATGCCAAGGGCCGCACCACAATTGTCATCACCGAGCTGCCCTACCAGGTCAACCCGGACAACCTGATCACCTCGATCGCGGATCAGGTTCGTGATGCCAAGATCGGTGGCATCTCCGATATCCACGACGAGTCCTCGGACCGCGTCGGCATGCGCATTGTCGTCACGGTCAAGCGTGACGCCGTCGCCAAGGTCGTGCTGAACAACCTTTACAAGCACACCCAGTTGCAGACCAGCTTCGGCTGCAACATGCTCTCCATCGTCGACGGAGTGCCGCGCACGCTGCGCCTCGACCAGATGATCCGTCTGTACACGACGCATCAGCTCGAGGTCATCGTCCGTCGTACCAAGTACCTGCTCCGCAAGGCTGAAGAGCGCGCTCACATCCTGCGTGGTCTGGTCAAGGCTCTCGACGCGTTGGACGAGGTCATCGCCCTGATCCGTGCGTCGCAGACTGTTGACGTCGCTCGCGCCGGACTGATGAACCTCCTCGAGGTCGACGAAATCCAGTCGGACGCCATCCTCGCGATGCAGTTGCGTCGTCTGGCAGCTCTCGAGCGTCAGAAGATCGTCGACGAATTGGCCGAGATCGAGATCGAGATCGCGGATCTCGAAGACATTCTGGCCAAGCCGGAGCGTCAGCGTGCGATCGTCCGTGACGAGCTCAAGGAAATCGTCGACAAGTACGGCGACGACCGTCGTACCCGCATCATCGCCGCTGACGGAGACGTCAACGACGAAGATCTGATCGCCCGCGAAGACGTCGTCGTCACCATCACGGAGACCGGCTACGCCAAGCGCACCAAGACCGACCTCTACCGCTCGCAGAAGCGCGGCGGCAAGGGCGTTCAGGGTGCCGGCCTCAAGCAGGACGACATCGTCTCGCACTTCTTCGTCACCTCGACGCACGACTGGCTCCTCTTCTTCACCACGAAGGGCCGCGTCTACCGCGCCAAGGCATACGAACTGCCCGAAGCCAGCCGTACTGCTCGCGGCCAGCACGTCGCGAACCTGCTGGCCTTCCAGCCGGACGAGCGCATCCAGTCCGTCATCCAGATCAAGACGTACGAAGACGCGCCCTACCTCGTGCTCGCCACCCGCAACGGTCTGGTCAAGAAGTCCAAGCTCACCGACTTCGACTCCAACCGCAGTGGCGGCATCGTCGCGATCAACCTGCGCGACGAAGACGAACTGGTCGGTGCTGTTCTCTGCTCCGCTGACGACGATCTGCTTCTCGTCTCGGCACAGGGACAGTCGATCCGCTTCTCCGCGACCGACGAAGCGTTGCGTCCGATGGGCCGCGCCACTTCCGGCGTCCAGGGCATGCGCTTCAACGGCGAGGACGAGCTGCTCTCACTCAACGTTGTCAGTGAGGGTAAGTACCTCCTGGTCGCGACGTCGGGCGGTTACTCCAAGCGAACCGGCATGGAGGACTACCCGGTCCAGGGCCGCGGCGGCAAGGGCGTACTCACGATTCAGTACGACAAGAAACGTGGCACTCTGGTCGGTGCGCTCATCGTCGACGACGACGACGAGCTGTACGCGATCACCTCGGGCGGCGGCGTTATTCGTACCGCAGCCAAGCAGGTTCGTAAGGCCGGACGCCAGACCAAGGGTGTCCGTCTGATGAACCTCGGCGACGGCGATACCCTGCTCGCAATTGCGCGCAACGCCGACGAACCCGAAGAGATTGCTGCCGAGAACACCGACAGCGCAGACAATGCCGATGGAGCTAAGGAGTCTTAGTGAGCACTCCCAACCAGCCGGGCAGTGACCAGAAGAGCGAGAGCACTTCCGGTTCGACGCCACCGAAGCCGGAGCAGGTAACTGCTCCGGCGGGTGCCGGGGGCTCTAAGCCCCCGGCCGACGCCAAGCCTGACGGGCCTACGGCCGGCGCCAAGGCACCGGCAGAGAAGCAGGCAGTGCCTGTGGCGGACAAGCCTGTGGCGCCTGTGGCAGACAAGTCAGCTGCGCCGCTGGCTGGGAAGCCGGCAGCGGCGGGTGCAGAGAAGAGTTCATCTTCCGCACCCGCGGCCGCCGCGCCGAAAGCTCCCGCCGCGCCGAAAGCTCCCGATACACCGAAAGCTCCTGAGGCTCCGACAGCTCAGGCTCGCGGCAATCAGGCTCCTCCGTGGCAGCGTGGTCAGCAGTCGCCCAAGCAACCGGGTCCTCAGCAGCAACCGGGTCCGGCGCAGCAGTCAGGTCCGAAACAGCAGCGGGAACCTCAGACCAACATCACGCGTCCTGCCGCACCCGGACCTGACGTGCGGAAAGGCCAGCCTGCGCCGGCCGCTCAGGCTGGGAAGCCGCCGACCGGTCCAGCAAATCAGCGACCGGCCGGCCGTCCTTCCGGCGCGCCGCAGGGTGCGGCACCGTCCGTCCGTCCGTCCGGCCCACCGCCGGTCCGTCCGGCCGGCCAGCAGACACGACCGGTGATTACCGGGACAGCCGCACCCAAGGGGCAGAATCTGCCGGCTGGAAACCCTGCGGCTGGAAACTTCAAGGACCCGAGCCCCAAAGCGAAGGCCGCGGCCATCGACGGTCCGACTCGGCACATCAGCCGTAAGGATCTGCCGAAGGACATGCCGGACCTCTCCGAGGCGAAGCATCCATTGCCGCAGACAGCAGTGAGTGACAAATCTCACGTAGCTGCTGGGCAGGCATCGGATGGGGCGCCATTGCGGGCGACTGTGCAGATTCGTCGTATCGATCCGTGGTCCACGCTCAAGATCACATCCGTAATTTCGGTGTCGCTGTTCTTCGTGTGGATGGTGGCTGTGGGCCTCCTTTACGTCGTTCTGGACGGCATGGGCGTCTGGGACCGCCTGAACAACGCGTTCACGGACATCGTGTCGGATTCGAGTTCGGGTGGACTGGTGACGGCCGGGCAGGTTTTCGGTTACTCCGCAGTGATCGGTGTGGCCAACATGGTGTTGTTCACGGCGCTCGTCACGATCGGTTCGTTCATTTACAACCTCTGCTGTGATCTCGTTGGTGGCGTTGAGGTAACTCTCGCCGACCGCGACTGACCTGCGGAAACGTTGCTCCGCCGGACCCGTTTTGGTGTTGCGGGACCGGTGGGGTAATCTTTGGACCGGTTCAGGGGCCTATAGCTCAGGTGGTTAGAGCGCTTTACTGATAATGAAGAGGTCGGAGGTTCAAGTCCTCCTAGGCCCACTCCTTGTGCCGAAGAAGGGTTGCTGGAATGAAGGTTTTCCTGCTTGTCGGGGCCGGCGTTCTGGTGTCTCTCGTAGTCACCAAGCTGATCAAAAGTCGGCGCGGAGGCAAGGTTTGGCACGATTTGGAAACAGGATAGAACATAGGTATTCTGACTCCGGTCGGAAAACCGAACGGGGCCTTAGCTCAGTTGGTAGAGCGCTGCCTTTGCAAGGCAGATGTCAGGAGTTCGAATCTCCTAGGCTCCACAGTGAAATAGATTGACAGAAAACACCCTCCCGGGAAACCGGGAGGGTGTTTTTGTATGTCTGCCGGTATCCCCGCCCCGCTATCGAGCGAACGCCACGTTCATCGCCTTAGATGCGCCGAAAGGTACGTTCGCTCTGCCGCTGTGGCGGGCACAGGCGAAGGAATGGGCCATTTCCCAGGGCGACGCATACGATTCCCGCATGAAACCTGTGTGGGACCACCTGCGCCGATATTTCGGGACATTGCATCCCGTCGGCCTCGCCTTTGCCCTGGTCTTTTTTGTGTGGTCCATGTCGCCCTCACTGCTTCCGCGGGCCTGGTATCTGCAGGGCGTTGCGACGGGCATCTCCTTGGCGATGGGCTACGCACTCGGAACGCTGATCGCGTGGATGGTCCGCAAGTGTGGTGTGGAACCTAAGTGGGCTGAGCGGACGAAGAAGATCGCATGGTGGGTCATGGCGGCCGCAGCGGTGATTCTGGTCCCTCTGTTCCTGGTCCTCGGGTCATGGTGGCAGCAGATCGTCCGGGGTTTGGTGGAGATGCCGCCTACCAATCAGGCGAACTACCTCTTGGTGCTGATCATTTCGGTGTTCATCTGGTTCATCCTGCTCGAGGCGGCTCGGGGCCTCCGCTTCGCGACTAATCGTTTGACGCAGGTCGCTCTGCGATTTGTACCCAAGGAGGCGGCAAAGGTCGCCAGCCTCGTTGTTGTGTTCGCCTTCGGCTTCTTTGTCATCAACGGTGCGCTGTACAACGGGTTGATCGCGTTCGCGAACTGGAGTTTCTCCGGGGCGGATACCGAGACGCCTGACGGCATCGAGCAGCCTCTGATTGCCGAGCGCAGTGGTTCGCCCATGTCACCGGAAGCTTGGGACACTCTGGGGCAGGAGGGACGCACTTTCATGGGTAGCGGGCCCACTGCGGAAGAGATTTCACAGTTGACCGGGCGCGCCGCGAAACAACCGATCCGGGTGTACGCGGGACGTGAGTCCTCGGATTCGATTCGTGGTGTCGCGGACCGCGTGGTGGCGGAATTGAAGCGTACGGGCGGATTCGATCGTGGAACGTTGGCTGTGGTGACGACGACCGGTCGCGGTTGGGTCAACGAGGACGTGGCGTCGTCGTTCGAGTACGTCGAGGACGGCAACACGGCCATCGCGTCGATGCAGTATTCGTTCCTTCCGAGTCCGTTGGCCTTCATCGCGGACCGTGAGACGCCGATGGTCGCAGGTCGCGCGCTGTTCAATGCAGTCTTTGCCGAGTGGATCGACATGCCGGTGGAGACGCGTCCCAAGCTTGTTGTGTTCGGTGAGAGCCTCGGCTCCTACGGTGGACAGGCCGCGTTTGCCGGCGCTCAGGACATGATGACTCGCGTCGACGGCGCATTGTGGGTGGGAACACCGAACTTCACGGCTCAGTGGCAGGAGATCACTAATGATCGCGACGAGGGTTCCCGCGAGATTCTTCCCGTGATCGACGGTGGCCAGACGATCCGGTTTGCGGCGGACCCTGAAGACCTCGAATTGAAGGCCGACTGGGAAGACGACCGAATCGTCTACTGGCAGCACGCAAGTGATCCGATTACCTGGTGGTCTTTCGACCTCCTGTTCCACAAGCCGGATTGGCTGCGGGAGAAGCCGGAGGGTCGTGACGTCGATCCGGGGATGACGTGGATTCCGTTGGTGACGTTCTGGCAGGTCACTCTGGACATGGTGTTCTCGGCGGATGTTCCGTCCGGTCACGGGCACAATTACGGCGAAGATGCGGCGGACATGTGGGCGAATATCTTGCATCCCGCGACGTGGACGCCGGAGAACACAAACCAGTTGCGCGCGATCCTGACAACAAATGTGGAGCCTACCAAGTAGTTGAAAGTGGTTGCAGTACAGCCATTTAAGTGACTGACCTTATCGGATTGACCGAAATGAGGTATGTGTTACCCTGCGTTCACTGTGTGTCAGGCCACAGTGCTCATCGACGTGGGGAGAACGTGAACGTGAAAAGCCGAATGTGGTGGGTCGCCGGCATGTCCGTTGCAGCACTGGTCGTCAGTGCTGCAACGGCGCCGTTTGCGGCGGCAGAACCAACGGATTTCTACACTCCGCCGACGGACTTGCCGCCCGGAAGCAACGGCGATCTCATCAAAGCGGAGCCGACGTCCTTGATGCTGAGCGTGCCCGGAAGCAACGGTCCGTGGCCGGCGACCGCCACCAAGATCATGTACCGCAGCGAGGATGCCGAGGGCGTTCCCGTCGCTGTCACCGGCACCTACCTCGAGCCGGTTAACCCGTGGACCGGACAGGGGGCGCGTCCAATGGTTGCCGCAGCAGTGGGTACGCACGGGCAAGGCGACCAGTGTGCACCATCGAAGCTGTTCAACACGGGCCTCGAATATCGGTTCCCGACAGACGTGATGGTCGGCTACGAGTCGATTTGGGTAAACATGTTGCTGCTCAACGGGATTGCCGTAGTGGTGACGGACTACGACGGCCTGGGAACTCCGGGCGATCACACCTACGTGAACCGTGCGGCCGAGGCTTATGCGGTTCTGGATTCGGTGCGCGCCGCGCAACAATTGCCCAATGCCAGTATCTCCGGCAATGGTCCCGTCGGACTGTGGGGTTACTCGCAGGGCGGCGGAGCTGCCGCGGCCGCAACGGAATTGAAGCCGTCGTACGCGCCGGAACTTGATCTGAAGGGCACGTATGCGGGCGCTCCGCCGGCCGATCTGGCGGCAACGCTGGCACAGGTCGACGGCACGTTCCTCACCGGCGTCATCGGATACGCACTCAACGGAATTCTGGCGCAGTACCCGGAAGTCGAACCGCTGATCGACGCAGAGATCAACGATCGCGGTCGACAGATGCTGGCAGCTACCAAGAATCAGTGCGTCGGCGAGACGGGATTGGAATTCGGATTCCAGGACTCGTCCAGTTTTACCAAGTCGGGTGAATCGTTGTCGGCGGTCCTCGCACGTTTGCCGCTTGCTCAGGAAATCCTGGACGAGCAGAAGATCGGTAATCTGACTCCGACGTCACCGGTCCTGATCCAGCACGGCCGATCCGACGACATAGTTCCGTTCGGTCAAGGGCAGGAACTTGCCCGCGACTGGTGCAACAACGGTGCGACAGTACAGTTTTCGATGAATGAATTGCCGCCGATCATTCCGGGAATGGCAGTAAACCATGTAGCTACCTACGTGGCGGGAACCCCAGAATCCGTCGGGTACATGATCGATCGCTTCAATAACGTTCCGGCACCGTCCAACTGCTGACGGAGCACTGAAAAGCCCCGGAACACTTGGTGTTCCGGGGCATTTGGCAACAGGTTATGCGGTCTTCTCGTCTACCCGCGGCGGTGCCGACGCCACCGGCGGATGCTCGCGTCGACGGCTCTTGTAGAACACCGCACCGCCGATCACCGCTACGCCGGCGATAACGAAGACGGCGAGACGCTTACGTCCGCGAGGCTTCTCTACCCGCTCGCTCCGGGCTGCCGACTTGGACGGGATCGCCTTGGCACATTCGACGCCCTTCTTGGCTGCCGCAGCGCTCTGGCGGCCCAGGAACAGTCCGACCTGTCCGGCGCCCCGTGCCACCGACTTCGCGACAACGGCGGCGCAACGCCGAGCGTCGGTGGTGGGCAGCTGCGTGCTGATGGACTCGGTCACTCGTGTCATGACTTCACTGTGCCACAGGCGTCGGAGCGCCAGTTTACGAACGGATTCTGCGGGGCGGCATCCATGAAAACCCAGACAATGGCACGATGGTGGGGTGACTTCAACTCATCAGACCGCAACCGCAACGCTGCACACGAACCGCGGCGACATCAAGATCGCTCTGTTCGGCAACCATGCGCCGAAGACCGTCGAGAACTTCGTCGGCCTCGCCGACGGCTCGAAAGAGTACAAGACCGAGAACGCATCCGGCACCAAGACCGGACCGTTCTACGACGGCGCAGTCTTCCACCGCGTTATCGACGGCTTCATGATCCAGGGTGGCGACCCCACCGGAACCGGCCGCGGCGGCCCGGGCTACCAGTTCGGCGACGAGTTCCACCCGGAACTGCAGTTCGACCGCTCCTACCTGCTCGCTATGGCAAACGCCGGCCCGGGCACCAACGGCTCGCAGTTCTTCATCACCACCGGCCCGACGCCGCACCTCAACCGTAAGCACTCCATCTTCGGTGAAGTTGTCGACGAAGAGTCCCGCAAGGTTGTCGACGGCATCTCCACCACCGCTGTCGATCGTTCCGATCGTCCGGTCGAGCCCGTCGTCATCAACAGCATCACCATCTCCTGAACAGGTAATTAACGAAGATGACTAACCCCGGTTGGGGCGGCGGTGCGGCTGAGGGCATCCCGCCCCAACCGCGGTGCGTCCGCCATCAAGATCGACCCACGTCGCTTTCCTGCAATCGTTGTGGCCGCCCGGCGTGCCCGGATTGCCTCCGTGAAGCTGCGGTGGGTTACCAATGTGTTGACTGTGTAGCTGCCGGTCAACGCGATATTCGTCCCGTACGCGGTGTTGCCGGCAATACGGTCAGCCAGACGCCGCCGGTGCCGGTTGTGACGTACACGCTGATGGGCTTGAACGTCCTGGCCTTCCTGGCGACGCTCGTCCAGTCCCGCAGCGTCATGAACAATCAGGTCGGCTCGTCGATTTTTGCGGACTGGGCCCTCAATCCCGGGCTGGTCGCCAGCGGCGAGTGGTTCCGGTTGATCGGTTCGGGCTTCTTGCACTTCGGGATCCTGCATCTGGCCGTCAACATGTATGCGCTGTACATCCTGGGCCGCGATACCGAGATCGTGATGGGCCGTTCCCGGTACATCAGCGTCTATCTGGTGTCATTGCTCGGCGGCAGCGCGTCGGTGATGGCATTTCAGCCCGTGTTCTCCGGCGGCGGGGTCAGTTGGACGGCCGGCGCGTCCGGTGCGATTTTCGGCATCATGGGTGCGCAGGCAGTGATCCTTCTGCGTCTGCGTCGTAGCCCGGTGCCGATCATCTCGGTGATCGCGATCAACGTGATCATCAGTATTTCGCTGCCGGGTATCTCGTTCTGGGGTCACGCGGGCGGGCTTCTTGCGGGCGCTGCGGCCACCGCAGCGTTCCTGTACGCCCCGCAGTGGCTCGGCGCCGGTCAGGACCGGGAAAAGTCCGTACGGATCGGCTGGATCGGTTTGGGGGCCGTCACCGTGGTCATGTTCGGGATCATCGTGATGCGCGTCGTGCAACTGCGGGAGCAGTACCCCTTCTTAGCCGCCTAGGGAGCTACTTCTCCGGCGGCACCAATCCGTGAACGGTCAGCACGTCGAGGACGTCTTCGGGGTTGGTGCCCAGATCCCAGCGTCCGAAGATCAGGAGTTTCTCCGTATCGGTCGGGCGGTCGACGATGTCGATTTCGAGCATCGGGACGCGTCGACCCAGACGCGGGTAGCGCACCAACCGTGCACGGTCGATCTGCTCACGGGTGAAGACGTGGCGGGCGAGCAACCTTTGCACGGCAATTGCCGGACTGCCGTTGTCGTCGATAACGGCGAGTCGTGGTCTCTGCTTCAAGGCAAGTCCGCCCATGACGAACAGCCCGATCACCGCGAGGGCGAGCAGGAACCGTCCGGCGGTCTCGGTAGGCACCACGATCGTCGCGATCGCGAGTGCGATTCCGCCGCCGAACATTGCGTAGACAGCGCCCATCGGAGTGGCCCACGAGACGACGTCCGAGCCGTTGCCGGGGGGCTGTGGATGAAATTCATCCTCGAGCATGTGGATAACTTCCTTAGTTGTCCACAGGAGTTATCCACACTGGGGATGAATGACACCCATGTAATTGATTGGCGGCTCTAAGTCGGTGCGAATTCAGTATTCGCAGGTCAACGCCATTTCATTGTCATGATGAGCCCAACGACCATGAATCCGAAGCCGACCAGGAAGTTGTACGCTCCCAAGTCGTTCATCCACGGGATGGAATCTGCGGCCAAGTAGTACACAATCAGCCAAGCCAGCCCCACAAGCATGAAACCGAGCATCACCGAGACGTACAACGCGCTCGACGGTCCCATCTTCACCTTGACCGGAGTTCGGTTGGCCGGATTGATCGTGTAGTCGTTTTTCTTACGGACCTTCGACTTGGGCATAACGTCCTCGCTCTAACGGTGTGACCTGATTGTGTATATACACGCTAACGTAGCTGGGTCCGGCCGGTCACGGGCCGATCGGGGAAAGTTGGGGAGGAACAAGTGCCGCAGCGTGGAGTGACACAGAATCTCTGGCGCGTCGGAGTGCTCGTCGTCTGCCTGGTGGCCGGTCTCATGGTTGCCACAGCGCAGCGATCAGCCGAAGAGAATCAACTCCAGGTCACCGACAGCACTCGCCTTTCCGATCTGGTTCGCAGCGCACAGGCCAGTGCCGCCGACGTCTCCGCCACGCGTGACCAACTCTCGGCGCAACTGAACGCACTCCAGGTCGAGGCCGCGCGATCCGACGCCGGAGTTGCCGACGCACTGGCCGACATCGACGCGATTTCCGTCGACGCAGGCTTGACGCCGATGACCGGTCCCGGTGTTGTCGTCACCATGACGGATGCGCCGCGAAACGCTGACGGTAAATATCCCGTCGACGCCACCCCAGACGATCTGGTCGTCCATCAGCAGGACGTTCAGAGCGTTCTGAATGCTCTGTGGGCCGGCGGTGCCGAGGCAGTCGGTATGCAGGATCAGCGGATTGTGAACACGTCGGCGCCGCGGTGTATCGGAAACACGCTGCTACTGCACGGGCGCACCTACAGTCCGCCGTACGTGATGAGAGCAATCGGTAACACCGAACGCCTCGAGGCGGCCCTTGCCGGTGAACCCGGAATTCGAGTCTTCAAGCAGTACGCCACACGCTTCGGGCTGGGGTACACGCAGGCGAGTCCGGAGCAGATCACGGTGCCCGCCTATACCGGCGGATAGCTCGGACGTTTACCCTGCTCTTATGAGGATTCTTGTCGTCGACAACTACGACAGCTTTGTGTTCAATCTGGTTCAGTACCTGGGTCAGCTCGGAACCGAAGCGGTGGTTTGGCGTAACGACGATCCGCAACTGACCGGACCCGGCGCCCTCGAGGCGGCCGCGGCCCAGTTCGACGGCATTCTCCTGAGCCCCGGTCCAGGTACCCCGCAGCGCGCCGGCGTGACGATGGACCTGGTGAAAGTGTGTGCCGAATCCAAGACTCCACTGCTCGGCGTCTGCCTCGGACATCAGGCGATCGGCGCGGCTTTCGGCGCAACGGTCGACCGGGCGCCGGAACTTCTCCACGGTAAGACGAGCCGGGTCAATCACACGGGCGTCGGAGTTCTGGCTGGTCTGTCGGATCCGTTCACCGCGACGCGCTACCACTCGCTGACGGTCCTCGAGGACACCATTCCGGACGAACTCGAGGTCACCGCGCACACCGAAAGCGGTGTCGTCATGGCGATGCGTCACCGCGAACTACCGATCCACGGTGTCCAGTTCCACCCCGAATCCGTTCTTACTCAGGGTGGGCATCGGATGCTCGCGAACTGGTTGACGGTGTGCGGCGAGGCTCCGCCGGAAGCTCTCGTGAAAGCCCTCGAGGCAGAGGTCGCGTCGGCGCTCGGTGGCATAGTTCCCGCTCTGCGCTGATCCTGAAAACGCTGATCACAAAAAAGAGGTCCTCCCGAACTTTTCGGGAGGACCTCTTTCACATCCGATGCACTATCGGCCGGGGATCCCCAACGCGCCGACGCTGACCGTGATGACGGCGTCCTTGGAAATTTCGGACCCCGCGGGCTGAGTCTGCGAGACGATCTTGCCCACCATCTCGGGAACGAGTGTGGTGGTCTGGGTCTGCACCAGTTGGGATCCCGTTCCGGCCCACCCTGCAGTCCGCAGTGTTGCCAACGCCTCGGACACGGTCTTGTTGGTGAGGTCTGGCATCGCGATCTTGTTGCCGTTGGACACTCGAAGCGTCACGGTCGTGCCCTTGGTTGCCGACGTTCCACCGGCGGGATCGGTCGAGACAACCTGGCCCTTGGGTAGCCCGGAATCAATTTCGGTTATCTGGACGACAAAGCCGGCACCTTCGATGTTGGGCTTCGCAACTTCCTGACGCTGACCCGTGACGTCGGGGACGCGGACCTGTTCGGGACCGGTGCCGACGGTGATCGAGACTGCCGAATCGAGCGTGACGGAAACACCAGCTGCCGGATCTTGAGTGACAACCTTGTCCATTTCGGCGACCGTCGACGCGGCCTGCCCGATCGTCGGATCAAGTCGTAGACCGACGGCGTTGAGCTTTCTTTCGGCGTCGTCCAGGCTCAGCGCGGTAAGGCGTGGGATGGCGACCTGCTCGGGTCCGGTGGACACATCGAGGGTGACGGTGCTGCCCTTCTCGATCCGAACTCCGGCCACCGGACGAGTAGTGATGACGTTGCCCGCCGCGACTACCTTGTCGGTTTTCTGCTGACGTTCCACCTTGAATCCGGCGTTCAGCAGTGTCGCTTCGGCGGAGTCGGCCGGTTGGTTGGTCAGGTCTGAGGGAACGGTCACCATCTCGATCTTGGAGGTGTTCACGTTCAGCAGGAACACTGTGATCAAGCCGATGACCACAACAGCCGCGAATCCCATCAGGGCGTATCGCAGGCCCTTCTTCTTGGCCGGCGGTTCCGGTGCCCTCCGTTTCGCGGCGGGAGAGACGGGATCCACAGGATCGGGGGCGGTGCGGAGGTTGCCGGTGTCACTGCCGACGGCACCGAGGATGGTGGTGCGGTCCTCGTCGTTCATCACCATCGGCGCACTCGGGCGCTGGCCACCCAGCACCCGAACCAGATCACTGCGCATGTCGCCGGCGCTCTGGTACCGGTTGGCCGGGTTCTTGCTCATCGCTTTGAGGATGATCGAATCCAGCTCACGCGGAATGTCGCGGTTGACCTCTGACGGCGTCGGAGGGTCTTCACGGACATGCTGATACGCCACAGCAACGGGAGAGTCTCCCGAGAAGGGCGGCTCACCGGTGAGGACTTCGAACAGCACACAACCGAGCGAGTAGACGTCCGAACGTGCGTCGACTTGCTCACCGCGGGCCTGCTCGGGTGAGAGGTACTGGGCGGTGCCGATCACGGCCGCCGTCTGCGTCATAGGGCTGGACGCGTCGGAGATGGCGCGGGCGATACCGAAATCCATCACCTTCACAGCGCCGGCACGGTTGATCATGATGTTGGCAGGCTTGACGTCGCGGTGGACGATGCCGTTGCGATGGCTGAAGTCGAGGGCGGCACACACGTCCGCGATTACTTCCATGGCATGCCGCGGCGCCATCGGTCCGTTGCTGCGCACGATGTCACGCAAAGTATCGCCGTCGACGTACTCCATCACGATGTACGGCAGGGGTCCGGCTTCGGTCTCTGCTTCACCCGTGTCGTAGACAGCAACGATCGCGGGATGGTTCAGCGCGGCGGCATTGTGCGCTTCACGACGGAACCGCAAATAGAACGTTGGGTCACGCGCGAGGTCGGCTCGCAGAACCTTGATAGCCACGTCGCGGCTGAGTCTCAGGTCGCGCGCCAGATGAACTTCGGACATTCCACCGAAGCCGAGAATCTCCCCCAGTTCGTATCGGGAGGAGAGATTACGGGGTGTCGTCATTCTTCATTTCCTAGCGGTTCTTCTGCAGCGTTCGACTCGGTCGTCGTGGTGGTCGTCATGGTTGTCGTGGTCGTTGTCGGAACCGTGGTGGTGGTGGTCGGAACCGTTGTTGTGGTGGTCGTCGTCGGAACTGTCGTGGTGGTGGTCGTCGTCGGAACCGTCGTGGTGGTGGTCGGCTCGGTTGTCGTAGTCGTGGGCCGAGTCGTTGTCGTGGTGGGTTTGGTCGTCGTGGTGGTCGGCTTTGGAGTCGTCGTCGTCGACACCACAGCAGGGGTGGAGTTGTCCGGGCTGTCCGTGGCAATCCAGACGCCGCCGATGATCAGTGCCAGGGCGATCAATCCGCCGCCGGCCCAGGCCATCGCCTTCTGGCCACTCGTCAGTCCGCCGGTAGCGGCGGCATCCGCCGCAGCGGTGTACCCCGTCGCCGCATACCCCGCGGTGGGCGCCAATATCTGTGTTGCGCCGGTCGGGGTCGCGGATCCGCCGTGTGCCAAACCTGGTGGCGGCGGACGCCTTCCGGCCCGTACCGCGGCAACGGCGTCGGCGAACTCGCCGCCGTTGGCGTAGCGGCCGGTGGGATCCTTGGTCAGGGTGATGTCGATGAGTTCGCGAATATTCGGGGGCAGGTCGGCCGGCATCGGAGCCGGAATTTCCTGCACGTGCTTCATCGCGACGGTCAATGCACCGTCGCCGGTGAAAGGCCGTCGACCCGAAAGTGCTTCGTAACCAACGATTCCCAGCGAATACACGTCACTGGCAGCGGTGGCGTCCTGGCCCAGAGCCTGTTCGGGAGCGATGTACTGGGCGGTGCCCATCACCATTCCCGTACGCGTGACGGGAGAGTTCTCGACGGCCTTCGCGATACCGAAGTCGGTGATCTTGACCTGGCCGGTGGGGGTGATGAGGATGTTGCCGGGCTTCACGTCACGGTGCACGACACCGGCGTCGTGGGCGATCTGCAGTGCGCGTCCGGTCTGCTCGAGCATGTCGAGGGCATGCGGAACTGCAAGGCGGCCGACGCGTGAGAGAACGGCGTTGAGGGGTTCACCGTTGACCAGTTCCATCACCAGGTAGGCAGTGGATTCACCTGAGCTGTCCCGAGTCTCGCCGTAATCATAGATTCCCGCGATGCCGGGGTGATTGAGCTGAGCTGTCGTCCGAGCTTCGAACCGGAAGCGCTCCAGGAACTCCGGGTCCGAGGAGAACTCCGACTTGAGTACCTTGACGGCGACGCGTCGATTGAGACGTGAGTCTGTTGCTTCCCAGACCTGGCCCATTCCGCCGGTAGCGATGAGCCGGTTCAGTCGGTAACGATCGGCGATCAAAGCGCCATTGTTCAACGCCACGGTTCAGCCCCCTTGTATTCCGGCTGCGATTACTGCGCGACCGATCGGTGCAGCCACAGAGCCACCGGTAGCGGCAAGTCCGCGGTCGCCACCGTTCTCGACGATGACGGCGACTGCGACCGTCGGATTCTGAGCTGGTGCAAAAGCGATGTACCAGGCGTGAGGCGGTGTTTCCCGCGGATTCACGCCATGTTCGGCCGTGCCGGTCTTGGATGCAATCTGGACGCCCGGGATCTTGCCGACGCCGCCGGTGAAGTTTTCCGAACCGATCATCAGTTCAGTCAACGTTGCGGCCACGGCCGGTGAGACTGCCTGGCCCATCGACACCGGAGCCGGAGAGCTGAGATCGGTCAGGTCCGGTGCCTGTAGTTGGGAAATCAGATTCGGTTGCATCCGTACACCGCCGTTGGCGACGGTTGCGGCGATCACTGCATTCTCCAGGGGCGTCACGGCGACGTCGCGCTGACCGATGCTGGTCTGGCCGAGTGCCGCGTCGTCGGGAATGTCGCCCACAGTGCTGTCGGCAACGGGCAACGGGATGGCCGGAGTGTTGGGGCCGATACCGAAAGCCTTGGCTTCGTCCTTGATGGCTCCTGCACCGTCCTTGATGCCCAATTCGACAAACGCGGTGTTGCAGGAACGCGCGAACGCATCACGGAGCGACGCTGTCGGATTGGGTCCGCAGGTGCTTCCGTTGTAGTTCTCGAGGGTGGTGTTGGTTCCGGGCAGCGTGATCTGCGGCGCCGCGGTCAGCTGATCGTCCGGGGTTGCGCCGCCCGTCAGAGCGGCCGCCGTGGTGATCACCTTGAACGTGGAACCGGGCGGGTAGGTCTGCGAGATGGCACGGTTCACCAGGGGGTCGGCCGGGTCGGCGTTGAGTGCCTCCCAGGCCTGCGTGGTTTCGGCGCCGTCGTGGCTCGCGAGCTTGTTGGGGTCGTAACTCGGCGTGCTCACCATGGTCAGGATTCGGCCGGTGCTCGGTTCGATTGCGACGACGGAACCGGTGTAGCCCTTGCTGGTCAACTGGTCGTAGGCGACCTGCTGCATTGCCGGATTGAGCGTCGTCACGACGTTGCCGCCACGCGGATCGCGTCCGGAGACTATGTCGAAGAAACGCTGACTGAACAACCGGTTGTCGGAGCCGTTGAGGATGGGATCCTCGGTACGTTCGAGGCCGGCGCTGCCGTACTGCATCGAGTAGAAGCCGGTGACCGGGGCGTACGGGTACGGATTGGGGTACTGGCGTAGGTACTTGTACCGATCGTCGGTGGCCTGGGAAGCCGCCAGCACCTGTCCGGCAGCCGAGATCTGACCTCGTTGGCGTGAGTACTCGTCGAGCAGCACCCGTGAGTTGCGCGGGTCGGCTCGTAGGTCATCGGCTTTGATGACCTGGACGTACGTGGCGTTGGCGAGGAGCGCGACAACCATCAACATGACGGCCATCGCGACGCGGCGCAGGGGAGTGTTCATACGCGCGGCATCATCTCGGTATGGGCGTCGGCGATCGGGGGTGGACCCTTCTTCTTGGCAACTACCGGTGCGCGGGCGGCATCGGAGATTCGAATGAGAATTCCCAGTAGGAGGTAGTTCGCGAGAAGCGAAGAACCGCCGTACGACATGAACGGTGTGGTCAAACCGGTCAACGGAATCAGCTTGGTGACGCCCCCGACCACGACAAAAATCTGGATCGCAATGGTGAACGACAAGCCGGCGGCGAGCAGTTTGCCGAAGCTGTCACGCACGGCCAGCGCGGTACGGAGGCCACGAACGATGAGAAGCAGGAACAGCATCAGAACCGCAGCGAGACCGACGAGTCCCAGTTCTTCGCCGATGGTCGCGATGATGAAGTCGGTTTTGGCGAACGGCACCTGATTGGGGCGTCCACTGCCCAGGCCGGTGCCGGCGATTCCGCCCGTGGCCAGGCCGAACAGTGACTGAGAAATCTGATAACCGGTGTTGGCATAGTCGCCGAGCGGATCGAGCCAGGTGTCGACGCGAACGCGGACGTGCGCAAACATCTTGTAGGCGAAGAAGAATCCGATGGCCAGTAGGCCGCCACCGATCACGAGCCAGCCCACACGCTCGGTGGCGATGTACAGCATCACCAGCACCGTGCTGAAGAGCAGCAGCGACGTACCGAGGTCGGTTTCGAACACGAGCACGCCGACGGACACGATCCACGCAAGCAGGATTGGTCCGAGGTCGCGGGCACGCGGAAAATCCATGCCCAGGAAGTGCTTGCCGGCGCTGGTGAACAGATCACGTTTGGCCACCAGGACCGACGCGAAGAAGATGATCAGCAAGATCTTGGCGAACTCACCGGGCTGAATGCTGAATCCAGGCAAACGAATCCAGATCTTTGCACCGTTCACGCTCGAGAACCGGGCCGGCAGAATCGCGGGGATCGCCAAGAACACCAGGCCGGCGAGGCCCAGCGTGTAGCTGAACCGCGCCATCAGGCGGTAGTCCTTCAAGAACACGAGCAGCAGAACAAAACCTGCGATTGCGAGTGCTGTCCACATCACCTGCTGGTTCGCATCCGGGGAAGGTGCTTCGACGCCGTTGTACAGAGCTGTCTGCTCGTCAGCCAAGTCCAGGCGGTGAATCAGCACCAAACCGAGGCCGTTGAGCAGCGCCACGATCGGGAGCAACAACGGGTCTGCGTACGGTGCATACCGTCGGATTGCCAAGTGCGCGATCAGAAACAGAGCCGTGTACGTCAAGGCGTACTTGGCCAGATCGAGGGTGATCTTCTGTTCCTGGCTAGCTTCGACCAACAGCAACGACACCGTTGTGATGACGACGGCAAATCCGAGCAGCAACAGTTCCGTGTTGCGCCGAGTCGACTGGACCGGCGCCGGGGCAAAACCTCCGGGCGGGCTCGGAAAAGCCATCCCGGCGGCGGCGTTGGACGACATCAGTTGACCGTCCTGCAAGTCTGACCGGGTATCCCGGTCGGAGTCGGCGCAGGAGTGGGCGTCGCTGTTACCGGAGGTACAGGTTCATTGGGAGCCGGCGGTGCTGCAGTCGGAGCCGGTGTCGGAAGCGGTGTCGGTTGCGGGGTCGTGGTTGCCGGAACCGGTTCGCAACGAGGCAGGAGATCGCCGCCGATGAGTCGGATCATCTGACTCTGGGCGTCCTGACGATTGCCCGAAGGGAGTCCGGCTCGGACCTGTTCCTGCGCCGACGGTGCCAGATCGGTCACCTCGAGGACGTTGCAGTCACTCGGGATGGTGCTGGGCGAGACGAGCGTCAGGACGTCGTCGTCACCGACACACCCGATCAGATCGGATTCCTGCAGTGAGTAGCCGAGGACGGAACCGGGGATTCCGCGCAGCACCGTGACACGGCCCTCTTCGGCCCCGACGTAGTAGTTGTTGCGGATGACCGTGCGGCCGATGACGGCACCAACAGCAATCACAGCAAGCAGCACCACGGCGAGAACTACCCACCACAACCGGTTGCGCTTTTTCTTGGGCTCGGGTTCGGGCACAGAAACAACACGCTTGGGTGTTGCACGCGGCGGTCGCATGGCTGCTGCTCGGCCCGCGGCAGTGTTGGGGGGAGGAGTGAACTCTTCTTCCTCCGTGGACGCAGCACCGGCGACGATGGGGCGTGATTGCCCGTAGTCGAGGTCGATGACGTCGGCCACCACAACAGTGACATTGTCGGGACCGCCACTGCGGAGCGCCAATTCGATGAGGCGATCAGCGCACTGCTCCTGCGAGCCTTCGCTCATCGTGTTCTCGATGGTTTCGTCGCTGACCACGTCGGACAGGCCGTCGGAGCAGAGCAGGTAACGGTCACCGGCGCGGGCTTCGCGCATGGTGAGAGTCGGCTCGATCTCGTTGCCGGTCAATGCCCGCATGATCAGGGATCGCTGCGGATGCGTGTGCGCCTGTTCGGCCGTGATCCGACCCTCGTCGACCAGCGACTGAACAAACGTGTCGTCGCGGGTGATCTGCGTCAGATGACCGTCGCGCAGCAGATACGCGCGCGAGTCACCGATATGGACGAGTCCGAGTTTGCTGCCGGAAAAGAGAATCGCGGTGAGTGTGGTCCCCATGCCGTCGAGTTCAGGCTCTTCCTCGACGTGATCGGCGATGGAATCGTTGCCCTCACGAGTCGCTGCCTCGAGCTTGCCCAGGAGGTCCTCGCCCGGTTCGTCGTCGTCGAGATGCGCCAATGCGGCAATCATCAACTGGGACGCGACTTCGCCGGCCGCGTGGCCACCCATACCGTCGGCCAAAGCCAATAGACGAGCGCCCGCGTACACGGAATCTTCGTTGTTCGAGCGCACGAGACCGCGGTCGCTGCGCGCCGCGTAGCGGAGAACAAGGGTCACGGGCGTAACTCGATTACGGTCTTTCCGACACGAACCGGTGTTCCCAAGGGAACTCGTACAGCCGTGGTGACCTTTGCCCGGTCCAGATATGTGCCGTTGGTGGAACCGAGATCTTCGACGTACCAGTCGGCACCGCGCTGCGAGAGCCGCGCATGACGCGTCGACGCGTAGTCATCGGTCAGGACAAGAGTTGAATCGTCGGCGCGCCCGATCATGACGGGTTGTGCACCCAACGTGATGCGAGTGCCGGCAAGGGCGCCCTGTGTGACCACCAGATATCGAGGAACCTTCGTTTTGCCGAGTGACGGAAGGACTTTTCCGGCGCGGGCGTACCGCGCGGGAACCCGAACTCCGGAGCCGGCATAGATATCCGACCGCAGGGTGCGCAACACCGCCCAGACGAACAGCCACAAGAGGAGCAGGAAGCCTGCCCGTGTGAGTTGCAGAATCAGGCCCTGCACGGCTGTCCACCTCCTTCTATGGCTTGATCCCCAGCAGCGGGGTTCAAGCATTGTCGACTGGCAGCATCATAGGGGGCACGGAGCCCCGAAAGAGCACGATACTGACACGGGTGTGGCGGCGCCGCGCCGACGGACCGCCCTATGTTCGATTGTTATGTAGAAAATTCCGAGCAAACCTTTTTCGGCCCGGGAGTGGCGCTCAGAGGATGCGCACCAAGATCTCGGAGTGACCAGCGCGGACGATGTCGCCGTCCGCGAGCTGCCAGTCCTGAACCGGCGCGCCGTTAACCGTGGTGCCGTTGGTGGAACCGAGATCGGACAGCATCGCCGTCCGGCCGTCCCAGCGGATGTCGATGTGGCGACGTGAAACACCGGTGTCGGGAAGGCGGAACTGAGCTTCCTGCCCACGGCCGATGATGTTGCTGCCGTCGCGAAGCTGGAAGTGGCGTCCGCTGCCGTCTTCGAGTTGCAGCGTTGCCGTCAAAGCCTGCTGTGCTGCGGGCGCGTATCCGCCCTGGTTGTAGCTCTGCTGCGCGTACGACTGAGTCTGGTCGTAGTTGGCGCCCTGGTCGTAGCTGCCCTGGTCGTAGGACTGGGCGTCGTACGGCTGCTGGTTGTAGGCCTGATCGTTGTAGGGCTGCTGGTACGCCTGCTGTTCGTTGTACGGCTGCTGCGGGTTGGCGTTCTGGTCGTAACCCTGCTGGTCGTAACCCTGCTGGTCGTAACCCTGCTGCTCGTAGCCGCCCTGGTACGCCTGCTGCTGGTAGGCCTGATCGTTGTAGGGCTGCTGGTACGCCTGCTGATCGTTGTACGGCTGCTGGGTGTAGCCCTGCTGGTCGTAGCTGCCCTGGTACGCCTGCTGATCGTTGTACGGCTGCTGGTAACCCTGCTGCTCGTAGCCCTGCTGGTTGGGCGCCTGGTTCAGGTTCTGGTTGGGGTACGCCTGCTGATCGTCGCCCGTGCGGTAACCGTCGCCTCGGTCGTAGCCGTTCTGCGGCGGAGCGCCCTGACCCTGCGGCGCGGGGTAGCCGCCGCCTTGCGCAGCGGCAGATCCGCTGTCGTCATGTGAGTATCCGTTACGAGCCGGCTGCTGATCGGGCTGGCGACCAGCCGGTTCGCGGCTGGATTCGTAGCCTGAGTTCTGCGTCATGGTGCCGGCTCCTGGTTGTGACGGGACTGGATTCGAAACAGGGGGAACGATAGGGGCAGGTCGCTGTTGCGGCGCTTGCGGTGGGGCTTGCGGTGGCCGCGACGACACCTGCGGAACGTTGGACCGAGGGGATGCCGGCTCGGCATCATCGTCCGGGTCGACAGTGCCGCGGGTACGGAACTGGCCGGTGTGGAGCGTAGGCGAAGGCTCGAAAGTTACAGAAATATCGCCGTATGTCTGCCAGCCCTGATCGCGGATGAAATCCTGCAAATGCCGGCTGAAAGCCTTGATGGTGAGGTCGCGGTCGGCCGCCAACTCTTCGTGATCCGAATTGTTGATGGTGATGACGTAGTGGTTGGGAGCAAGAAGGATGCCACCGCCGAGGTGTTCGACGCGGTCCCGTGCTTCCTGTTGAAGCGCGGCCTCTACTTCTTGCGGCACGACGCCGCCGCCGAAGACACGTGCGAATGCGTCACCGACAGCACCTTGTAGCTTTCGTTCAAATCGCTGAACGATGCCCATTGGGCTCTCCTCTCGCTTCGCATCAAACGGGTGCGGAAATGCTCGGCAACTAGCACCGGCACCGCCGAATCGCGTGTCGTCCAAACTGCTGTTCAGGTTCCACGGTACTGTCAAACGTCGGCTCAGCAGTACCTGGTTGTGGTTCCTGCATGATATCGGTTCCACCCTTTGCAATGCGCTGTGTTCTTCGTTTCAGGTACTGACCTGCACGAATAGTGGTTTCAAATCTCATCGTGATAATGTTTCGACGTTGCCCGGGCGGGTGGCGGAATGGCAGACGCGCTGGCTTCAGGTGCCAGTGTCCTTCGGGACGTGGGGGTTCAAGTCCCCCTCCGCCCACAAAACAAAGGCCGCGAATCCTCACAGGATTCGCGGCCTTTGTGTTTGTCTGGGGGGGGCCGCCGTCGTGCCAGATCGTGACTCGGTCTCCAACTGCTGTGATGCCGCGAGGCTAGTCCCTGAGTGTCAACATGCGCTGGCATGCAGCGGGGGTCGCGCGGGCGTCGAGGGAAACAATTCTGATCACACCGAGGGTGCGTCGCCAACGGGTCGTTTGGTTGGTACGCGCCAGCTGCTCAGAGCTGCTACCTACTTTCTGTGCCGAGGGAGGAACGGATCGCTGTCGAGGCGGCAGAGATGGATTTCGCACGTCTCGCCGCTGACAGTTTGTCGTTGCGTAGTCGATTCCGAAACGCGTCGACGGCAGCGGTCCTCTCCCGACCACTTGGGTAGTTCCACCGATCCGCCAACATGGTGGCTGAGAAATCCAGCAACCTTGAGCTCTCGATTGCTGATGAATTTCCGTTAACGTAATCGTCAATGTATAAAGCAAGCATAAAACTATTTAATGCCCACGCGCTTTCGTGTCCACTTATCGCCTTTTCGGTTTTCTCAAGCCAGCCAGGTTCCTTAATTGAGTAGAGAAGCATGGATGTGCTAACTGCATTCATTCTATCTTCGAAGAATTCCGTATTGTTTGATATCTTATCCAATGTGACTAATAGTTTTCGCGAAGAGAGTGAATTTTCGATACCTCCCGCTACGATTGCGCAAGGAATGATCTGTAACAGCTCGGTAAGAAGTTCGGCGTGTTCTTCGAAGAATTCCGTATCAGTCTCTTTGAGTTCATCTATAATACTCTTCTGTAGATCAATGAATAGTTGATCTTCGCTTAAGAGTCCAAGTAGAGATCCCCATCCGTGCACCACTCGCTCAAGAAGATCCTGTTTCTTCTTCAAGTCGCGAACTTCATCCGAGTCGCGTACCACGGCGGATGCAGTGTCGAGAGCTGACCGAAACCTGGAAAGGTAGGATATTTCTGATTCATCTAGCTCAGGAAAGGGACTCGGATCGCTGTCTGAAAGTGAATCCAACGGATCCATGGATGTTTCGTGAAGATTTGCTTCTTCTGTTTTTGAGTCAAATCCTCCTTCGGTATCATCGTTGATATATTTCACCAAGGAAACCGGCGCATCCATTTTGCTCAGATCCTCATAGACCGGAGGAGAATTAGTACCATCCTTAAAGTCTGATATCAGATCGGTCATCACTTGAATTACGCGCTCATCGCGCCGCATCAGTGCAGCATAGTGCCGTACCACCGGAGCGAACCGCAGCGGATTTAATAGAATGAAATCCAAAAAATCCGGTTCGCGTTGCGCCCATTTTGCTGCGAATAGATGTAAGTAGCTACTTCGGGCAAAGGAAACACCTCCGGATCGAATTGATATCAACCTCTTTTCCGCGAACTCGCGAAGCATATCTGTGGCCGTCTCTGGCCACGCATATGCATTTATGAGTTCACTTATTTTCTCTATTGCTTCACTTTCCGGGAGGATACTGCATTCGCGACGGAAAAAACTCTCGGAAAGCGCCGAGAGGGCGGTGATACTTTGCTCAGCTCCGACGGAGTGCCGAGTGTCTACGGTAGGGTCTCCTCGTCCAACTAGAAGGTTTATGTATTGATCCAAAATTCCAGTTGGAGACGCTTCTGAATTAATTACCTCACCTTTGAGGAGTATAGATATTAGCAAAGTGATGGTAAATGGATTTCGCGGGAGCCGTTCAGCCCGTAATACAGACACAATTTTTTGGGTTACGGAATGGTGCGATAATGGAGCTGCGATTTTTGCTAGCGCAGTTACATCTGAGAAATTTAACTTGCCTACGTACCTGACTTTGCATTCAATTCCTAGGTTCTTTAGCCTGTCTGCAATCTCTGCTTCATCCCCCGTCCTGCATCCAATGAAAAAGTCGGCAGTAGCGGTATTCGATATCTCAATGAGCGTGTTATTGGAAATTTTAGAAACGTACGGCGAAAAATCGTCAATTGCAACTGCCAATTCGGGAAGATCGTCCAATCGACCCTCTATGATGCCTTTATCAAGAGCTTCGCGGCGTAAGAGTCTGTTGAGCGGTTTAGCGCCGGGTTGTCTTTCGTCAAAAGATATATAGATTGGAATTTTAGTGGAAGAAAGCTCCGAGGCGCGAATGGCCAGCCATTTTAGGGTGGTTGTTAGTCCGGAATGTTCGTCACCAACAACTATAGTAACTCCTTTTTGTGTGCATTCGGTGTCTGGGTCAAGGCGTTTTACGCGGGCATCCTCATGTTCACCGTTTTGGTTGATGTACTCAGCGTGAGGCACAGGGAGAAGGATTGGGGGAAGGGCTATTGAATTTAAGCTAATCCCGTCCGAAAAATCCGTTTCCTCGGTAAGTCGAGTAATATTCTGGAGGCAGCCGATCATATCAACTCGAGCCTCAAGTGGGATGTCCCGAACTATACCTGCCGAGTTCTTTTTCGATTGCTCGGATTCAATCTGAAGTCCGGCTATAAAATTGGGAAAATCATCGTACTGCTCTCCATATGAAATGGTTTCTATGTTGGAGTTTACATGTACTTTCCTGAGCTCGGATACTTCATTTTGACGGCACAGTCGGTAGTGCTCGATCTCCGATGCTGGAAAGGTCTTCAAATGCCATTCAAGAAGCTTCGAGAAGTTTGGATCATCCAGTCCCGACCCGAACCCGATATATATAATGGATTTGGTGGCGGATAGCGCCTGCTGAAGGACTTGATGTGCAGAATCGGCTAGTACATCGTGATAGTCAGTGGACGACAGTACAACCGAGTCCCTGTTTGTCCAAACCCCATGAAGATGCACTATGTCGTTCGTTTTTGCACTAATCGCTGCTTGAAATCCGGCAATATTAGTGCGATCAACGGTTGCGCGATTCAATCTCTGCTCCAGCAGAGTGTCATAATTTGTTGTCAATACCACGCAGGCTAGTGCCCCAATGGCATCAATCCATTCTCCGCTTTCGACTTTTAGCGAACCTACAGTCGATCTAAGCCAGTTCGCGGCAGCTTGTTCGCCTAATGCATCAATCTTCTGTGCAACCAGCGTCGCGGCGCTCATAAGCAGGGATATGTCGTCGTCCTGAATTCCAGATTCTAATACATTCTGTGTTGCCGCTTCCCATTTTGTCATGTCTTTTTCGGAATTTTCTACAACATATCTCATTCCCGATCGCAGTAGTCCAATCCATGTAGCGTTTGGATCTCGGTTTGACGCTGAGGCTGAGACGCCCGCTCCAACTATTACGACAGTGCGACCTTCGGTCAGTGCTACTCGGAGGCGATCAACGGCTGTGTCCATGCAAGTCCCTACCTAGGTGAATGTACTCTCTGTACCATAGTCTCTAGATTAGATAATTTCATCGTTATGGTCAAAATAGACAGTTCTGTCTGGTGATTATGCAGTGGCAGTGATAATTTTCTTGGTTGTGCGTGATGTTCAGATCGTTTCTGATGTGTCAGTATGGGGTTGATTGACGACATTGAAACGAAGGGTTGCATAGCGGAACTTTCATGTATTTTCAATATCATTTAGGCTATCCCAAGCTAAGGTCCCTAAGCGTGCACTAAGTGGAAAAGGTTGTGGGGTTGCGAAGACAACCTGAAGGTTGTGTCATTATGGATCCCGCATTAATCTGGACATTATTGACTGGAATAATAGTTCGTTAGGGAAGAAAGATATCGGCTATCATCCTGAGTTTATGTTGGTGGGTGAGTCCGATTGTCGGCAGGTGGGCACACTGCGTCCATGGTCGCCGACTATCGGCCGAGGTGCCTGATTTACGCGCTATGTCGTCCCCGTGGGGACGTTTCAGTTCCGCGACTTCAGGGCTGCACGCGCTGCGTTGTAGCCACCCATCCCGTGGACGCCGCCGCCCGGGGGAGTTGCCGACGAGCAGAGGAAGACGCCCGGAACTCCGGTCGCATAGGGATTGAGCCCGAATCTGGGGCGGGCGATGATCTGCCGCGCAGTGTTCGCCCCCGCCGAGATGTCGCCGCCGACGTAGTTGGGGTTGTAGGCCTCCATCTGGGGAACGCTGCGAACGTGGGTGCCGACGATCCGGTCCCGAAATCCCGGAGCGAAGCGTTCGATCTGCCGAGTGATCGACTCGGTAACATCGCCCGAATAACCATGTGGGACATGTGCATACGACCAGACGGGATGAATATCGCCGACGGATCGTGATGGATCGGCCAGGAATTGCTGACCCAACAGGATGAAAGGCTTCCCGGGCATCTGACCCCGGACGGATCGACGTTCGATGGCAGCGATTTCCGGCATCGTTCCGGCCAGATGCAAGGTTCCGGCTTTCCGGGCGTGGGGATTGGTCCACGGTACGACGCTTCCATCGGAGTCACCGCGCACGGCGTAGTCAACCTTGTAGGCCGCGGGACCGTAGCGGTATTTGCGGTAGGCCCGTGCAATGCGATCAGGCTGCCGACCGTCGAGGAGTCGCGCTGCGGCGTCGGGGGCGAGGTCGAGCATCACGATGTCGTAGCCGGCGAGTTGGGAGTAGTTGGTGACCCAGTTTCCGGTTTCGATCGTGCCGCCGAGGCTGCGCAGGATGGAGGCCAAAGCAGTTGCGATAGATCCTGAACCACCTTGTGCGACAGGCCAACCGTGTGCGTGAGCGCCGGCGCCGAGCATCAATCCGACCGCGCTGGACAGCGGTGCATTTAATGACCCGAACATATGCGCCGCGACGCCGCCGAATAGAGCCCGAGCTTGTGGGGTCTTGAACAGCCGAGCGAAACCCGTCGCGGGAAGCAGGGCACCCGACCCGAAACGCGCGAGCATCAGCGGGTGCTTCGGAAGGTGCACGATCGGCTGGAAGACGTCCTGCACCAATTCGTCGAAGTTCTCGGAGAGATATCCGAAGACGCTGAGCCACTTCTTGCCGTCGACACCCAGTCCTTCTGCGGTTCGATTGATATCGCGCCACAGAACCCCGGCGGTGCCGTCGTCAAGCGGGTGAACGAGGTCGATTTCGGGCCACAGCCAGGTCAGTCCGTGATCGGCGAGACTGAAGTCCCGGTCGAGTTCCCTGAAAAACGGGGAGGCCAGAGCGGTGGGATGAAAAGCGGAGCAGTCGTCGTGGATGAGTCTGTCGACGATGTACTCACTGCTGCGGGTGCCGCCGCCGATCTTGTCGGCGCCTTCGATGACATGGACCTCGACGCCGGCGCGTGCGAGTTGGATCGCTGCGGCCAGACCGTTGGGGCCGCTACCCACCACGACTGCAGTTGTCATTGCACCTCGTTCCCTTGCCGTGAGCGTACGCAAATCACATCAATGGCATTAGTTGCACAGAAAAGTGAGGACAACCCCTTGGTTGATCGCTCAACTTTTGTTAGAGTTCCAAGCACACTGGCCGCAGCTGATCTTTATCGCTGCGGCCAGTTGTTGCATTTATCGCCCTTTTGTCTCCCGCATAGCCTGCTTGCCTGGGGATTCGGTATCCTGTGAAGCGGAACTTTCTGCACGAAACGCAGCCCTGAATCTCTTCGAGGCGCTCTCGGGCGTCAGCATCGTCGCAGCTCAGAGCAAACATAGTGCTACCTTAGTTGCGCACATGCCGGGGTTCTGAATTATCGTTTTTGTTACACGGTTGTCTCTCAGACGTTTCAACCCGGTACTGACACATCGTCGTGTCAGTGCTCTCTACTGACTTGCATTGCAAGTTGATGACCATCAGCGTTGCTGGTCGTCGGTGCATCTTTATGGCATACGAAGGCTAGGTATGAAGCAACTTCCAGGCCCCCAGGGCCTCTATCACCCGTCCAACGAGCACGACTCCTGTGGTGTCGCGTTTGTTGTCGACATGCATGGTCGCCGCAGTCGAGACATCGTCGAAAAGGCGATTACGGCTCTGGTGAACCTCGAGCACCGCGGCGCTGCCGGCTCCGAACCCAACACGGGTGACGGCGCGGGCATCCTGCTGCAGGTTCCCGACAAGTTCTTCCGAGCTGTCGTGGACTTCCCGCTGCCCGCCGAAGGCGCGTACGCAACGGGTATGGCATTCCTGCCGCAGGCCGACACGGATGCTCACGAGGCCGCTGCTGCGGTCGAGAAGATCGTCGTCGAAGAGGGCCTGACGGTTCTCGGCTGGCGTGACGTCGGAACCGACGATTCATCGCTTGGCGCATTGGCGCGCGACGCGATGCCGACGTTCCGTCAGATCTTCATCGGCTCCGAGGGCGACAAGTTCACGGGCATGGACCTCGAGCGTCGTGCTTACGTCGTGCGTAAGCGCACCGAGCACGAACTCGGCTCGGCCGGCGCCGGCAAGGGTGGCCCGGGTAGCGAGACTGTGTACTTCCCCAGCCTCTCCGGCCAGACGTTTGTCTACAAGGGCATGCTGACGACCCCGCAGCTCAAGGGTTTCTACCTGGATCTGCAGGACGACCGTGTCGAGAGCGCCTTGGGCTTGGTCCACTCGCGCTTCTCCACCAACACGTTCCCGTCGTGGCCGCTGGCGCACCCGTTCCGCCGCGTCGCGCACAACGGTGAGATCAACACCGTTACGGGCAACGAGAACTGGATGCGCGCTCGCGAGTCCCTCATCGACAGCGATGTCTTCGGTGGCCGCGAGAACCTGGACAAGATCTTCCCGATCTGCACCGAGGGCGCCAGCGACACCGCTCGTTTCGACGAGGTGCTCGAGATGCTGCACCTCGCGGGTCGAAGCTTGCCGCACGCAATCTTGATGATGATCCCGGAAGCCTGGGAGAAGCACGAGAGCATGGACCCCGCTCGTCGGGCGTTCTACGAATACCACTCCGCGCTCATGGAGCCTTGGGACGGACCGGCGTCGGTGTGCTTCACCGACGGCACCGTCATCGGCGCTGTGCTGGACCGCAACGGTCTGCGTCCGTCGCGTCTGTGGATCACCGAAGACGGGCTCGTTGTCATGGCGTCGGAGGTCGGCGTTCTGCCGATCGACCCGTCCACCGTGGTCCAGAAGATCCGCCTCCAGCCCGGCCGTATGTTCCTCGTGGACACCGCTCAGGGCCGGATCATCAGCGACGACGAACTGAAGTCCGAACTCGCAGCCGAGCAGCCGTACCAGCAGTGGATCGACGAAGGTCTGATCCACATGGACGACCTGCCCGATCACCCGTACACGTACATGTCGCACGAGCGTGCGGTTCTGCGTCAGCAGCTGTTCGGTTTCACCAACGAAGAGGTCAACCTCCTCGTCAAGCCGATGGCTCTCTCGGGCGCCGAGGCTTTGGGTTCGATGGGTACCGACACTCCGATTGCCGTGCTTTCCGCGCGCCCCCGGATGCTGTTCGACTACTTCTCGCAGCTGTTCGCTCAGGTCACCAACCCGCCGCTCGACGCTATTCGTGAAGAGGTTGTCACCAGCCTCGGCGCCACGATCGGCCCCGAAGGCGACCTGCTGCATCCGAATGCGGACTCCTGCAAGCAGATTGCGCTCCCGCAGCCGATCCTGCACAACGACGATCTGTCGAAGCTCGTTCACGTCAACGACAACGGACTATTCCCGGGATTCCGCAGTGTCGTGGTCCGTGGCCTGTACCCCGCCAAGGAAGGCGGCGACGGTATCCGTCGTGCGCTCGAGGGCATCAAGTACCAGGTCTCGCAGGCAATCGAGGGTGGCGCACGCATCATCGTGCTCTCGGACCGTGAGTCCACCGAGGATTACGCGCCGATCCCGTCGCTGCTCCTCACCTCCGCCGTGCATCACCACCTGGTTCTCGAGAAGTCGCGCACCAAGGTCGGTCTCATCGTCGAGGCCGGCGACGCCCGCGAGGTGCACCACATGGCGCTCCTCATCGGCTTCGGTGCCGCAGCGGTCAACCCGTACATGGCTTTCGAAACCGTCGACGAGTTGCTGCAGAACGGCGATCTCGAGGGTCTGACCCTCGAGAAGGGCATCGCGAACTACATCAAGGCCGCCGGCAAGGGCGTCCTCAAGGTGATGTCCAAGATGGGCATCTCGACGCTCGCGTCGTACACCGGTGCTCAGCTGTTCCAGGTCATCGGCCTCTCGCAGGAACTGACGGACGAGTACTTCACCGGACTGCAGTCGCAGCTCGGTGGTATCGGCCTCGATCAGATTGCCGACGACGTCGCAGCGCGTCACCGGATTGCGTACCTCGATCGTCCCGAAGAGCGCGCTCACCGCGAGCTCGAGGTAGGCGGCGAGTACCAGTGGCGCCGTGAAGGCGAGTACCACCTGTTCAACCCGGACACGGTATTCAAGCTCCAGCACGCCACGCGCACAGGGCAATACGAGGTGTTCAAGGAATACACGACTCTGGTCAACGACCAGTCGGAGCGCCTTGCAGCACTGCGTGGACTCTTCGAGTTCAACATCGGCAAGCGGCCGTCGATTTCCATCGACGAGGTCGAGCCGGCCAGCGAGATCGTCAAGCGTTTCTCGACGGGTGCGATGAGCTACGGCTCCATCTCCGCCGAGGCTCACGAGACCCTCGCTATCGCGATGAACCGTCTGGGCGCCCGCTCCAATTCCGGTGAGGGTGGCGAACATCCGTCACGTTTCATCCCGGATGCAAACGGCGACTCGCGTCGTAGTGCCATCAAGCAGGTCGCATCGGGACGCTTCGGCGTCACGTCGCACTACTTGACCAACTGCACCGATATCCAGATCAAGATGGCGCAGGGAGCCAAGCCCGGTGAGGGCGGCCAGCTTCCGGCTCACAAGGTGTACCCGTGGGTGGCTGAGGTTCGGCACTCCACGCCGGGCGTCGGACTGATCTCGCCGCCGCCGCACCACGACATCTACTCGATCGAGGATCTCGCTCAGCTGATCCACGACCTGAAGAATGCCAACCCGCAGGCTCGCGTTCACGTGAAGCTGGTCTCCGAGGTCGGCGTCGGAACCGTCGCGGCCGGTGTCTCCAAGGCACATGCCGACGTCGTTCTGATCTCCGGTCACGACGGTGGCACCGGTGCTACTCCGCTGACCTCCGTCAAGCATGCCGGCGCACCGTGGGAGCTCGGCCTTGCCGAGACCCAGCAGACGTTGCTGCTCAACGGTCTTCGTGACCGCATCGTCGTGCAGGTCGACGGTCAGCTCAAGACGGGTCGCGACGTTGTTGTCGCTGCTCTGCTCGGCGGCGAGGAGTTCGGTTTCGCCACCGCACCCCTGGTGGTCTCGGGTTGCATCATGATGCGTGTCTGCCACCTCGACACCTGCCCCGTGGGTGTTGCGACGCAGAACCCCGTGCTGCGACAGCGTTTCAGCGGCAAGCCGGAATTTGTCGAGAACTTCTTCATGTTCATCGCCGAAGAGGTTCGCGAGATTCTCGCGGAACTCGGTTTCCGCACGCTGCTCGAAGCAGTCGGCCAGGTTGACATGCTGGACACCACGCGCGCTCTCGAGCACTGGAAGGGAAGCAAGGCAGGGAATCTCGATCTGTCGCCGATTCTCACCCAGGTCGAGTCCGCGTTCATGGACCAGGACGTCCACTGCACCGGTACGCAGGATCACGGTCTCGACAAGGCACTCGATCAGCAGTTGATCGTCTCGGCACGCAACGCACTCGACAAGGGTGAGCCGGTCGCATTCGAGTCCGCGATCACCAACGTGAACCGCACCGTCGGCACCATGCTCGGCCACGAGGTCACCAAGGCGTTCGGTGGAGAGGGCTTGCCCGACAACACCATCGACATCACGTTCACCGGCAGCGCCGGTAACAGCTTCGGCGCCTTCGTGCCCCGCGGTATGACCCTTCGCCTCAACGGCGATGCCAACGACTTCGTCGGCAAGGGTCTCTCGGGTGGACGCATCGTCGTACGCCCGCCGCTTAATGCAGCGAAAGGCTTTGTCGCCGAAGACAACATCATCGGCGGCAACGTGATCCTGTTCGGCGCCACCAGCGGTGAGGCTCTACTGCGTGGCATCGTCGGCGAACGTTTCGCAGTCCGTAACTCCGGCGCCACTGCTGTCGTCGAGGGTGTGGGCGATCACGGTTGCGAGTACATGACCGGCGGCAAGGTGGTCATTCTCGGAAAGACCGGACGTAACTTCGGCGCCGGCATGTCCGGTGGCGTTGCATTCGTCTACAACCCCGACCGCGATTTCGAAGCCAACCTCAACACCGAACTGGTGGACCTCGAGGATCTCGAAGGCGACGAGTATGTCTGGCTCAAGAGCGCCATCGAAAGGCACCGCGACGAAACAGGTTCCGAGGTTGCTGCACGCATCCTCGCGGACTGGTCTCAGCAGGTGACCCACTTCGCCAAGGTGATGCCGCGTGACTACAAGAAGGTATTGATGGCAATCAAGGACGCCGAAATTCGCGGCGCAAACGTCGACGAGGCAATCATGGAGGCAGCTCGTGGGTGATCCAAGCGGTTTCCTGAAGCACGGTTCGCGCGAATTGCCGGTCCGTCGTCCCGTTCCACTGCGCCTGCTCGACTGGAAAGAGGTGTACGAGGAGTTCCCGAAGGAATCCCTCAAGAACCAAGCCAGTCGTTGCATGGACTGCGGAATTCCTTTCTGCCACAACGGTTGCCCCCTCGGGAATCTGATTCCCGAGTGGAACGACCTGGTGTACAAGGATAATTGGCAGGACGCGATCGAGCGCCTGCACGCGACCAACAACTTCCCGGAGTTCACCGGTCGCCTGTGCCCCGCACCGTGTGAGGCGTCCTGCGTCCTGGGTATCAACCAGGATCCGGTCACCATCAAGCAGGTCGAGGTCGAAATCATCGACAAGGCCTTCGACGAGGGCTGGGTCAAGCCGGTTCGCGCTGCACGTTCCACCAACAAGCGCATTGCAGTTGTCGGTAGTGGTCCCGCTGGTCTGGCTGCAGCGCAGCAGCTGACCCGCGCCGGTCACTCGGTGACGGTCTTCGAGCGAGCAGACCGCATCGGCGGCCTGCTTCGCTACGGCATCCCCGAGTTCAAGATGGAGAAGCGCCACATCGACCGCCGTCTCGAGCAGATGGAAGCCGAAGGCACCGTCTTCAAGACCAACGTCAATGTGGGCGTAGACATCACGGCTGACGAGCTGCGCGAGCAGTTCGACGCCGTGGTTCTCGCCGGCGGCGCAACCGAAGCTCGCGACCTGCCGATCCCGGGCCGCGAACTCGACGGCATTCATCAGGCGATGGAGTTCCTGCCGATCGCCAACCGCGTTCAGCTCGGTGATCTTGATGCTCCGACCATCGATGCCAAGGGCAAGAAGGTTGTCATCATCGGCGGCGGCGACACCGGCGCAGACTGCCTCGGCACCTCGCACCGTCAGGGCGCAGCCAGCGTCCACCAGTTCGAGATCATGCCGCGTCCGCCGGAGACTCGCGCCGAGCAGACTCCGTGGCCGACATACCCGTTGATGTACCGAGTGGCTTCGGCTCACGAGGAGGGCGGCGAGCGCGTGTTCTCCGTCAACACCGAGAAGTTTGTCGGCACCGACGGCAAGGTCACCGGCCTCAAGGCTCACGAGGTCGAGATGAAGTCGGGTCGCTTCGAGAAGGTCGAGGGCTCGGACTTCGAGCTCGAGGCCGACCTCGTCTTCCTGTCCATGGGCTTTGTCGGACCTGAAAAGCCGGGCCTGCTCACCGATCTCGGTGTCGACCTGAACGAGCGCGGCAACGTCGCCCGCACGTCCAAGTGGAACACCAACATCGACGGCGTTTTCGTGGCCGGCGATATGGGTCGCGGTCAGTCACTGATCGTCTGGGCTATCGCCGAGGGACGTTCCGCAGCAGCAGCTGTGGACGCCTACCTCGAGGGCGCTACCGCCCTGCCGTCACCGATCCACCCGACGGCGGCTCCGCAGCGCTAGAGGCGAAAATGCAGCGCTAAAAGGTCTTCAGACTAAACCGCACCCCACCACGAACGGTGGGGTGCGGTTTGTTGTCTAGGCCGAGATGGGCTGGAAAGTCTGGCGTCGTGCGTCGATCGCGAGTTGGGTGCGGGAGCTACATCCCGTTGCGGCCAGGATCCGACTGACGTACTTCTTGACAGTGTCCGGGGTGAGCATCAACTGCCGGGCGATCGCGGCGTTGCTCAGGCCGTCCGAGACCAATGTGGCGACTTCTCGCTGACGCGTCGTAAGCGTCGCGAACAGGTCGTATCCGGGGAGGACTTCGAGGCTGCGGGTCAAGATGGCGAGCTGTTTGGCCAACAGGCGAAGAGCCAGAATATCTTTCGGACCCAGGGCATCCGCGTCGGGATCGAACAGCCCGATCAATGCGTGCCCGCCCTCGGCGAGATCGAGGTGCATCGCGTTGACCGAGTGCATGTGATGCGGGTGCAGATATTCGTGCACGTAGACCGCCGCCGGCCTGGGTAACCGGCCCAATTCGGAAAGGGATGCGACCCTTGTCGTTTGGAGTTGGCGCCGCGCCTGGGGGAGGCCGAATACGTCGTATCGAGCCCAATGTTCCTGGTAGTTCTCGCGGATGGACTCCCAGCGGTGATCGGCGGCGTTGGTGGCCGTGGCGTTCTTGTCGGTGAACTGGCTCTCGAAGGTGTCGCCCACGAAGCAGGACGCATACCGGACCGGAAAGACCGCGGGTATCGCCTCGACAATGACGTTCCGAAATTCCGTCACCGTTCGCACCGAGTTGCAGCTCTCGAGGACCGCGAAGACTCGCTCGTATTCCGCGGTGGTCAACGCGATGTCACTCACTGATGTCCCCCAAAGTGCACTGTTTCTGGAATAGAACTAATTCTATCGTCGAGTGGACTGGTTCGAACGATTTCGAGGAGTATTCCATGGGCAGGCTACGTTTCGGTGCTTTTGTTGCACCGCATCATGCAGTCGGGCAGAACCCGACCGTCGCATTGCAACGTGACCTGGAGTTGGTGGAGCACCTCGATCGTCTCGATTTCGACGAGGTGTGGATCGGCGAGCACCACAGCGCGGGCAGTGAGATCATCGGCAGCCCCGAGATCTTCATCGCCGCGGCAGCCGAACGCACCAAGCGGATCAAGCTCGGCACCGGTGTGACGTCGCTGAGCTACCACAACCCGCTCTGGGTCGCGGACCGTCTTGTGCTTCTCGATCACCTCACTCGCGGACGCGTCATGCTCGGTGTCGGTCCCGGATCACTGCCGACCGACTCTGCGATGATCGGACTCAATCCCACCGAGTGCCGCGAACTGCTCGAGGACAACCTCGATATCGTCGTACGATTGTTGAACGGTGAGCGCGTAACCGCAAAGACCAAGACGCACAACCTGGTTGACGCACAACTGCAGCTTCGTCCGTACTCGCACCCGATGTTCGACATCGTCGTCGCCGGTGTGTCTTCGCCGACCGGCCCGCGATTGGCCGGTAAGCACGGTCTGGGGTTGCTCTCGATCGGCGCGACTCTCACCCCCGAAGGCTTCGATGCACTGGGACATCACTTCGGAATCATGGAGGAGCGGGCCACCGAGTTCGGTACCGCCGTCGACCGTGATCAGTGGCGCCTGGTGTGCCCCATGCATATTGCGGAGACGGAAGAGCAGGCACAGGAAGACGTGCGGTTCGGGCTCGGGGAATGGATCGACTACTTCGGCAAAGTCGCCGCGTTCCCGCACTTCGGCTCCGGCGGTGCCGGCATGGAACAGATGATCGCGCACATGAACCACTCCGGCATGGGCGTCATCGGAACCCCCGCTCAGGCAAGGGAATTGATCGGCAAGCTTGTCGACCAGTCCGGCGGATTCGGCTCGATGCTGATCATGGGAACCGATTGGGCGAACCCGGCGGCTACTCGACGTTCGTTCGAGCTGATCGCGCAGCAGGTGGCACCGCACTTCCAGGGGCAGTCTCAACCCACCTTCGACGCGGCAACCCGAGCCGGCAATGTCCGTGAAAGTCACAACGAGGCACAGCACGCGGCAATCGCGCACATGACCAAGAAGTACGAAGACGAATTGGCGGCAAAGGCATGAGGGCGGCTGTTCTGCACGGCGTCGACGATCTCCGCGTCGAGGATGTTCCCGAACCGGAACTACGCGACGGCTACGTCGTGGTCGAGGTGGCGTTCAACGGTATCTGCGGCAGCGACCTCGGCTTGATCCACGCCTATGGCATTTCTGATCAGCCGCATCCCTTGACCGGTGCGTGTGGACCGCAGATCCTCGGGCACGAGTTCTCCGGAGTCGTGCGGGAGGTCGGTGCCGGCGCCCAGGGCGTGGCCGTCGGGGATCGGGTAGTGGTGCAGCCCAACTACTGCTGTGGCGAATGCGCGCGATGCCGAAGCGGTCTCCAGCACCTGTGCGCGATGATGGCCTTCCACGGGATCAACGCACACGGCGGCGGATTGTCCGAGCGCACTGCAGTCCCGGCGAGTGCCGTGCACATCCTCCCGGACTCGGTGACTCTCGAGCAGGGCGCAGTGATCGAGCCGTTGTCCGTTGCACTGCACGCAGTCGAACTCTCCGGCGTGGCGTCGGGTCAGTTCGCACTCGTCCTGGGGGCGGGGCCCATCGGAATCGCGACTGCCCTCAACCTTCGGGCCGGCGGAGTGGACCGGATTCTGCTGAGCGAGCCGTCGCCGGTACGCCGAGCCGTGGCCACGAAGATGGGGTTCGACGTGATCGATCCCGGAGCGGATGATCTTGCGGCCGCCGTCACCGAGCGAACGGATGGGAACGGCGCCGACGCGGTATTCGAATGCTCCGGTGTCGCGGCACTGGTCGAGACTGCGCTTGCATCGGTGCGAGCGCGCGGCGCAGTGGTTCTGGTCGCGACGTACAAGGAAGGGCTGCAGCTCAATCCGTACGCGCTGATGTTGACCGAGGCTCGCGTGATGTCGTCCTTGTCGTGCTCGCGTAAGGAATTCGAGATCGTCATCGAACGAATGGCGGCCGGTGCCTATCCTCTCGACCACTGGGTGGAGTGCGTCCCACTCGCCGACATCGTGGTCGAAGGAGTGGAGGCGGCATCCGCCGGTCGCCGTATGAAGGTACTCGTGGAGGTCGCGAAAAACAGGCTCTGAACCAGTATGCTGCTCGAAGCATCATTCGTGGTGTAGAGATTTCACTTACCGGGTTCGGGGGATTTACATGCGTGCACGACGTCTGGTCGCGATCTTGTCGGCAGCTGCCGCAGCAGTAGTAGTACCGGCGATCGGTGCTCCCGTAGCGTCGGCCGATCCCTGCCCGGGCCTGTATGTCGTGGCAATTCCCGGCACCTGGGAAGCGTCCGCGCAGGGTGGCAGTCCCAATGCGGGCATGCTCACGCCGGTCACCGACGGGCTTCCTTCCTCGGTGCGAACCGACTACGTCTCGTACTCGGCCACTGCGTTTCCCTGGGAATCCAACGTCTACGCAAAGTCGAAGAAGCAGGCCGTCGACAATGCCCGCGGAATGATCGGGGCGATGGCGGCCTCGTGCGGTGACACGCGTTTTGCAATTGTCGGATACAGCCAGGGGGCCGACGCGGCCGGTGATCTCGCCGCCGAAATCGGGACGGGCGTCGGCGTCGTACCGCCGAGTCGTGTTGCGGGCGTTGGCTTGCTGTCGGATCCGCGTCGAGCCGAGTCCGACGCACTGATCGGGCCCGGCGTCGGCGGAGCCGGTGCCAGTGGTGCCCGAGTTGGCGGATTCGGTTGGCTCTCAGCCGATACCGTCACCATCTGCGCTGCTGGTGACCTGTACTGCTCGACACCGGAAGACGATTTTGTGATGCGTCTGGCCGGATTCATGGCGCAGGTTTCCGATCCGACGCCGGCAACCACTGTCGCGTTGCGTGACGAGGCAGGAGTCATCGTGCGCGATTTGATCACTGCGGGTGGGCTTCCCGCATTGATGGCTCAGCTTGATCCCGGTGCTAACAGCCGCCGCGTTGATCAGTTGACCGATTTCTACGGTTCGCAGGTACACACCGACTACACCCGCTATGTGGTCGACGGATCCGGAACTACGGCCACCCGGTGGCTGCACAACTGGCTGGCCGACAAGGCTTGATTAAACCCAAACCGGTTCAGCAGTAGGTTTTCTCAGCTGTCTCCACATAGATTTCGGCGATTCGCTCTGACGGCATCGGTGTGATCTGTGCGTAAACGTCACCGACCGATTTGAACTCTGCGAGTACAGCGGACCGCGGCATGCCTTCGGCAATTGCTTTGCAGGTCCCGTCGGCGTAGAGAATTTCTGCGGAATCCATGCCGCTCTGCGGAATGCCCGCCTGGCGCAACGCCGCGAGATACCGCTGGCCGCGTTCACCGGCGCCGGCCACGATTTCAGCGGGTGAACGTGCATCGATCGTCGAATTTGCCTCAGCAACGGCGGGCCGTGTGGTCGGCAGCGCCGGAAGCGCCTCGGGAGTGCGAGAAGGTGCAGCCTCGGGTGCCGGTGGCGAGGTTGGTAGCGCCATCGCAGACGTGGTTTCCAACTCGGATGCCGCCACGGCCGATGTTGCAGCGACCGCAGTAGTTGACGCCGACGGTGTCGAACTTGCTGTCTCACTTGTTGATTCGTTGCCGCAGGCACTCAGGAGCAACCCGGTCACTGCAAGGCATAAAATCAGACGTTTGGTGTTCATTGCCCATGAGTGTGACACACAGTAGCGGATAGATCGAGTATTTAAGGAATATTCCTTTCAGGCTATTTCTGACAGGAACTACTGTGATATACATCTGCCCAGGCTGTTACTTGTGAGTACGAGCACTCCGCTACGCCTGATTCCAGTAGTCGACAACACAAGGCAGCTGCTGTTCGTCCCCCACCATCAAAGGACAACATCACGTGCAGAACTCTCGCAAAAACACCCGCGCGCGCAGCCTCGGCGTCCGCGCAGCAGTGATCGCCGGTACGGCCGGCGTAGTACTGGCCATGGCGGCGCCGATGGCATCGGCTCAGGATGCAGAAGCCACCGGTGTCCCCGGTGCAGCGGTGTGTGAAGTAGGCATGGAGGGCTGCGTATCGGTTGTCGTCAACAGCGGAACCTTCAACAACAACGGGTTCAATCTGCCCATCGGTGACGGTGACATGATCATCGCCGGCGAGATCCTCGATGCGGCGGATGGGCAAAGCACCATTCTGATCCCTCGCGCCGACGGCCACAACGGTTTGTATGCCAAGCCGTTGACCGTGCCGGGCGGTGTGCTCGGAATCGACCTGCCGTTCAACAACCTCTTCGGACTGGCGGCGGTCACAGCGCAGGTGCAAGCGGTGGATACTCCGACCTTTAACGGACTCTTCACTGACTTCGACTTCAATCTGCCTGTTCGGATGAAGATCAACAATGCATTTCTCGGCGATAACTGCTTCCTGGGGTCGGAGGCTGCACCGGTGAACTTCCATCTAGCACCGGCGAATGTCGAATTCCCCAGCTACGAGGTGTTGCCTGACGGTGGGATCAAGGTCAGCCCCATCCACAACAAGGCCACAGATTTTGCGATTCCGGCCGCAAGTGGCTGCGGCCCGTTCGGTGTGCTGAACCCGATCGTCAACTGGCGAGCAAAGGTGCCGGCAACTTCCGGAACTTCGCTCAGCACCGTGTCCACCGGATACATGATCTCGGGCGGCACGGCCGGCTCGGATCCACTCGACGATCTCGGTGGCGGAACGGGTTCCAGCGGCAGCTCGGGATCCCTCGGTTCGAGCGGTAGCTCGGGCTCCTAGTCAGCTATTCGTCAATTACAAAAGGAATATTGTGGAAGATACGGTAAAGAGCTCCCGCGCAAGGCGATTCGGAGTTCGTGCAGTAGTAGTCGCCGGTACGGCCGGCGCAGTGCTCGCAATGGCGGCACCGATGGCGTCGGCGCAGGATGCCCCGATGCAGATTCCCGGTGCGACGATCTGCAACGAATATCTCAGTAGCACAGGCGCACCCGCGCAAGCATGCCTGGCGGTGGACGTCCAGAGCGGCACTTTCGATAACAATGGCTTCAACCTCCCCATCAAGGCCGGGGACATGGTTATCGCTTCCGCGCTGACCGAGGACAGCGATGGCAATCCGGTACTCCTGCCCCGCGATGACGGGCACTACGGCGTTTACGCCAAGCCGATGACGGTGCCCGGTGGCGTGCTCGGAATCGACTTGCCGTTCAACAACTTGTTCGGCCTGGCTGCTGTCACTGCCGAGGTACAGGCTGTCGAAGCTCCGTCGTTCAACGGCATCGTCACCGAATTCGACATCAGCCTCCCGGTGCGTATGAAGATCAACAACGCATTCCTGGGTGACAACTGCTACCTGGGTTCGGAAACTGCTCCCGTGGAGTTCCGTCTGCTGAAGACCAACACGGATGATGACGCACCGACGTTCGAGCAGACCCCCGACGGAATGGGGGTCAAGGTTGGCGGAGTCAAGAGTGCTGCAACAGACTTCGCGATCCCGGCCGCCAGTGGCTGTGGCCCGTTCGGTGTGCTGAACCCCATCGTCAACTGGCGTGCGAAGGTGCCGGCCACATCCGGAACTTCGTTGACGACGGTATCCAACGGATACCTGTACTTCCCGGGCCAAGAGGGTAACGACTCCCTCGACGGTCTTGGCGGCGGCGAAACCGGTTCGCTCGGTTCGCTCAGTTCGTCCGGAAGCTCCGGGTCGTAAGTTATCCGCAACGGATCAGCGGTGGTGACAAACAGTCGCCACCGCTTTTTCGTGTTGCCCCGTATTGGCTTGTGGCTCAGTATTACCAGCAGCGGCGTTGCTAGGTAGCTGCCTGTCACTAGGGGGGAGAGTCTTCGATGAATTATGTTCGAGTTGTATCTTTGGCGGCCGCAGGGGTTTTGGGAGTCGCCATTCTTACCGGTCCCATCGCAAGTGCGGAACCGTTACGTTCGGCACCGTCGGTTGCAGTCAATTCCATCGAGGTAGCCCGCGCACTGCCGATCGGCACTGCGGTCACGGTGGTGGGAACCGCTACTACCGCTTCGGGGATTTTCGAATCCAGCTTCTACGATAAGGGTTTTGGGCTGCAAAGCGGCAATTCAGGCATTTATGTGAGCGACCCCGAGAACTCAGGAATTGGCGTGGGTGACCAGGTTCAGGTCGTCGGCATCCTGGCGGATCAGGAGGGGCTGCTTGTCGTCCGTCCCACCGCAGTTGTGCGGATCGGGGCCGGCGCTCAGATTCGGCCGAGTAGGTTGCCGCTCAATGCAATCGGCGAGGGTAGTGAGGGTCGACTCGTGACGGTGTCCGGCATTGTCAGCGGTCCGGTCGTTGACGATCTGCCGTACGGCTACAAAATTCCGGTCTCCGGGGCCAATGGAAACACTGTCATTTTCGTGAACACTCAGACGGGAATCGACGTTGCCTCCATTGCTGTCGGCCGATCGATTACGGTTACCGGGTTCAGTGGTCAGTATGCCGACACCTATGAAGTATTGCCGCGCTCGGAAGCTGATGTGCAACAAGGATTCACGGGAAGTCTGGCATTCGGCAGCTGATCCGGCGAGAGTAGCTCAGCGCGCGTTGAAGCGCGCTCCGATTCGCATGGATCCGGGGGAGTAGCGACTGAGACCGTAGCCAAGTTTCGCTTCGACGGTGACGGGGACGACCGCTTTGTTGGTGCGGACGGCGTTGACTATGGCACTGGCAACTCGGTCAGGCGTGAAGTTTCGGCGCCGGTAGAAATTGTCGGCCTTGGTTTGATTCTTCAGTTGTTCCTGGGCCGTTGTTCCGGCGAATTCCGTCGTCTTGACGATGTTGGTGTTGACGAGTCCGGGGCAGATGGTGCTGACTCCGATACCGTGTGGAAGTAGTTCTGCGCGTAAGCAATCGGACAGCATGAAGACGGCAGCTTTGCTGGTCGAATATGCAGTCAGTGCCTTCTGCGGTGTGTAGGCGGCAGCGGAGGACAGGTTGACGATGTGCCCGCCGGTGCCCCGCTCGATCATCATCGGCGAAAAGACGCGGCAGCCGTAGACAACTCCCCAGAAGTTGATGTCCATTACGCGGTCGAACTGTTCTTGGGTGGTGTCGGCGAAGGTTCCGGAGAAGCCGATGCCGGCGTTGTTGACCACAATGTCGGGAATGCCGTGTTTAGTGGCAACGGTTTCGGCGAATCGGGTCATCGCTTGTTCGTCGGCGACGTCCACTTGGTAGGCGTGGGCGCCGCCGCCGAACACGGCCTCGGCGCCGCCGGCGTGCGATGGAGCATTGATGAGTGTTGCGGTGTCCTGCGCACTTTCGAGGTTGATGTCGCAGACGGCAAGAATTGCGCCTTGGGCGGCGAAGGCGAGTGCAGTTTCGCGGCCGATGCCACTGCCGGCGCCGGTAACGACTACCAGGGTTCCGGTGAGATCGCGGAGGCGTCGCTGCAGCTTCTTTCCTCGTCGCCAACTGCCGACGTCTTTCATCAGCCCCATGTCGTGCCCTCCTCGCATGAGCGCACCGTATGCGCCACTGCGAAAGGTATCCGATGGAGCGGCCGAGGCTATTTTGCGAAACACTGTGTCTCGAGTCACAAACTGTGAGAGCTTCGCTTCACAAGGCACTGGCATGACCGATCCGGAGGTTTGTAAATGACTCGTAGTTCCCGATTAGGCAGTCGCCGTATTGCCGCTGTCACGCTTGCTGTCACTGCCGGGATGCTCCTTGCGTCGTGTTCGGACAGTGGTGACAAGGATGGCGGCGGAGCCACCGAAACACCGGACTCCGGGTCGGCGCTGAAGATCGGCATGGTCAATGAGCAGTCAGATCCCGGAACACCCACCAAGGGCGGCACACTGACCTTCAGTGGTTTCTCCCCCGTGACCACTCTTGACCCGGCCAAGGCGCAGGTCGCCGGCCCCACGGGCGGTAGTGAACTCGGCGCGATCTACGACGTCCTGATGCGTTACGACCCCATCGCCATGGAATTCAAGCCACAGATGGCTGCGTCGCTGGAGCCGAGTTCGGACAGCAAGACGTGGACGTTGAAGCTGCGTGACGGGGTCACATTCAGTGACGGAACTCCGATGGACTCGGCAGCCGTCAAGGCCAGCATCACTCGTTACGTCACCAACCGGGGACCGCAGTCGGCCTTGTGGGTCGAGAAGGTCAGCTCGATCGATACGCCCGATCCCACGACGGTTGTTTTCAACCTCAACTCCCCGTGGACGGGCATTCAGACGATGCTCGCCACCGGTCCCGGCATGATCGTCGCACCGACGGCTCAACAGGGCGCTCAGTTCACCCCGATCGGCGCGGGCGCTTTCACGCTCGAGAACTTCTCGCCCAACGTGGAGTTGGTCCTGGCCGCACGCCCTGACTACTACGACGGTGCGCCCAACGTCGACAAGCTGAAGCTGATCAGCATCGTCGGCGGCCAGGCTACTGCCGAGGCGCTCAAGACCGGTGGCATCGACGCGGCCTATCTGCGCACGCTCGCCCCGATTCTCGACATCGTCGGCGCCGGCCTTCCGGGCTTCATCGATATTCCGTCGCTCGGTTACATCGCCAACGTGAATCAGGCGCCGGGTCGACCGGGAAATGATCTGCGAGTTCGTCAGGCGATGACGTACGCCATTGATCCGGAAGCCTTGAACACTCGTGTCAACGAAGGCAAGGGCATGCCCGGTCAGGTGATTTTCCAGGACACCTCGCGTTGGCACAACGACGTGGCTCCGGTGGGGGTCGATCCGGCGAAGGCCAAGACATTGCTCGATCAGGCGAAGGCCGACGGTTACGACGGCAAGATCACCTTCCTGGCCATGCAGGAACCGTCGGCTCAGGCCACTTCGCTGGCCGTCCAGGCAATGCTCAACGCCGTTGGCTTCGACACGCAGATCGAGTACGTCAACAATGTCGGCGATCTGGTCAAGCGGATGTATGTAGACCATGACTACGACATGACCACCGCTGCAACGAGTATTTCCGAAGCTGATCCGTACGAGCGCCTGTACTCCTCGCTCAAGACGGGTGGACCCAACAACGCGCTGGCCTACTCGGATGCTCAGATGGACGGATTGCTCGATCAGTTGGGTGCTGCCGTTACCGACAGCGACAAGAAGGCGGTCCTCGCCAAGATTCAGACGCGTTCAAACGAGACTCTGCCTTGGCAGATTTGGGGCAACGTTCCGCAGATCGACGTGTGGAACAAGAACGTTCACGGCATCGAACCGAGCCTTGACGGAATCGTATTGTTCGACGAGGCCTGGAAGAACTGACACCGCAATAGCTTTGCCGGGCCGAAGCCGGAGACGCATCCAGCGTCTCCGGCTTCGCTGTGTGTGCAGGTCTATGTCGTGAGCAGGATGGTTGCGGAGTGCAACCTTGGTCCATTCCGCTGAGTGGGACTGAACATTAATACCTGTGCCTTAAGTCACAGACTATGACGGCTTTGCTTCACGTCACAGTTGCACTTCCCATCTGGAGGTTTTGAATGAGTCGCAGTTCTCGACGCGGCAGTCGTAAGGTCGCAGCCGTCGCCCTGGCTGTTTCCGCTGGTTTGTTCTTGGCATCGTGTGCCGACAATGGGAAGGACAGCGGCAGCGGTGACAACGCTGAATCAGGCTCAGCCCTGGCCATCGGTCCCGTCAACGAGCAGTCCAACGAGGGCAATCCGGTCAAGGGTGGGACGCTGACCTTCAGTGGCTACTCCGCCGTCACGACGCTCGACCCCGCGAAGACACAGATCGCCGGCTCCGTTGCCGGTTCGGAGCTGGGAGCGATTTACGACACCCTGCTCCGCTACGACCCCACCTCGCAGAAGTTTGTTCCGAAGCTCGCGAACTCGATGTCGCCGAGCGCCGATTTCAAGACGTGGACTCTCCAGTTGCGTGACGGAGTGACGTTCAGCGACGGCACGCCGGTCGATTCCGCGGCAGTATCCGGGAGCTTGAGTCGCTACGTTACGAACAAGGGCCCGCAGTCCAGCTTGTACGCGTCGAAGGTTGCTTCGGTCGCGACTCCGGATGCGAAGACGGTTGTCTTCAACCTCAATGATCCGTGGACGGGAATCGAGTCGCTGCTCGCTACCGGACCGGGCATGATCGTCGCCCCTACGGCTCAGAAGGGCGACCAGTTCACCCCGATCGGCGCCGGCGCGTTCACGCTCGAGAAGTTTGCTCCCAACGAGGAAATGATCCTCGATGCGCGTGAGGATTACTTCGGTGGTGCCCCGAACGTCGACAAGCTCAAGCTGATCAGCATCATCGGTGCACAGGCCACGACGGAGTCGCTCAAGAGCGGCGGCGCCGATGCTGCGTACTTCCGAGGACTTCCGAACATTCTCGATCTCATCGACTCCGGATACCCGGGCTACGTTGATATTCCGTCGCTGTCCTACCTGTCCCTGATCAACTCGGCTCCGGGTCGCCCGGGCGCCGATGTCCGCGTCCGCCAGGCACTCGCTTTGGCAACGGATCCCGTCGCGCTCGACAATCGCCTCAACGAAGGTAAGGGCCTTCCCGGACAGGTGATCTTCCAGGACGGCTCACGCTGGCACAACGACGCTGCTCCGATCGGCGTCGATACGGCGAAGGCCAAAGAACTGCTCGATCAGGCCAAGGCCGACGGCTTCGACGGCAAGATCACGTACCTGACCATGCAGGAGAACTCGGCTCAGGCCATGGCTCTGGCCCTGCAGTCGATGGCCAATGCAGTCGGCTTCGACTTCCAGATCGAATACGTCAACTCGGTTTCCGACATCGTGAAGCGTTTGTACGTCGACCGCGACTTCGACATGTCGACCGGTTCGGCAAACCTCCCCGAAGCCGATCCGTTCGAGCGTCTGTACTCCAACCTCAAGACCGGTGGACGCAACAACGCAACGAGCTTCTCCGATGCTCAGATGGACGCACTGCTCGACGAGTTGGGTGTTGCAACGTCCAACGATGCGAAGACGGCAGTTCTGACCAAGATTCAGGAGCGCGCTACCCAGGTTGTGCCGTGGCAGATCCTCGGCAACAGCCCGTGGCTCGGTGTGTGGGGCAAGAACGTCCACGGCATCCAGCAGAGTCTCGACGGAATCATGTTCTTCGATCAGGCTTGGAAGACCAACTGAACTGACAACTGAATAGTTCGACTGTCTGGAGCCGGGGACGCGCAAAGCGTCTCCGGCTTCGGCGTTTTCTAGTCCATCAAGTCGTGGATATAGCACCAGCGCCAGGACTCGCCCGGTTCGTGCGACCGCATGACGGGATGCCCGGTTTCTCGAAAATGGTTGGTTGCATGCTGGTGGGGGCTGGAATCGCAGCATCCGACGTGCCCGCAGGTGAGGCACATTCGCAGGTGTGACCAGTTGTCCTCACCGAGTTCGGCGCATCCCTGACAGACGCCCGGAGTCAACGCCGCGGGGTCCGTTTCGGGCGTATTGGCAAGTTCCTCGCAACCGCTCGTCGCGGGCTCGGGTGCCGACGCGCGAGAGGCTGCTCGTTTCAGGATTTTTTTCATTGCCATCCATAGTGCACGCCGACGTTCGATCCTGCATGCTGCCTGTGTGAACGGGATATTGCTGGGGGTCGTAGTAGGGGCATTGCTGGTGGCGGCGCTTGCCCGCCGATTCGGATTGTCGTCACCGCTGATTCTCGTCGTCGTCGGTCTGATCGCGTGTCAGATACCGGGAGTCCCGGACATCGAGCTTGATCCGGACCTTGTTCTCTTTGTTGTCTTGCCGCCCCTGCTGTACTCGGCGGCCTTGGACAGTTCCTATCTGGCATTGCGATCGAATCTGCGGCCCATCGGATTTCTGGCGGTGGGATTACCACTGGCGACGACGGCAGCAGTCGGGTTGGTGGCGTATCTGATCGTCCCCGAATTCTCGGTGGCCGCAGCGTTGGTTCTCGGGGCGATCGTTGCCCCGCCGGATGCGGTGTCGGCGAGTGCAATCGGCCGAAGGCTGGGACTCCCGCGTCGGATCATGACCTTGCTCGGTGGGGAGTCGCTGCTGAACGACGCGACCGCCCTCACGGCGTACAAGGTCGCTTTGGCTGCCGCGGTGGGAACGGGAGCGACGCTGATCGGCGGTTTCGAGACCTTTGTGATTGCGGCTGTCGGTGGAACCGCTATCGGTCTCGTCGTCGGATTTGTTGTCTCCAAAGTTCGCGGCAAGCTGCGGGATCCGGTAATGGAGAGCGGAATCGGCTTGGTGGTGCCGTTTTTCACGTACCTCGCTGCGGAAGAAGTCCATACATCCGGCGTCATCGCAGTTGTCGTGGCCGGACTGTTCCTCGGCCAACGTTCCACTCGGGCCGGTTATGCGACGCGTCTGCAGGACACCGCGGTGTGGAAGGCCGTCGACCTGATTTTGGAGTCGTTCGTGTTCTTGTTGATCGGACTCCAATTGCCCAGTGTTGTCAGTGGATTGCAGGGATACAGCACGACGATGGTGGTGTGGGCGTCCATCGCGGTGCTGGCGACGGTTGTGGTTGTTCGGATCGCGTGGGTATTTCCGTTCACGTATCTTCCGCGATGGTTGTCTCCGAAGATCCGGGCGCGAGAACCGGAGGTGTCGGCGGGTGCGGTGTTCGTTGTCTCGTGGGCCGGAATGCGCGGTGTGGTGTCGTTGGCAGCGGCCTTTGCAATTCCCTTGACCGTGAACAGTGGTGAGGACTTTCCCGGTCGTTCACTGATCTTGTTCCTGACTTTTGTCGTTGTGGTCGGGACGCTTCTGCTGCACGGACTTTCGCTGCCCTGGGTCATTCGGAAGCTCGGTGTTTCGGGGCATGAGGCGCAGTCCGACGCTCGGGCCGAGGCGGCTGCGCAGGACAAAGCAGCGCGGGCGGCGGCTGCGAGGTTGGACGAGTTGGTGGGCGTGCCGGACGGTGAGGTGCCGGCAGTGCGTGATCGGGCTGCGGACATCTTGCGAACGTGGAATACCCATCGGGCCAACTCGGCGTGGGAGCGTCTCGGCCGAAGTGACGAGGATCTGGGTGAGAGTCCGTCGGCGGCGTTCCGGACTTTGCGGCTCGAGATGATCGGGGCGGAGCGCACAGTTTTTATTGCGGAAAGGGACGCCGGGCGCATAGACGACGAAGTGCTCCGGAAGGTGCTACGTGAACTGGACCTGGAGGAAGCAACGCTCGATCGGGATTAGACCAAAAGGTCTCTTATGGGCGGCAGGCAATCGCAGCCCAGGATGGTTTGGTGGACAGTTGAGGGCCGCAACTTTACCAATTCCACTGAGCGGGACTGGCTGAAACAATCTGTGCGTCTCGTCACAAACTGTCATTGTTCAACATCAAGTCACTGTCTTAGCTTGCCTTGGAGGCATTCGTAATGAGTCGTAGTTCCCGCCGCGGAAGTCGCAGATTAGCTGCGGTCACCCTGGCGATCACCGCAAGCATGTTCCTGGCGTCGTGCGCCGACAACGGGTCGAGCGGCGGCGGTGAAACCGTCGAATCGGGTTCCGCGCTCAAGATCGGCATGGTCAACGAACAGGCTGATTCCGGCACCCCCACCAAGGGTGGCACGCTGACATTCAGCGGCTACTCCGCTGTGACGACGCTCGATCCCGCCAAGGGCCAGATTGCCGGGGCTGCCGGTGGTAGCGAACTCGGCGCAATCTACGACTCGCTGGTGCGCTACGACCCCATCGCGAAGAAGTTCGTGCCGCAGCTGGCGGAGTCGCTCGAGCCCAGCCTCGACAGCAAGACCTGGACGTTGAAGCTGCGTCCGGGAACCACCTTCAGTGATGGAACGGCTTTCGACTCCAAGGCAGTCACCGACAGCATCACCCGCTACGTCACCAACAAGGGACCGCAGTCCAGCCTCTGGGCTGCCAAGGTTGCTTCGATGGACACCCCGGACGCGACGACGGTTGTCTTCAACCTCGTCGATCCGTGGACGGGCGTCGAGTCGATGCTGGCCACCGGACCGGGCATGATCGTCGCCCCCACCGCACAGAAGGGTGACCAGTTCACCCCGATCGGTGCCGGCGCGTTCACCCTCGAGAAGTTCGCCCCCAACGAGGAACTCGTCCTGGCTGCTCGCCCCGACTACATCGGTGGCGCACCGAACGTCGACAAGCTCAAGCTGATCAGCATCGTCGGCGCTCAGCCGACTGCTGAAGCTCTCAAGACCGGCGGCATCGACGTCGCCTACATGCGTACGCTCACCCCGATCCTCGATCTGATCGAGAACGGTAACCCGGGCTTCATCGACATCCCGTCGCTCGGCTACATCGCGAACGTGAACATGGCCGAGGGTCGCCCCGGCGCTGACCTGCGCGTTCGTCAGGCAATGGCACTGGCCATCGACCCGGACACGCTGAACACCCGCGTCAACAACGGCAAGGGCCTGCCCGGCCAGGAAATGTTCCAGGACACCTCGCGCTGGCACAACGACGTCGCACCGACCGGTGTCGACCCGGCCAAGGCGAAGGAACTCCTCGCGCAGGCCAAGGCAGACGGCTTCGACGGCAAGGTCACGTTCCTCTCCATCCAGGAGCCGTCCGCACAGGCAACCGCGCTCGGCGTACAGGCCATGCTGAACTCAGTCGGCTTCGACACGCAGATCGAATACGTCACTGGTGCAGGCGATCTGGTCAAGCGTATGTACGTCGACCACGATTACGACATGAGCACCGCAGCCGGCTCGCTTTCCGAGGCCGATCCGTTCGAGCGTCTCTACACCGGTATCAAGAGCGGTGGACGTAACAACGTCACCAACTACGCCGACGCTCAGATGGACGTTCTGCTCGATCAGCTCGGTGTCGCCACCAACGACGAGGAAAAGAAGGCCGTCCTCGCCAAGATCCAGGAACGCGCCACCGAGACTGTGCCGTGGCTGATCTGGGGCAACGTCCCGACGCTCGACGTCTGGAACAAGAATGTGCACGGACTGAAGCAGAGCCTCGACGGCATCATGCTGTTCGATGAGGTCTGGAAGTCCTAGTCTCCTAGTGAGTATGCGTATCCGGCTCCGTAGGAGTCTTCCTGCGGAGCCGGATACGCGTGAAGAACCGATGAAATACGAGGAACTGCTGTGATTTGCGAGCTAGCTGTCCGAAGGAGACGAAATCGATGAACATCGGCGCAATCGGTAAGAAATTGGGCCAGCTCGTCATTGTGCTCTTGCTCGTCAGCTTCGGAACCTTCGTGCTGGCGTCCTTGATCCCCGGTGACCCGGCTGTCTCGGTATTGGGTGAGGGTCGTACCCCCGCCGAATACGAAGAAGTGCGTCAGCAGTTGGGTCTCAACGACCCACTGTTCGTTCGCTACTGGGACTGGCTGACAAGCGCAATCACCGGCGACCTCGGCAATTCGCTGGTTCCGCCGCAGCAGGATGTCCTCACGGCAATCACGTCCGCGCTTCCCGTCAGCGTTCAGCTGGCCGTGATGGGCCTCGTCATCGCCCTGGTTGTCGCAGTCCCGCTGGCACTCTGGTCCGCGCACCACGAAGGTGGCGTCATCGACCGCGTCATCAGCGCCGCGACGTTCGGTGTCCTGTCGGTTCCGAGCTTCCTTGCCGGCTTGCTGCTCATCATGGTCACGGTCAACTGGCTCGGCTGGTTCCCGCGTTCACAGTGGGTTCGCATCGGCGAAAGCCTCTCCGGAAACCTGTCTCACGCAATACTTCCCGCGATCACCATCAGCCTCCTCGAGATGGCGATGTTCACTCGCGTTCTTCGCAGCGACCTGGTCACCACCCTGCGTGAGGATTACATCCTCGCCTCGAAGGCCAAGGGCATGCCCACGCTGCGCGTCCTGTTCGGTGATGCACTGCGCCCGTCGTCGTTCTCGCTCATCACCATGATGGGTCTGGCACTCGGCGGCATGATCGGCAGCACCGTGATCGTCGAGACGCTGTTCTCGCTACCCGGAATGGGCAGCCTGATCGTTCGCGCTGCGCAACAGGGCGACTCGCCGATGCTGTTGGGTGCGGTGGTCGTGATCGCCGTCATCTACGTGCTCGTCAATAGTTTCGTCGATGTTCTGTACACCTATCTTGACCCGAGGAGTCGTCGTGTCCATGTCTGAAGTGACGCCCGACGGAGCGGCCCCGTCGCCTGCCCCGTCCGAGGTGATGACATATCGGCAGCAGACAGTTCTGCTTGCTCCCGGCCCGATCGAGACGCTGGAGAAGCCGAAGAATCTGGTACTGATCGGCACGATCCTGACCGTCATCGGTCTCGCGCTACTCGGCACCTCCCTGTTCGGCTCCGGCATCATGATGATGGTTCGCATCGTCATCGCGCTCGTTGCACTCGTATTCCTGTTCAAGGGACTGGGCAAGATCGGTCTCGCCAAGTGGGGCAGTCAATTCGACCTCTCGTACTGGCTGGCCGTCATCTGGCTCGTGGCTCTGGTCATTGCCGCGATCATCGCGCCGCTCCTGCCGCTCGGTGAGTACAAGGACACGGTCAAGACCTTGGCCGAACCCGGATTCGCGTCCCCGAGCCTGCTCTCGGAACACCCCCTCGGTACCAACAACTTCGGCCTCGATCTCCTGGCCCGCGCGTTGTACGGCGCCCGTGCATCGTTGACCGTGGCCATCTGCGCCGTGCTGATCGGCGTCATCATCGGCGGCACCATCGGCGTCATGGCCGGATACTTCCGCGGCAAGGTCGACGCCGTAGTCGGAATCCTCACCAACTCGCTGCTGGCAATTCCGTCGCTGGTTCTGCTGATCGCGCTCGCTGCAGTGCTCACCTCGAACCTGCGCAACATCACGCTGGCACTGTCGATCCTCTGCATTCCCAGCATGGTTCGAATAGCGCGAGCCAACACCATCGTGGTGGCTCAACGTGAGTTCGTACTCGCAGCCCGCGCAATGGGCGCCACCAAGTGGCGTGTCATCTGGCGTGAACTTGTCCCCAACGTTCTCGTTCCCGTTGCGGCACTCGGCCTGGTTGCCGTGTCCGGCCTGATCGTCGCGGAAGCGTCGCTCAGCTTCCTCGGACTCGGTATCGCACAGCCTGATCCGACGTGGGGCAACATGATCGCTGAAGGCCAGGGCGGCATCGTGGAGAAGCACCCCTTCATCGTTCTCGTGCCCGGTGTCTTCCTCTTCCTGACCGTGTTTTCGTTCAACCTCATCGGTGAGAAGTATCGGAGCAAACTGTGACCACTTCAGTGAAGACCGGCGTGCCCCTGCTGCAGGCCGACAACATCCGAACCGTATTCGCAACTCCCCGTGGGCAGTTGCGAGCCGTCGACGGTGTCTCGATTTACGTCAACGAGGGTGAAACTCTCGGCATCGTCGGTGAGTCGGGTTCCGGTAAGTCGGTTCTCGGTCGCACCATCATGGGTCTGCTCCAGAAGGGTCCGGCGCTCGATATCAGCGGCACCGTGACCTTCGCGGGTCGCGACATGTCGACGATGAAAAAGTCTGAGATGAAGCACTTCTGGGGCCCCGAGATCGCCATGGTCTTCCAGGATCCGATGACCTCGCTCAACCCGTTCAAGCGAATCGGTACGCACATCACCGAATCCTTGAAGTTCCACCTCGGCCTCAAGAAGGCCGAGGCGCGCGACCGCGCCGCAGAATTGCTGACGATGGTGGGTATCCCCGAGCCGAAGCGTCGTCTCGACCAGTACCCCCACGAACTGTCCGGCGGTATGCGTCAGCGTGTGGTCATCGCCATGGCGTTGGCCTGTGAGCCGAAGCTCCTGATCGCCGACGAGCCGACGACGGCCCTCGACGTGACGGTGCAGAAGCAGATCCTCGACCTGCTTGCCTCGCTCAACGACAAGCTGAACATGGCTGTGATCCTCATCAGCCATGACCTCGGTGTCGTGTCGGGACGATCCGATCGCGTCGCCGTCATGTACGCCGGTTCCGTCGTGGAAACATCGGCGACAGAAGAACTGTTCACGCGCCCGCGTCACCCGTACACCGAAGCGCTGATGGCCGCGATTCCGCGACTCGAATCGCCGACACACACGGTGCTGCAGACCATTCCGGGTGGACTTCCGGACATGACCAAGCCGATGACCGGTTGCCGCTTCGCAGCTCGCTGCAAGTACGCGCAGGACGACTGCTTGACGGCCGATCCGGCACTGGCACCCGGTGGACCCGGAGATCACACATCTGACAGCCATTCGTTCGCTTGCCACTACCCGGTGGATACACCGGAAGGCACAGCGGCATTGGTCGCCAACGAGAAGGCCGGCACAACCGCAGCGGGCTTGCCGCTCGCGGTGAAGGAGATGGTCTGATGACCGCAGCAGTGGATACCAAGAAGCCTGAAACCGTGGGCGCAGCCCTGACGGTCGAGGACCTGGTCGTCGAATTCAACGTCGGCAAGGGACAGACCGTTCACGCCGTCTCCGGTATCAGCTTCACCGTCGCTCCCGGGGAAACCCTGGGCGTGGTCGGCGAATCCGGCTGTGGCAAGTCCACCGCCGGCCGCGCGATCATGCAGTTGCCGTCGCCCACATCGGGCTCCATTCGCCTCGGCGACGTGGAGATGACGGCACTCGACCCGGAAGAGTTGCGCCGCAGCCGTACCCAGCTGCAGATGATCTTCCAGGATCCCATCTCGTCGCTGAACCCGCGCCGTAAGGTCAAGGCCCTCGTGACCGAGGGTCCGACCATCTGGGGCGGAAAAGACAAGGCGGCCATCGAAGCTCGGGCCCGTGAGGTTCTGGCCGAGGTCGGTCTCGATCCCGATATGGTCTGGGATCGCACACCCCGAGAGCTCTCGGGCGGTCAGTGCCAGCGTGTGTGTATCGCACGTGCATTGATGCTCGATCCCAAGGTCCTGATCTGCGACGAGCCCGTCTCCAGTCTCGACGTGTCGGTGCAGGCACAGATCCTGAACCTGCTCGAGGACGCCAAGAAGCGTCACGGACTGTCCTTGCTGTTCATCGCGCACAACATGGCTGTCGTGAAGAACATCAGCGACCGCGTGATGATCATGTACTTGGGCCGCGTCTGCGAAATCGTTCCGGCAGAAGACATGCAGAACCGTGCACTGCACCCGTACACGCAGCTTCTGCTGTCGTCGATCCCGGATCCCGACGCAACCGTCACGGCTTCGCAGAACGTCGAGCAGAAGGTCATCGAGCTTCCGTCGCCGCTGAATCCGCCGAGCGGCTGCCGATTCCGTACCCGTTGCCCCCTGGCGACGGATCGTTGCGCCGAGGAAGTTCCCGAACTTCGTCTCGTCGACGGTGGCCATCAGGTGGCGTGCCACAACGTGTGATCAGAAGCGGTGTGAGCTACACCCGCAACATGTTTCGGACGTGACCCGTTTCGTTTATCGACGCGACTCGCCGATTCCCATTGCGGGAAACCAGAATACGAGTGACGGAGACGTACTCGATCGGGAACGTCAACGGACGTTCCAGCCCGAGTAGCTCCTGCAGAACGATATTGACGACGCCACCGTGGCAGAACACAGCCACGGTGGCGTCGTTGTCTGTTGATGCGACGATGTTGTCGATGGCACCGAGTACGCGGGTCCGGAACGCGTCGGCATCTACGAATTCAGGCAGCCAACCGGCCTTGATTCGGGCATAGGTCTCGGGTGCCCGTTCCATGACCTCGTGCATGGGGACGTAGTGGGACTGCTCGGAGTCGTACTCGGCCAACCCCGCCTGCTCGGTGACGGGTAGCGCCAGGATTTCGGCCACGGGCGCTGCCGTCTGGAGAGCACGTTTCTGGGGGCTGCTGAACAACCCCGAAATCTTGTACGGGGCCAACGCCGCAGGCAGCCGGTGTGCCTGGGCGTGGCCCTCGTCGGTCAACGCTGGATCAGCGCGGCCTTCCGTGACCTCGGCGAGTTCAGGAAGAGCGTGTCGAATCAGCAGTAGTTGCACACGGGACACTTTGCCAGACGGCCGTATCGGCCGGAATTGTGCCGTCGCCGGGGAGCGGACCGCTGGCCAGCAGTACCTCTCCGTCGGGAAGCGCGATCGGATCGGCCGAGATGTTCACGACGACGCGGAGTGAACTGCCGCGCTGGAAGTCCAGCACCTGATCGTTGTCGTCGCTCATCCAGGTCAGCGGCTCGGTAGCCAGTGCTGCGATGCTGCGTCGGAGCGCCAGGGCGCTGCGGTACAGCTCGAGAGTGGAATCTGCCTGACCGGTCTGGGCCTCGACCGTGCGATCAGCCCAGCCCTTCGGCTGTGGCAACCACGGGGACGCATTGGCGTCGTCGGGACTGAACCCGTACGGCGCGGTGTCACCGGACCACGGCAGCGGAACTCGGCAGCCGTCGCGGCCACGTTCCTTGTGGCCGCTCCGCTCCCAGATGGGGTCCTGCAGCTGGTCGTCGGGAATGTCCTCAACCTCGGCCAGCCCCAACTCTTCGCCCTGATACATGTAGACGCCGCCGGGAAGAGCGAGCATCAACATCATGGCAGCGCGCGCCCGACGTTCCCCGAGCTCGAAGTCAGCGGGGATGTCGCGGATCTGGCTGAGGGACGACACACGCGAATCTGTCTGCGGCCTGGCGTATTTCGACAGGTGCCGGGCGCCATCGTGATTCGAGAGCACCCACGTCGGGGATGCGCCGACCTCGGCATGCGAGAGGATCGTGCTGTCGATGACCGTCCGCAACTTCGACCCGGTCCACGGTGAGAGCAGGAAGTCGAAGTTGAAGGCGCTGTGCAACTCGTCGGGACGCAGGTAGCGCGCGAGCCGCTTCGGGTTGCCCACCCAGGCTTCGGCGACAAAGACGCGCGGCGGATCGTAGCTGTCCGCCACCGCACGCCAGGAACGGTAGATCTCGTGAACCTCGTCGCGGTCGAAGTGGGGATGCACCACCGGGTCGGAACCGTCGGCGGGGATCGGTGTCGGGTATTTCAGACCGTTGAGATCAGGCAGATCGGCGTCCTTGCACAGGAATTGAGCGACGTCGATGCGGAATCCGTCGACACCGCGGTCGAACCAGAACCGAAGCGTCGCTTCGAAATCGGCACGAATATCGTGGTTGCGCCAGTTCACATCCGGCTGTTCCGGCGTGAACAGGTGCAGGTACCACTCTCCCGGATTTCCGTCGGCATCCTTGACTCGCGTCCAGGCGGGTCCGCCGAAGGAGCTGACCCAGTCATTGGGTGCCTCGTCGCCGTTGTCACCCTTGCCCGGACGGAAGTGGAACCGTGCACGCTCCGCCGAACCTGGTTCTGCGAGCAGAGCTTCCTGGAACCACGGATGAGCGTCGGAAACGTGGTTGGGCACCAGATCGAGGATCACGCGCATACCGAGACCGTGAGCCTCGGAGATCATTGCCTCGGCCTGTTCCATTGTGCCGTAAGCAGGTTCGATGCTGCGGTAGTCGGAGATGTCGTAGCCGGCATCCTCCATCGGCGACGGGTACCAGGGGTTGACCCAGATAGCGTCGATGCCCAGATCTGCGAGGTAGCTCAGACGATCCCGGATTCCCGCGATATCGCCGACACCGTCACCGTTACCGTCGGCGAAACTGCGGATGTAGACCTGGTAGATAGCGGCACTCCGCCACCAGTCGATGTCGCGGGAAATGTTGTCGGACAAGGTACTTCTCATCTCGGTAGTGGTGATCATAAAACTATGAGGGGGCGCAGGGTACTCTCGGCGATCTTCAGCCCGGTTTTGATGCGCTGTTCTCCGCCGCGCCACACAGGGTCCTCGTGTTCCACGGAAAGTGTTCCGGTGAAACCATGTTCGTAGAGGGCGTCGATGATCGGGCTCCAGTCGATCTGCCCGCGTCCGGGGACTCGGTAGCGCCACCATCCGACGTCCCACGGGTTTTCGCGTACAGCTTTGCCGAAGATTCCGTATCGATTGATCCGGTCCTTCTGGATTTCGATGTCCTTGGCCTGGGCATGCACAATTCGGTGTGCGTACGGCGCGATGGTGGTCAGTGGATCGATGCCCTGCCACACCAGATGTGAAGGGTCCCAATTCAAGTAGAGCCCCAGATCGAACATCCACTCCCACAGCTCGGGAGAGTAGGCAAGGTTGGCCGGATATCCGTCGGGGTGCCACCCTTCCATCGGGCAGTTCTCGATAGTGACCTTCACCCCGCGTTCGCCGGCGTAGTCGACGATCTTGCGGAAAGCCGGTTCTGCGTCGGCCATGTTCTCGGCGACGGGTTTTGTACAGTCACGCCCGATGAACGTCCCCACAGACGGAACCCCCAGCGTCGACGCGGTATCGATCACCCGTTTCAGGTGGGTTCTGATCGCGTCGCGTCTCGCGGGATCGGGGTGGAGGTTGTTCTCGTAGTACGCGAGGGCCGAAATCGACAGGCCGTGGCGCTCGAGGAGTTCGTGGGTGTGCTCTGCCTCGCGGGCGCCGAACGTTTCGACGGGCAGGTGGGCAGCTTCGTAGAACTGCCGTCCGACGCTCGGCCAGGTGGCGACTTCCAGTGCTTCGTAGCTGGTTTCGGCGGCCCACGCCGCGATCTGTTCGAGGCTGAGCATCGGTAGGGCGGCGGTCAAAAAACCTAGCTTCACTCACCTGTTCTAACAGTGTGAGTGCGTTCGAGTTTCGACAGTCTTGGTCAGTGAGAGGCCATCGGAAGCATGGAGCCGAGACGTCCCCGCGGGGACCCTGCAAGTTCTTCCGTCGGAAGTCTTCTTCGATGACGCGTGCACGGGGTCGGGATTGAATGCGGACTTTCCTAAAGCAGCTTTGGGTACTGTCGACGCTATGACTTCACCGAAAGGCGCATGAGCAGCCACCGCACGCTCGCCGTGCAGATCGACGGACTCGCCATCGAGGATGGGGAGATACCGCCGCCGAAGATCGGCATGGTGCTCGATTTCCCGCTTCAGTTCACGGAACTCCCTGCCGAGGACATGGACACCGTAACGATTCGTGCGGTCCTCATAGCCGATGGACAACCCCCAATCTTTCAGTACACGGGGAAGGATTCACCGCGCCGCTGGGAATGGAGCGGGGTGTTACGCGGTGACGGGTGGGAAGCGTCGTGGCGAGGATTTTGTCCACGCTCCGGTCACGTGGAGTTGACCGGTCGCTTCTACGGAACGCTGAGTCACCAGATCACATCACGAGTGCGTGGGCGCGTGACGCGGGTCCAGTTGGTCAGCATGCGATACCGGAGAGAACCCGACAGTCACGGGTGGGCGATTGTGCCAGGACACCGCTCACTGCGCGAGGTCACCGAATCGCCACGGTTCTTCGACACCGACGTGTTCATGCGCGACGACGTGTACGAGGTGGACCGCGAAGACGGGGCATGGATCGAACTCGACCTCGACGACGTCCCACCCCACCCCGTTCGGCCGCGTTTCGTTCCGGGTGATGTGAGTGCGGCGGGAGATGTGTTGTGGACGGTCGACAGCGGACTACCACTCGTAGCGAGCATCGACTCCGAACATGTTGCTACCGAGCATCTCCTACCCGGGCCGATCGGAGTCTCACGGCACGTGTGGGCCACCCCGGGCGGGTGCTGGGTGGCCGGTACGGACGGAACCTACCGATGCACACCTGGATTCGAACCTCGCCGCGTCAGCGACCTCGCGGTACACGCCGGTGCAGTCGTCGGGGAAATTTTCCTGGCCTGCTCACCGGGTGGACGGTGGTGGTTGCACTCGCCGGACTGCGATCCGGTTGCAGTGAAGACTCCGCACGAATACGTCAACAGTATTGCTGTAGAAGGTGATTCGTTTCTGGTATTGCTCGAGGCGAGAAAATCCGACGGAGAGTCGAGCAGACGGTTGATCCGGGTCACCACTGCCGGGGACGTCACCACCGGGCCTGTCCTGTCATCGATTCCAGGACCGCGTCGCCAACGTCTATTCCTCGCTGGATCCCCGGTGCGGCTGTTCAATCACGGTACCGCGTCATCGATCCTTCCCGGCCTGTCGCTGGGCGATGTGCACGATCTCGGTGGGGAGCCGTTCCACGTCAGGCAGGTAGGCGCCTATGTCTGTACGGTGGCTCATCCATCGAGTGACACCTCTCCGATCGGGCAGCGGCCGGTCGACTGTGACCCGACACAACGGTATCGACTGCTCACGCTCCTCGATGCCACCACACTCGAACCGGTGAAAAGCGCACCGATCTTCGCAATCCGACCGGGAATCGCAGTCGATGCAACGGGCACAGTGTGGATCATCGCGGACGGCTTGAAGTCCCTTTCCGAGCAATCCATGCAGTGGCCGAACCCGCTGGATGTCGCGGCGCTCCTCGACTACCTGTGATCCAGCCGATCGCCTCGACGCGCCACCACATCAAGCGGCTCCTGATTCCCGCATGAACCCAAGCATCGACAAACAGGACAAATTCTTCACTGGGCGGGATCAGACGTCGAATACGGGTTATCCAGTGGCCAGCGGACTGACAACACGCCCACTATCCCGATCATGCAGGAAAGCCTCGTCGAACTCATCTGGAGCGTGCGCGTGAGGATCGAACGACTCAACAGCCGAATCGAGATCCTCGAAAGTACAGGCGCCCAGGCGGTTCCGCGAAGACATAAGGAATAGAAATGGAAATACAAGGCACGGAAAGGCTTGTCATTCGCCTCTACCCTGACTATGGCCATCCCAGTTCTCTCTGGCCCTCGAAGGAACTGGTAAGAATCAGCCGGCCGAGGCAGCCGTACGTTCTCCCCAGCCAGATTGGGATTGACGATGCTCTGGGAAAGAAGATACTGGCGTGGACTGACCGCTTCCAAAAGTTTTTCGTGGAGGAGGTCGACGGTTTCGCATCGCGGCCGTGTTGGCTTCCCGGGATAAATGTCTTCGACTGGTATGACGAGGGCTACGAAATTATTGAGGAGCTTCGCGCACAGTTCCCCGACGTGCAGGTTAAGCCCCAATTTGCGCAGTATGTTTTTTCGGCTAACGAGCGCCGGGAAAGCATGGGGCTATTGCCGATCAGCCTTCCAAACGAACCGAAGGCTGGCTATATAAGCATTACTGATGTCCTGCACCCCAAGGGGCCAAAATAGTCGGCGCGTGACCTACGGCCGTGGGTGTTGCCACTGTCGACGTTCGGGCTTCGTGAGTTTGCGGATCAGATCGGCGAGTTGTTCAGGCTGATCGATCATCGCGTGATGATGGGCCGGCCGCAGGACGTGGAAGCGGCCGCCCAGATAGGTGGCCAACCGTTGTTGCTTGGCCATCCAGTCGACGGACCACGGTGTGTTGCGGCCGGTGTGGGCGGCCACGACGCTGATCGGAATATCGTGGAGGAGATGATCCTCTGATTCCCGTAATTCGTTGAGCTCCAACGCCATATCGGTGTAGGCGACGTATTCGACGAGTGCCGCTTCAAGATAATGCGGATCGCGGTAGATGTGCTTGACCCAGTTGTCCATGGTGGCGGACGGGCCGTCCGGCGGAACGGAATGGTTGAGAATTCTGCGAGTGGTGGTGCCCAGTAGTCGTTGAAGGCCGGTGGTGATGAAAGATGTTGCGACGGTATGGGATGCGGCCAGGAGAATGTCTCGGGGGATTAGGCGCTTCGGGTTTTTCTCGGCGCTGGAGTCGAGGAGCAGTATGCCGGCGGCTCGATCGGGAAACAGTCGGGCAAAGCCTTCGACGTAGAACCCGGCTATCGAATGACCCACTGCCACAGAGGGTTCGGAGATTCCTAGGGCGTCGAGCACGTCGATTATGCGCTGGGCCTCACAGTGCACGCTGGGCACTTCCGGCGACGGCTCGCTGAGTCCGAAGCCGGGCCGGTCGAAACGAACGACGGTGTGGTCCGACGAGAGGTGGCGCGCACAGTCGTCCCAGTCGAACCAGTTGCCGGCCAAGCCTCCGCAGAGGACGACGACGGGTCCGTCGCCCTCCACGAGGACGTGCAGCCTGATCCCACCGACAGTCATCATGTCGCCCGGTGGTTTCACGTGGAACAACTCCTACTGGCGTGGTTTCGCGAGCGGGAAGGCCAGTGTTTCGCGGATGCTGCCACCGGTGATCAGCATGACCACACGGTCGACACCCATCCCGAGTCCACCCGTCGGCGGCATTGCGTGCTCGAGAGCCTGGAGGAAGTCCTCATCCACTTCCATGGCTTCGGGGTCGCCGGCCGCTGCCAGCAGTGACTGCTCGGTGAGGCGGTTGCGCTGATCCACCGGGTCGGTGAGCTCGCTGTACGCGGTGCCGAGTTCGACGCCCCACGCCACCAGATCCCACTTCTCGGCAACGCCCGCAATGCTGCGGTGTGGGCGGGTGAGGGGAGACATGGAGGTGGGGAAGTTGGTGTAGAACGTCGGAAACTCGGTGAAGTCCTCGACCAGATGCTCGTACATTTCCTGCGCGATCGCGCCCGTGTCCCAGTTGGCCTGGTACGGGATTTCGTTGTCGTCGCACAGTTTTTGGAGCTCTTCGAGGCTGGTTTCGGGGGAGACGTCGACACCGAGCTTTTCGGCGACGGCACCGTGCATCGTCTTGACCGGCCACTCGCCGGAGATGTCGACCTCCACCAATTCGCCGTCCGGGCCGGGACGCATGATGATCTCGCGTCCGAAGGCTGCACGGGCGGCAGCCTGGATGAGCTCGCGGCACATCCGCATCATGTCCTCGTAGTCGCTGTGCGCCTCGTAGGCCTCGAGGATCGTGAACTCGGGATTGTGTTTGAAGTCGACGCCCTCGTTGCGGAACACCCGACCGATTTCGAACACCTTCTCCATGCCGGCGACGCACAAGCGTTTCAGGTACAGCTCGGGCGCGATGCGCAGATACAGATCCAGGTTGTAGGCATTGATGTGTGTCAGGAACGGAGCTGCGTTGGCGCCGCCGTGCACTTGCTGCAGGATCGGTGTCTCCACTTCGAGGAATCCGCGGCTGTCGAGTGAATCGCGCAGTGACTTCACGACGGCACTTCTGGCCTCGAGCAGTTTCCGGGCCTTCGAGTTGATAGCAATGTCCAGATAGCGTTGACGGACCCGGGTTTCGGGATCAGCGAGACCCTTCCACTTGTCCGGCAGCGGGTGCAGGCACTTGCCGTTCATCCGCCAGGAGGTGGCGATCAACGACAGCTCGCCTTTTCGGCTGCGCCCGATGGTTCCGCTGACCTCGATCAGGTCGCCGAGGTCGAATTCGCCGGCGAACTTCGCCAACTCTTCGCGTCCGACGTGATCTTGATCGACCAAAATCTGGATATCGCCGGACCAGTCCCGCACATCCGTGAACATCACTCCGCCGTAATCGCGCACTCGCAGGATTCGGCCGGCGATGCGTACCCGGGTGCCCTCGGGAGACTGTGCCGCCGCGGCAATCGTGTGCGTCGGCGGGTACGCGATGGGGTAGGCGCTGAGGCCTTCGTCTTCGAGCGCTGCGAGCTTGTTCATACGGACGCGAACCTGCTCGGGTCGACGCGGTCCCGACGCGATCAGTGCGGGTGCGGAGTCCGGCGGGCTGCCGTCGGCATGCAGACCTTCGGCAGTGACGAGCGCGGCCGGCAGTGCCTCGTGAATTCCGGTGTGTTTGGTGGCCTTGCTCGATCTGCGGCTGAAGCTGGGCAGGACGACGAAGCCTTCGGCGATCGCGGACGCGAATCCGACGCGTGGGAGTTCACGATTGTCTTCGAAGCACAGGAATCGAGGTTCCCAGTCGGGCTGATATTTGACGTTCGATCGGTACAAGGCTTCGAGCTGCCACCAGCGCGAGAAGAAGACCAGCACGCCGCGCCAGATGCGCAGGATCGGGCCGGCGCCGATGCGTGAGCCTTCCTCGAACACCGAACGGAACACGGCAAAGTTGAGCGAAACCTTGACGACGCCGATCTCGTCGGATCGTGTCGCAAGTTCGGAGACCATCAACTCCACAACACCATTCGGTGACGACGGTTTACGACGCATCAAGTCGAGCGAAACTCCGTTGGGTCCCCACGGAACGAGGGACAGCATGCCGACGACGGACGCGTCTTCCGTTCCTTCGCCCATCACCGCTTCGACGAGGAGGCAGTCGCCGTCGAGAGGATCACCGAGTCGGCCTAGCGCCATCGAGAATCCACGTTCGGTTTCGGTATCGCGCCAGTCGTCGGCGCGAACGATGGCGGCGGACATGTCCTCCGGTGAGACGTCGCGGTGGCGTCGCATCCGGACCGTCACGCCGTGGCGTCGTACGCGGGTGACGGCTTGGCGCACCGGACGCATATCGCGCCCGTTCAAGTTGAATTCGCGAGTGCGCAGGATGGCTTCGTCGCCGAGTTGCAGGACGTTCAGACCTGCTCGCTTGTAGGCCGTGGCGCCGGTTTCGCTGGCCCCCATGACGGCGGTCGCCCAACCGTATTGCGAGGCCAGGTCCTGCCACGCCTCGATGGCGTGCGGCCAGGCTTCGGGGTCGCCGATGGGATCGCCGCTGGCTAGGCAGACGCCGATTTCGACGCGGTACGTGATTGCTGCTTTACCGCTGGGCGCGAAGATGACGGCCTTGTCGCGGCGAGTGGCGAAGTAGGCGAGGGAATCGTCGGCGCCGTAACCCGCGATCAAACCGCGAAGTGCGGATTCGTCATTGCCGGTCAGTGCGTTATTGGAGCGTTGGGCCCGAAAGAGCGTGATGACGGCAGCGAGCAGGGCTATGGCACCGAGGAGGCCGAGGATTGTGTTGACGAATGCGCGAGGGTGGCCTTCGAAGTTTTCGTTGTCGACCGCTCCGGCGGCGGTGACGCGGTTGAGAGCCCAGAAGAATCGCTGAGCAGTTCCCTCGAGTGTTCCCGGGAAAAGTTCGACCAGACCCCAGCCCACCAAGGTGGCCAATGCCAGGCCGACGATGAGGACGCCGAGAGCTTTCCAGCCGGCACCGCGTCGAACTCGTGTGTAGAACTCGGGGCGTGCAGCGATCAGAATTCCGACGGCGATCAGCAGAACCACAATGGCAACGGCGCTGTTGATGTTCTTTTCCCGGATCGTGGTGTTGACGTTGTTGAGTGCGCTCAGGAACAGATAGATCGTCAGTATCCACCAAGCGATCCGCTTGCGACTGGCGAGCGCCGCCGCAAGCAGGCCGACGACGAGCGCCCACGACAGGCTCGTATCCGGTGCGTCGAAGTAGTAACTGTCGATGTACTCGCGGGGCACTCGAACGATATGTCTGAGCGTGGGAGAAAGGCTCCACAGGAAGACCAGGACGGAGAACACTCCGAGGATCAATCCCGAGATATGCGGGACCTGGCTCAGCCGTCCCTTGTGGGGCCGGCGCGATTTCCGCGGACTTTCCGGCGGCGATTCAACTAACTCTGCGGTTGTGTCCGTGGCTTCGCTGATAGGTGCCATCGAGCTTCCTCCCATGCCGGTCGATCAGTCCTCACCGCTTCAGTGTGGTCTGTCGTGTCTGGTTTTGTGGGAGGAGGAGAATGTTGCTCATGACCGCCAACATTCCTGCAGTTCAGATTCGTGACGAAATGATCCGACTCGGCCAGTTTCTCAAGCTCGCAAACCTCATCGAGTCCGGTGCCGAGGCCAAGGAAGTGATTGCCGACGGTTTGGTATCGGTCAACGGTGAGGTGGAGGACCGTCGAGGCCGTCAGCTTCGGGACGGCGATGTGGTCGAGATCGGCGGGATGGCTGCCAAGGTGGAAGCTCCCGCCTGATCCCGTCTCTACTTTTCGCGGACGACTATCCCGTCGTGGTCGCTGTAGACGATCTCGCCCGGATTGAAGGTGACGCCGCCGATTTCGACGGGCACGTTCTTTTCACCGGAGCCGGTCTGCGTGCTCTTGCGGGGGTTGGTACCCAGTGCCTTGACGCCGATGTCGAGGGTGCGCAGGATCGCGGAGTCGCGGACCGCTCCGTTGACGATGACGCCGGCCCAGCCGTTGTCGACGCCCCGTCCGGCGATGATGTCGCCGACCAGTGCTGTGTGAATGCCGGCGTCACCGTCAACAACGAGGACACCGCCGTTGCCGGGTTCGCTGAGGGTCTGCTTGACCAGCAGGTTGTCCTGGAAGCACTTGATGGTGGTGATGGGGCCCGCAAAAATTTCGCGGCCGCCGAACTGAGTGAACTGCGTATCGCAGCTACGGATGTCAGGTCCGATTTCGTCGGCAAGGTCAGCGGTGGCTACAGGCTCAGTCATGCGTCACAGAATAGTCGGCACGTCAGGCCTGGGCCTGTTGGTCCGTTCTGAGGTGCTTGACGGGGCATCCGGTGGGGAACGTTCCCAGTTCTTCCACCTTGTAGCCGGCTGGGTAGCTGCGAATGCTCGACTGCTCGCGTGCGAACTTTCGGGTGGTGCGCACGGGGAAGAGGCGCAGTAGTCGGCCTCGGGCTTTGAGGGCGCCCCGCGAGATCAGGCGCATCGCGGCGGAAGGACGTTTGTACCCGAAGGCGTCGAGAAGGTGGTTGTCCATGAGAGAGAACGCAAATCCCTTGACGAGCGCTTTTGGTGCGAAGTTGTTGGGCGGGAACGTGCACATCAGGTCGAGGGTGGCATCGGCGACCGCACGAGCGCCGGGGTCGAACGAAAAGTGCTCTCTCTCATAGTCATCCATGAACTTTGCAAACTTTTCGTACGTGTCGGGAGTGTCCTTGATGTTCATGTGTCGACCGAGTTGGCGATAGTAGTTCACGGACCCGGCAATTTCGTTGGTGGTCATCTTGCGCCAGCCGTAGGCGTCGAGCCAGCGCACGGGAGTGACGACAAACGTGGACAGCACATAAACCATGTCGTCGTTGGAAATGTCGTACGATCCGTGCATTTGATTCATTCGCCGGACACTTGTCCGACCCTCTGGGCTCCCGAGGCCATGCTCGAGAATCGAGTCGAGAATGAGAGTGGTGTCGTCGTAGCGTTTTTGGACTTTGTCGGTGAACTCGCCGGTGGAGAACAGCAGCTTGCCGATGGAGGGCACAGCGTAGGTGCGGAACAGCGCGAAACTGAGTGCCTGGGTGACGTCCCACGGGAATTCTTGTGTGGTCAGGATGCGCGACATTTCCTCGTAGTCGGTTTCGGGATCCAGTCGATCCGTGCGACTGCGTAGTTCGTATCGCTTCATGGGAGCACTCCAAGGCTAGGTGTGAGCTATGCCACCGAGAGTAGTTCTGACAACGCGTGTTGTCTAGTGCTTCGGATTGGTCGGTATCCGATCGTTTCAGGGGTTGTAGCAGGGGTATCCGATCAACGGAATTGTCGAACCGAGGAGTTCCCATGAGCGTGCCCCGCACCGTCCGAATCCTGGCAGCTGTCGGACTGCCAATCGTCGCGTCAGTTATGTACGCGGGCACTGCATCCGCGGATCCGCCTCATCCCTTCGGTGGCGCCGCCGTCACCGTCGGATGCCCCAATCAGGGTTCGTTGGCATCGTTCACCGGTTTGACCGGGCAATCCGGTCCGGAGGCGAATCCACCCATTGCCAAGGGTGATATCCGGTTCGAGTCCTTCCCGGCGGCCGCGCCGCTGCCGGCCGCCGGTCAGGTCACTGTTGCCTGGGTCAATACCGATACGGGCCTGTCGGGAATCGTCGATCTGATGGGGACGTATCCCTATCTATCCGCGACCGTCAATACCGGTGTCGGAAACGTCGTTGCGACGGCTTTCGGCTCCATCAACTGGGGCAGTAGCCCTATCTGCCAAAGTAATCCGACGATCGGTCGATTTATTGCCTAGAAATTTCCGGTAGGCAACGCTCGAGCTCGGTGGGTGTGTAGAAGAAGCTACCGCTTGCTACCGGTGTGCAGGGCTCGGCAAACGCGGTTTCGCGCTCGTTGTAGAGCATGCGAACCAGCTGCGCATTGTCGGGTCCGGAGTAGACATCCCACGAGATGTTCGCGGCCATCGGGCTGACGTGCTCCCCGCGCCAGGGGTTGTTCGCGTACGTGTACAGCTCGCCCTCAGGCTGCTGAACTGTGCTGCCGGGCAGCTTCAGCAGTGCCGCGAACGGGATGATCGTCTCTGCGTGTGCAAATCGGAAATCCGCTCCGGGCAGTGCATTTGCGTTCGTATGTGCCTTCAGGCCTGCGAGGAACTCGTCCCGCAGGACGGTCGCCATCCGGTAGGTCACGTGCCGAGATGGCACGACCGTAGGAAAGTTAGAGCGACTAAGCATCTGGAAATGGCAGATTGGAGGGCCTGCGTGTGGACGCGAGGTTACAAGTCGGATTCACCTACGTCAGGCCGACCGCGCTCTTGGCCAGCAGTACCGTGGCGGCCGCGATGATGATGTAGGTGGTGGCGCGACTCAAGGCGGACAGCGATATTCGCCGCGACAGGTAGGAACCGAGCACGTGGCCGCAGGCCAGTAGGGGAGAGAATACCGCCGCAGTCAGTAGTTCTGTTCCGGTGATGCCAACCTGCAGTTCGAGAGCAAGCAGCGTTGCCACCGCCATGACAAGAAAGATCGTCGAGAGCGTGGAACGCAGTGTGGCGGCGTCGTTCGGGCGATAGGTGAGCGAGAGCGGTGGACCGGGCATCGCGGCCAATGCGCCCATGAATCCGGCCGCCGCGCCGGCGCCGGCAAGTGTTCGTCGCGAACCCACTACAGACTTGCCCGAGAGCAGAACCGCCCCTGCACTCAATGCAAGTACGGCAACCAGACATTGCACGGCCGCGGTATCGACCCGCTGCAGAAACCACAGGCCGACGACGATTCCGGGAATCATTGTGACGGTGGCGATTCCTACTGTCCGAGCGTCGCAGTGTGTGCGCTCTCGTATCGCCACCATGAGCATCATCGGAATTGTGAGAATCAGCAACGGTGCTGGAACAAGTTGGGGTGCAACGAGAATCAGGGTAGGTCCGGCGATCAAACCGAAACCCGATCCGGTTGCCGATTGAATCGTCGCTGAGACGACGAGTATGCAGGCAACCAGGAGAAGAATCACATTTCCCAGTCTGCGGCGCATCTGGCACTGATGGAAGATCCAGTTTGTGCAAGCATTGAGAGGGCCAGAATGTGGGCCGGTACAAGGAGGAATGCACAGTGCGATCGCACGACGATCTCGGTCAACTGTTACAAGGCACGTCGGCACTTCTCGACGCGGACTCCACTGTGCCGATGTACCGACGGGTTCGAGCGATGATCGAAGATCTACTTGCTCGCGGTGTGTTCGACAGCGGTCGGCCGATGCCGTCCACCCGGTATCTGGCCCAGGAACTCGGTGTTTCCCGAAACACGGTAGCCGCTGCCTATGACGAGTTGATAGCGCTCGGAGTCATCGAGAGCCGTCCTCGCAGTGGACTTTACGCGGCCGCTCCGCTCACCCGCGCATCTCCGGTCGAGTCGGCTTCGCGCGCAGTACCTGTCGACTGGTCCACCCTGCTGCAACCGCGAGAAAGTGTCGAGTTCACTCGAACCCTCGGGCACCCTGACGCATTCGACTACCCGTACCCGTTCATCAGCTCTCAGCCCGAACTGCGTTCGTTCCCGGTGCGCGGGTGGCTTCGCGCCGCCAGTGAGGCAATGACCGGTCCGCACCTCAAATACAGCGTGCGCGACGCCGTCGACCAGGATGATCCGCTACTCGTCGAGGCCTTGCGCAAAGAGATTCTCCCGTCGCGCGGTATCGAGGCGAACGCCGACGAGATTCTCGTGACCAGTGGTACTCAGCAAGGGTTGTCGTTGATTGCCGACGTACTGATGCATCCCGGCAAGATCATGGGATTCGAGAACCCCGGATACCTCGACGCCATGCATATCTTCAAGCGCTCCGGAGTGGGGTTGTCTCCGATACCCGTCGACGGCCGCGGCGCAGTATTCGATCAATCGACAGTGTTCGACGCTATGTACCTCACGCCCAGCCATCATCACCCCACCAATGTCACGTTGAGCCTCCCCCGGCGCAAGTTGCTCCTCGAATTGCTGGAGGAGAGAAACGGTTTCGTGATCGAAGACGACTACGACAGCGAATTCCGTTTCCGCGGGCGGCCAACACCGTCGCTCAAATCGCTGGGGGACAACCGCCGCGTCATCTATCTCGGATCGTTCTCGAAATTCCTGTCGGCGGGACTGCGAATCGGCTACATCGTGGCGGATCCTCCTGTTATCGCGGCACTTCGAGCCGAGCGGCACCACCGGACGAAGCATCTGCCGGGGCACATCCAACGCTCGTTGGCGCTGTTCATCACCTCCGGTGACTATCACAAGGTTCTGCGTTCACACCGTCGCAGGCTCAAGCAGAACTGGGAGATCATCACCGACTCCGTCAACAAATACATGCCCCGCGTAGAAGCGCCGTCGTTTCCTCCGGGCGGTGTCAGCATCTGGTACACCGGCCCGGAGGATCTCGATGCCGCCGAGTTGACGGACAGAGCGGCACGCCAAGGCATTCTGGTTGCGGATGGTTCGCGCTATTTCTTTCCCGGTACGGGTTCCCGCAACTGCCTGCGCTTGGGTTTCGGTTCGATTGCGCAGCAGTCGATCGAACCGGGTATCGCGCTGCTCGGCAGCATCGCTCACCGGATGCTCGAGGAGTCACGATCCGCTAGCGGTCACCGCGGGCCGTCGTAGTACGAGTCGGCCACGTCGAGTGCCGTGTCGAGCATCGCCATCGCGGCGTTGACCTGGGTGGGCGTCACAGTGCACGGGGGGACGACGTGGATGCGGTGGTAGTTGTTGAAGACGAGCAGACCGGCCTCGCGAGCAGCGGCCATCGTCTGACCAATGGCAGCATTGGTTCCGCCGTACGGAGAGAGTGGCTCTCGGGTCTCACGGTTTGTCACCAGATCGAGTGCCCAGAAGACGCCGAGCCCGCGGACGTCGCCGACGCTGGGGTGCTTCTCGGCGAGCGCACGCAAGCCGGGGCCGAGTGACGTGCGGCCGATGAACTCGGCGTTCTCGACAATGGATTCCTCGTGCATCGTCGTTATCGTCGCGACGGCCGCAGCACAGGCCAGGGGGTGGCCGGAGTAGGTCATCCCACCGGGGTACGGACGCTCGGCAAACGAGTTGTAGATCTTCTCGCCGATGATGACTCCGCCGAGAGGTACGTAGCCCGAGTTGACGCCCTTGGCGAAGGTGATCAGATCAGGAATTGCGTCGTAGTGGTCGATGGCCATCCACGCGCCGGTACGACCGAAGCCTGACATGACCTCGTCACAGATCATGACAATGCCGTACCGATCGCAGATGTCACGAACACCCGCCATGTATCCGGGCGGCGGCGGCATGATGCCGGACGTACCCGGGACGGATTCGACGATGAGGGCGGCAAAGGCTGCCGGTCCCTCGAATCGGATCAACGTCTCGAGGTGTTCCAGAGCGCGCTCACATTCCTGTTCCTCTGTCTCGGAACGGAACTCGGATCGATAGAGGAATGGTCCGTGGAAGTGGACGGCACCCGAGTTGCCGTAGTCGTTCGGCCAGCGTCGGTGGTCTCCGGAGAGATTGATCGTCTCGGCGGTAGCGCCGTGATAGGAGCGGTAGGCCGAGAGGATCTTGTATCGTCCGGTGTGCAAGCGCGCCATACGAATTGCGTGCTCGTTGGCATCGGCGCCGCCACTGGTGAAGAAGACCCGTTCCATCCCTTCGGGAGAAATTTCGGCGATCAGACGCGCTGCCTCGGACCGTGCCTCGTTGGCGTGAGCCGGCGCAATGGTGCACAGCTTTGCGGCCTGCTCTTGAATTGCCGCAACAACCTTCGGATGCTGGTGGCCGACGTTGGTGTAGACGAGTTGGGAAGAGAAGTCGAGGTATTCCTTGCCGTCCCCGTCCCAGAGGTAGCAGCCGTCTGTGCGCTCGACAACCATGGGCTGCAATGACTTCTGTGCCGACCACGAATGGAAGACGTGGGCTCGGTCCAGTTCATACGTCCGTTGTGCGGTGCTGATTGCGGGAGCTGCCATGGCAGGTACCTCCTGATCGAGGGGTTGAAACTGTGCGTCCACTCAATGATGGAGAACGGATGTGGTCCGCCGCCAGATCCAGATTCCGGGGAATTTCGAGGGGCCAGTTACACGGACGAACTATTGCGTTAACACGAGAACGGAACGTTACGACTGGCCCGAGAAAATGACCATGCAGGTGGCTCTGGAGTAGGTGCCAGATCGGGAGAACACTGGTGCACAGTTCAGCAGCGCCTTGGGGTATCTCTCAGGGCCGAAACATCATTCATCGAGGAGTTCCCAACTATGTCCGTCATGAAATCTCCAGTTGCCGTGGTTACCGGGGCCAGCAGTGGCATTGGTGCCGCTACGGTGCGGCACCTCGTCAAGGAGGGGTTCGACGTGGTGATGGGCGCACGCAGAATGGATCGACTCGAGGAGTTGGCTCGTGAAACAGGCGCTCGCGCTGTGCCTCTCGATGTCACCGACGTCGCATCGGTCGACGCCTTCTGTGGCCAGATCGATCGCTGTGACGTACTGGTCAACAACGCCGGCGGCGCACTGGGAGCAGACAGCATCGCGGACGCCGACGAGGCAGACTGGACCGCGATGTTCGATGTGAACGTGCTCGGCGTACTGCGCGTCACGCAGCGCCTCCTCCCGCGTCTTCGTGAGAGCGAAAACGCTACCGTCGTCAGCATCGGGTCAATCGCCGGACGTGAACCGTATCTCGGAGGTGGCGGGTACAACGCCGCGAAACATGCTGTGACAGCACTTACTCGGGTGCTGCGCCTCGAATTGCTGGGCGAGCCCATTCGCGTTTGTCAGATCGACCCCGGCATGGTGGAAACCGAATTCAGCATGGTCCGCTTCGGCGGCGACAAGGCGCGCGCCGACGCCGTGTACGCGGGCGCAGATCCGCTCACCGCTGATGATATCGCCGAATGTGTTGCCTGGGTGGTCACCCGGCCGAGCCGCGTCAATGTCGATTCGATGCTCGTCCTCGCTCGTGACCAGACATCCGCACAACGAGTGCACCGGAGGACCGTATGACAACTACCAGCCCCGCGCCGGCGATCACGAAGACGCTACCCAGTGCTCCGGTACCGGCAGTGTCACGGCCGCGCAAGAAGAAGTACTTTTCGCCGAGCCGGCTGCGCTCCATCGGAGTTCGGTGTGCGGCACTGTTTGCCTTTCTGGTGATCTGGTGGGGAATTACCGCCGCCGGTGTGATCGACGAATTGTTCCTTCCCTCGCCGGGTTCGGTGTGGGATGCGTTTATCAGGGCCAATACGTGGCATCAGGTTGCACCCGGAGTCGACCGCGAAGTACTCGGCGAGCAGAACTACTTCCTATGGGAGCATCTGATCGCCAGTGGGCAGCGCATTGCGGCCGGTGTCGGAGCGGCTGTCATCGTGGGACCGTTGATCGGTTTTGCGATGGGCATGTCGGTTCCGATCAGGACTTTCGTGGAGCCGTACCTGAACTTCTTGCGTGCATTGCCGCCGCTCGGATACATCGGTCTGCTGATCGTCTGGTTCGGAATCGGTGACACGTCCAAGATTTGGCTGCTTTTCCTCGCAGCTTTTCCACCCATCGCGATCGCCACGCTGAACGGCGTCACCTCCGTCAAGGTGGATCAGATCAATGCCGCGAAGGCGCTGGGCGCCAGCCGTACTCAGGTTCTCACCAATGTGGTCTTTCCGTCGACGTTGCCGGAAGTGATCAACGGAATTCGGATTGCCGTCGGATTTGCCTGGACGACGGTGGTTGCCGCGGAACTCAACAACGGTATTCCCGGTATCGGCGGACTCGCGTATCTGGCCGGCACACAGCTCAATACTCCTCTGACAATTGCGTGCATCATCGTTATCGGTTGTGCCGCACTTGTTCTCGACTCGGCCATCAAGGCAGTGGGAACACTCGTAGCGCCATGGAAGGGTAAGGCATGATCAGCAATTCAGGACGCACGGCAATTGCAGTGATGACGGCTGCGGCCCTGGGAACCACCCTCACCGGCTGTGTGGAAACGGGCCGTGGTGAGATGAGCCGCTCGATGGCCACTTCGGTGACTTGTCCTGTTGTGGTGGATGAATCGGTCACCACGACTGCCCGCATCGGGTATCAGGACATTCCCAACGGTGATCTGATAGTCAAGGATCAGGGGTTGCTCGAGGCCTGTATGCCCAACGCAGACATCACGTGGAGCAAGTTCAGCTCCGGTCAGGATGTAGTGCAGGCCTTCGGTTCCGGAAGCCTGGATCTGGGAACGTTGGGTTCGAGTCCGGCAACAATGGCGTTGTCGGCTCCGCTGAACATTCCGATGCAGGTGGTGTGGATCCAGGATGTCATCGGAGAAGCGGAATCGCTGGTCGTGAAAGATCCGTCCATCACAACACTGGAAGGACTGCGCGGCAAGAAGATTGCCACACCGTTCGGTAGCACGTCGCATTACAGCCTCCTTGCTGCTCTCAGTGCTGCGAACATGGCCGCGGAGGTCACTCTGATGAGCTTGAAGCCCGATGCGATGCTCGGGGCCTGGCAGGGTGGGCAGATTGATGCCGCGTGGGTCTGGGATCCGACACTGTCAAAGTTGACCGCCGACGGGCACGTCATCATGAGTAGTGCCGATGTCTCTGAGATGGGTGCCCCCACGTTCGATTTGTCCGGTGCCACCACTGAATTCGTTTCTGCCAATCCGGAATTCATGGCCATGTGGACCAAGCTGCAAGACTATGCGGCCGGTCGGATCAACGCAGATCCCACGGGTGCGGCGGTGTCGATGTCGGCGCAACTCGGTATCGCACCGAATCTGATCACGCCGCAGTTGGCCGGCTATACGTATCTGTCGGCCGCTGATCAGGCGAGCAATACCTACCTCGGTGGAGATTTCGCGCAGAGCCTGTCGGGGACTGCGAAGTTCCTTCTGGAGCAGGGAAATATCGACGCGGTCAGTCCCGGTAGCGCCTACGTCAGCGGAATCTACACGGACGCAGTGAAGAAAGTAGGCCAGCCATGACTACCGCTGTCGATCTCAGCACCCGGGTAGTGCTCACCGATGTTCGGAAAGAATACGTCACCGCCGGCGAATCTGTCCTTGCGCTCGACTCGACCAGCTTGACCTTCGAACCGGAAGAATTTGTATGCGTCGTCGGACCATCCGGTTGCGGTAAGACGACGCTCTTGCAGATGCTCGCCGGTTTTCAGGAGCCGACCGAAGGCACCATCATGGTCGGAAACACTCACATCAAGGGTCCCGATCCGGATCGTGGTGTGGTGTTTCAACATTCGAACCTGTATCCGTGGTTGTCCGTGCGGAAGAACGTGGAGTTCGGCCTGAAGATGCGGGGTGTGCCTCGCGCGGAACGTGCGGCTGAGGCTGATCGGATGTTGGAACTGGTGGGCTTGGAATTGTACGGCGACCGTAAGCCGTACGAGCTGTCCGGTGGTCAGCAGCAGCGCTGTCAGATCGCCCGCGTTCTCATCACCGATCCGCGAATCATATTGATGGACGAGCCTTTCGGTGCGCTCGACGCGATGACCCGCGAGAAGCTGCAACTCGAATTGCTCGATCTGTGGCGTGAGCGTCGTAAAACCGTGTTCTTCGTGACGCACAGTGTGGAAGAGGCAATCTTCCTCGGTACCCGAGTCATCGTGATGGGCGCTCGCCCCGGGCGGGTGATCTACGACCGCAAAGTGTGGTTCAAGGGCGACAATCAGCAGCCGACGGATACCGCGATCCGTTCGACACCGGAGTTCGTGGCGATGCGTGACGAGGTCGCCGCCAAGATCTACGAAGCCCAAGGTTTGATCGGCGCAACAGTCGCCTTGCACTGATCGTTTCCAATTGACTTACTGTGGAGGTAATTTCGTGAAGGCTGTTCAGAAGAAGCGTGTTGTCCGACTATCCAGCGGAACTCTGGCGCTGTGCGCGGCTGTATCGGCAGCTGCCTTTACTTCCACGGCGTCGGCTGAGGGATCTCTTTCCTTCGGGTCCGTTCAAGCCGCACCTCAGTTGTCGCCGGGAACATTGATCACCGCGCACAATCTGATCGAATCTGCGGCACTGCCCAGCGCCGCCAAGAACGAGCGCATCACGTACCTGTCTCAAAGTGCCTCCGGAGAACCAATTCTGGTGTCCGGAGTGGTCGCTATTCCCAAGACACCCGCTCCGGCGGGCGGCTGGCCGGTAGTCAGTTGGGCGCACGGAACCACCGGTGTAGCCGATGCGTGTGCGCCGTCGGCAGATACCCCGAAGGGCCCGGTGCACGATTACCTTTCGGGGGTGGACCAGACGCTCGATAAATGGGTCGCCAATGGATATGTTGTGGTGCAAACCGACTTCGAAGGGCTCGGCACACCTGGCGGGCATCCATACATGAACGGGACCAGCGCGGCCAACACCGTGACGGATATCGTTCGCGCTGCGCGGCAGATGGACCCGTCGGTCGGCAAGGACTGGTTTGCCATGGGACACAGTCAGGGTGGACAGGCGGCGGTCTTTACCGCGGCACTCGGTCAGGAGCGTGCGCCCGAATTGAATCTGAAGGGCGCTGTGTCGGTTGCTCCCGGAAACGGAACTGCCAAGATTCCGGAGTTGGTGTCATCCGGCAACGCGGCCATGTCAGGTGCGGTGCCGTTTGTTCCGGTCATCCTTCTCGGCGTCCAGGCAGCAGACCCGTCGATTATCGCCGAAGACTTGCTCTCCGACGAGGCGCAGCCTCTCCTCGAAGCGGCACGTACGGGTTGTCTCGCCGCGGTTCGGGCAGTGCCGCCGATACCCGTCAACCAGATCTTCCGTGCGGGAGCGGATCTCACGGCTCTGACGGCAAACCTGAACAAGCAGGAGTTGGCGACGGTGACACCCAAGGTCCCCACGCTGTTCGCCCAGGGAACTGCGGATGTGCTTGTCTCGGTGGGAAGTACAACCGGAGCGGTCAAGGATTTCTGCAGCAAGGGTTCGGAGGTCGAGTTCAAGACCTACGAGGGTGCTGATCACCGGGGAGCTATCGGGGCATCCTACGACGACGCCATGGATTTCACGACGAGGATGCTCGCCGGGCAGGCAGTGAACTCCGGCGCCTGCTAGTCGGCTCAGCGACCGTGACGCTTTTCGTAGTCCTCACGGTCGCTGTCGGCGCGGCGCTGCGCCTTCTCGTTCAGCAGATCCGGATCGAGACCGTGGCTCAGGAGGCGGTGACGGCGGTAGATGGTGCCCAACGCCACGACAAAATAGGCCAGCGGGATGAGCAGTAGAGCCATCATGGCCAGGGGAATCCAGATCGGTCCCGGGATCAAGAGGAACAGCATGAGGATGAGCATCGCCGGCACGGTGAAACGAACGATGTAGCGGACCTGCGCACCCGGACCGACAAGATCGTTGCGAACCCAATCCTGGTAGGTGTCGGGGAGCGTCTTACCCAGAAGGTATCCGCAGTACTGGGGGAAACTCGGGCGGGTCTGTTCGGCCATACTCCCAGGATAGTTGCCCCGTTCGGTCGGTTTACGCCGGTGCCTGGAATATGCGTCGATCGACGTGTCGGAGCAAGTGGGCGCTTCTTTCGGGGGCGTTGAACCTGCAGAATTCTCACTGTGAGTTCTGAGACCGCACGGCCGAAATCCGCCCCACCGCGCTTTCATCGTGCCTGGTCGGTTGCGATCGTGGCGTTTCTCGCTCTGGTCGGTGCGGCTAGCTTCCGCGCGGCCCCGTCGATACTGATCGAACCGCTGCACGAGGATTTCGGCTGGTCGCGGGCCAGTATTTCGGCTGCCGTCTCCGTGAACCTTGTTCTGTACGGCCTCACGTCACCGTTTGCGGCGGCGCTCATGGAGCGCTTCGGGATTCGGGCTGTTGTCACCTCGGCTTTGGTGCTGATCTCCCTCGGTAGCGGCCTGACCATCTTCATGACATCGAGTTGGCAGCTCGTCCTGCTTTGGGGCGTTTTTGTCGGCCTCGGCACCGGATCGATGGCCCTGGCATTTGTCGCGACCATCGTCGACCGCTGGTTTGTCGAGAAGCGTGGGCTCGTGACCGGCATCCTGACCGCTGGCAGCGCGGCCGGTCAGCTGGTGTTCCTGCCCGTCCTGGCCAAGATCGCCGAAACCTACGACTGGCAGAGCGTCGCCTTCACCGTCTCGTTCGCCGCGCTGGCCGTCGTGCCGTTTGTTCTCCTGTTCCTACGAAATTTCCCGTCCGACGTAGGTACGACGCCTTACGGTGCGCCAGCCGATTACGTTGCCCCGGCCTTGCCCGTCCACCAACGAGGCGGCGCTGCGGGCCGCGCAATTTCGGTGCTGGTGACGGCGTCGAAAACCAAGGTGTTCTGGCTCCTTGCAGGAACTTTCGCAATCTGCGGTGCGAGCACCAACGGGCTCATCGGCACGCACTTCGTTCCGGCGTCGCACGATCACGGCATGCCGATCACGACGGCCGCGTCGCTCCTGGCGGTGATCGGAATCTTGGACATGGTCGGGACTATCGCGTCGGGGTGGTTCACCGACCGGATGGACTCGCGGAAACTTCTCGGCGTCTACTACCTGTTTCGCGGGATCTCGCTGCTTTTCCTGCCGTTGCTTCTCGCCAACACGGTCAATCCGCCGATGATCGCGTTCGTCATTTTCTACGGACTCGACTGGGTGGCGACGGTTCCGCCGACTGTCGCGCTGTGCCGGCAGCATTTCGGGGCCGACGCCCCCATTGTGTTCGGTTGGGTGCTGGCGTCGCATCAGATCGGTGCCGGCCTCGTGGCCTTCCTGGCGGGCCTGGTCCGCGATCAGATCGGCTCGTACGACGCGGCGTTCTATGTGGCGGGCGGGCTGTGTGCGATTGCGGCGGTGATGTCATTGCTGATCGCGAAGCGACCGAAACACGCGGTAGTTGTTTCTGTGTGAATCGACACTGTGATCGGCACCACCGACGGGGTAGGTTGTGTGTAACTCAAGGAACTACTCACCAGTAGGGGTAAAGAAATGCCTGCTCCGTCCGCTGCGACCTTCTCGCGGCTCGCCGAACTGATCGCCATCGACAATGTTGCCGATCGCCCGACGAAGTCCATTACCGAGGTGTTCACCGGCAAGGAGCTGGCGACCATCCCCGTCGGCACCGCCGACGATGCTCTCGCGGCCATCGCCCGTGCCCGAGTCGCTCAGAAGGAATGGGCCAAGCGTCCCGTCCTCGAGCGCGCTGCCATCTTCCATCGCTACCGCGATCTCATCCTCGAGAACCGCGACTCACTCATGGACATGGCTCAGGCCGAGACCGGCAAGTCGCGCACTGCGGCGCAGGAAGAAGTCCTCGACATCTCGATGACGGCACGCCACTACGCACGCGTTGCCCCGAAGCTGCTGCGTCCGCGCCGCGTCTCGGGCATGCTTCCGGGTCTGACGAAGACCGTCGTCCGCTACCAGCCCAAGGGTGTTGTCGGCGTCATCTCGCCGTGGAACTACCCGATGACACTGGCGGTGTCCGACGCCATCGCTGCGCTGATCGCCGGCAACGCCGTCGTTCTCAAGCCGGACAGCCAGACGCCGTACTGCGCGCTCGCCTGCGTAGAACTGATGTACAAAGCCGGTTTGCCGCGCGACCTGTTTGCCGTTGTTCCCGGACCGGGCTCCGTTGTGGGTACCGCGCTGGTCGAGAACACCGAATACCTGATGTTCACCGGTTCCACCGCGACCGGCCAGCTGCTGGCCGAGCAGGCGGGACGCCGTCTCATCGGCTTCTCCGCCGAGCTCGGTGGCAAGAACCCGATGATCGTCGCCGCGGGTGCTGATTTGCGTGAGGTTACGGACGCCGCCGTGCGTGCGTGCTTCTCCAACTCCGGCCAGCTATGCATCTCGATCGAGCGCATCTACGTCGAAGAGTCCATCGCACCCGAGTTCATTCGTATGTTCGGTGACCGCGTCAAGAAGATGAACATCGCAGCCGGCTACGAATTCGGCATCGAGATGGGCAGCCTCGTCTCCGAGGCTCAGGTCAAGGCTATCTCCGCCCATGTCGACGACGCAGTTGTGAAGGGCGCCACCGTTATTGCCGGCGGAAAGGCCCGCCCGGACATCGGACCGCTGTTCTACGAACCCACCCTGCTCACCGGAGTTCCCGCCGACGCCGACTGCTACCGCGACGAGACCTTCGGGCCTCTCGTGTCGATCTACCCCGTCAAGGATGTCGAAGAGGCCATCGCCCAGGCCAATGACACCGAGTACGGTCTCAACGCCAGCGTCTGGGCCGGCAGCAAGGCCGCCGGCGAGGCAATTGCCGCACGTATTCACGCGGGCACCGTCAACGTCGATGAAGGCTACGCACCCACCTGGGGCAGCACCGCAGCGCCGATGGGCGGCATGGGTGTCTCGGGTATCGGACGCCGTCACGGACCCGAAGGTTTGACCAAGTACACCGAACCGCAGACGATTGCAACCACCCGCATCATGAATCTTGGTGGGCCGCGCGGAATTCCGGCCAAGATGTGGGCCAAGCTCATGCCTCACGCCATCAAGATCATGTCCTGGGTTCCGGGCCGGTAACGGGTGGAACGCGCAAGCGCATATATCGAGGCAACACCGTCAGCGGTCTGGGCAGTGGTCAGCGACCTCGAAGGAATGGGTCGCTTCAGTCCCGAAAACACGGGCGGCAAGTGGACTTCCGGAAAACCGGGGACCGTTGGTGCGAAGTTCACCGGCACCAACAAGCATGGTCTGATTCGCTGGAGTACTCGCTGCACTGTCACCGAAGTTGTTGACGGTCAGAAGTTTTCGTTCGAAGTGGACGAGTCGAAGGCTCGGTGGACGTTTCTCGTGGAACCCTCCGATGCGGGAACTCTGCTCACCGAGACCCGCGAGGTCTTTGCGTCGGCGCCACTCCACGTGCGAATTCTGTCCGGAAGTGGAGTGCTGGGGCGGGACCGAGATCAGCTGATGCAGAGCGGGATCGAAACCACGCTGGCGCGGATCAAGGGCTTTCTCGAAAAGTAGTACCCACAAAAGCGGGGCCGCACTCATGTCGAGTGCGGCCCCGCTTTGTCTGGTGTTCTGATCAGCCGGCGGCGTCGATGAGTGCTGTGTAGATCCGTTCCGGTTCTTCGGCAATACGATTGAGTACGTACAGCCACCACTCGGTTCCGAAGAGCACATATTCGCGAGTGGTGAAGCCCGCTGCGCTCAGGGCATCGAGTTGTTCGGTTCCAAGGCCCAGCAACATTTCGAACTCGACATGGTCGGCCTTGAGTGCCGAATCATGTTCTGTGCATAGCGCTTCGATGATGTCGCGATCATGCGTCGCAATCGCAATCGGGTGACGAGCGTCCACGATCTGTGACACGTACTTCAGGTAGGCGTTGCGCAATTGCGCGCTTCCGCGCGGATAGGCGATCGAAGCCGTCGTCAATCGAGCGCCAGACGCCGAAGTACGTCGGCAGCCTGGGCTTGCAGGTCCATGTTCACGGCCTCAGCCTACGTTCGTGAGATGGCGGGAATTCTTCTCCCAACCCTTGCGTTCGATCTATTGTCGATATATCGTCGATACGTCAAGTAAACACAAACAGTCCAGGAGGACAACATGTACGCCCCACACAACAACCCAGAACTGCAAGAACGCCGCGAAGACTGCGGACGTGACCACGAGCGTCGTGGACGCCGTGGATCTGAACCGCGCGGAGGTCGCGGATTCGGAGGCCGTCCCGAAGGCCGGCGCGGTCGCCCCGATCATCGAGGCCCTGGCCATCGTGGATTCGGTCGCCCGGACTTCACTGAATCCGGCGCAGCATTGCATCCGGAGATGGGACTTCTCCGAGGTGCCGTTATCGCGGTAGCCACCGGTGGAACGCCCGAGCAGGTGGCCAAGGCCGAGGCGATTCTTGCCGAAGCGCGACGCGCTCTGTTCGAGCTGCTGGCCGAGAAGCCCGCAGAAACTGAGCCGACCGAAACCCCGACTGAAACATCCACTGACACAACAGCTAAGTGATCACGGTGCTTTCACTCTCGCACGCCGCCGTGCACCGGGGCATGTTTCTGCCCCGGTGCACCCGTTGACTATTCGGTTGTTCACGCGGCTGTCGGCGGACTGTTCCCCGGTATCGGAACCTGATACGGATCTACCGACATCGGTGGATAGAACCGGGTTTTCCGGTCATCCCCGATCTCGACACTCCACTCGGTATGGTGCAGCAACCGATGATGATGGCCACACAAAAGTATGAGATTGTCGAAATCCGTTGGACCACTGTCCGTCCAATGAACAATATGGTGGGCATCGCACCATCCGGGCGGAGTACCGCACCCCGGGAAGGCGCATCCGCCATCTCTGACGGCCAAAGCTCGCCGCTGCGGGACTGTCGCGGTTCGCTCGTCGAGCCCATGATTGAGCGGAACACCGTTCTGGTCGAGCAGGATTCGGGTGACCGTGCAGTCGCAGGCCAGCATGCGGGCACTGTCGAGACTGATGGGGCCGGCCCAGTTGGTGATCGCATACCCGAGTTCTTCGGTGGACGGCAAAAGGTCTTTGAGGGCCTGAAGGTCTGTGAGGTCTTTCGCGGTGGCGGTGATCGTCAGGTGCGGTTTGACGCCACCTTCGACGGGCCCGAGGCCGGCCATCTCGAAGCGGCGCAACAGTTCACAGAAACCGTCAGCGCGTCGAAGTGCCGGGGTACGAAGATCTTTCACGCCGTCAATTTCGGGAGTCGGCTTCGAGAGGCCTGACAGCAGGGCGATCAACCGGGCGCCGTTGACGGCATCGAGGTCACCTTTGACGCTGACGCGGCCGTACAAACCTTTGGACGCATAGAACTCGTTGCGCTCGGAATCCTCTCCAATGGGGACACCATCGTCGCGGTTGCCGTACTTCTTTTCGATACGCCGGATTGCCGCACGGATGGCATCGCAGTCGGAAACTTTTTTCGAGGCCAGGTCCAGCAGGATTTCGCGGGCCTTTTCGATGTCCGCGGTATGCATGTTCTTGGGTGGGTGCTGGCAGAACTGGGCTACCTGCCGCGCCTTCTGCATATCGATATCACCGTCGTGAAAGGATTGTGCGACTACAGGTTCGAGCATGAATAACCGTGCAAGCGAGACCAGTTGACTGCATTCGCCGATCTCGAGATTGGTGGATCGGTGCAGCCACTGGGCGATAGCCCGAAAGCCCGTATCCGGGAGAGCATCACGGGTGAACATTTCGACAACGAGGTGCACCATGCGCGATTGCATATCGTGCCGGGCGCGGACTAGGTCGAGGACCTCCGTTTTGAGTCCCTCACCGTCCAGTTGCCATGCTTCCCGATTCCCCATGCGCTAATTCTAATCGAACAGGATTTCGATTCCTAGGGACATTTCGGACAGATTTGAGAGAGCTCTACCCGAGAGTTGTTGACAAGCAACTATATTCGACCGGACAACAGGGTCGAGCCGATCTTCGCCGTAGCCTCAGATCGAGCCGAGCTCCCGTGCCCGGGCGACGGCCGAGGTTCGAGATTTCACACCCAATTTGCCGAAGATATGGACGAGATGCGATTTCACCGTGGTCTCGCTGAGGAACAGTTCCTTGCCGATTTCGCGATTCGACTTGCCGGCGGCAACCAGCTTCAAGACTTCGATTTCCCTTGGGCTGAGACTGGTTTCGGGCTTCCGAACGCGTGTCATCAGTTTGGATGCGATAGAGGGGGACAGGACGCTGTCTCCTGCGGCTGCGGAGCGGACGGCCGCGAGCAGTTCGGAAGGTGGGGTGTCCTTGAGGAGGTAGCCACTTGCTCCGGCCTCGACGGCGCTGAGGATATCGGCGTCGGTGTCGTAGTTGGTCACTACCAGAACGTGGGGCGGGTTCGGCAAGGCGCAGACGGCGCGGGTGGCGTCGACTCCGGATTTGCCGCCACCGAAGCGTAAATCCATGAGTACCAAGTCGACTGGAGTGGTAGCACAGAACGCGATTGCTTCTTCGGCTGTCCCGGCTTCGCCGATTACTGCGATGTCGGTTTCACTCTCGAGCAAGGCACGCAAGCCGGCACGAACGATGGCGTGGTCGTCGGCGAGAAGCAACCGGATCATTCTTCACCGTCTTGGAGGGGGAAAGTTACGGTGACGGCCGTGTGGCCGGGTTCGGATTCGATATCGAAGGTGCCGCCCTGTAGTTGGACGCGTCGTCGAATGGCATTGAGTCCGAAGGATTCGGCTGGTCCCCGGTCGAGTGCCGCTACGTCGAAACCGATTCCGTTGTCGACGATATCGAGACTCACGGTGTCTTCGGAGTAGGTGAGGGTCACGGCCATCCTGGTGGCTTGGGCGTGCCGAAGCACATTGGCTACTGCGCCCTGGGCGATGCGGACCAGGGTGGCTTCGAGGGGCATCGGCAACGCTACTGCTTCACCTTCGATAACGGCGTGGGCTTCGAGCCGAGCGCTGGCCGCGCGATCGCAGATCCGGCCTAATGCCTCGGCCAAGGACTGCCCGTCCAGAACTGCCGGCGTCAATTCCGCTATCAGTTGCCTGGTTTCGGCGAGACTGTCGGCGGCGGCTTCGCGGGCGAGGCTGATCTGCCTGACTGCGGGGCTATCCGGATCGGCCCGCTCGGCAGCGTGCAGCAGCATCTGAATACTTGAAAGTCCTTGTGCCACCGTGTCGTGAATCTCGGCTGCCAGCCTTTCTCGCTCCGCGAATTTACCGGCGTCTCGCGACGTTGCCGCCAATTCTTCACGGGTGTTCATTAATTCGTCGATGAGGCGACCACGCTCGGCTGCTTCGCGGTACAAAGCCTGATAGCCGAGTCCGATGGCCACTGCGACAGCGGCGCCGATCATCGGTCCGATTGCGCCCCCCAAAGACCATTCTCGGTGCAGACCGGTCCCGGTCACGGAGATGGCAGTCGCAACTACTACCGCGATCAGGCTCCATGGGCGTCGGAGTAGGTGGATGTAGAGGAAGAACAGACCGAAAACGAGATAGGCGGCTTCGGCAGACAACCCCATCAGGACAATCCACACCAAGGTCAGTGCGGCCAGCCACCAGCGTGCAGCATTGCCGCGCAGGCGCTTGAACACCCCGAACAGGTAGACGGCGGCAAAGATCACCGACAGAGAAACGATATAGGGCGTCAGGGTGGATTCGTCGACGATTGCCCGGAGGAACACGACACCGGTCAGCGCGACAACAAGCACATGCAGGCCGAGCTGAAGGCCGGCAAAGACGGGTGTGAGCGGTGATCGATGCATCCCGCCCAGCATAACCAGATTCGGGCGCTCGCCATCCATCAAAAGTTGTAACGAAGTGTCATTCTTTCGGTGGCCGCGATGTCCGTCCGAGGTGTGATGGAAAGAGTGTGAATCAGCGGGAGTGTAGAGGCAAGCACAGGAAAGGAATTCACAGTGTTTGTCGCAATGAGGGACTTACGGGCAGCGCGAGGTCGTTTCGCGTTGATCTCGGTAGTGGTTCTGATGGTTGCACTTCTGGTCAGTTTTCTCAGCGGTTTGACCGCTGGGCTGCGCCATCAGAACGTGTCTGCCATCGAATCCATGAAGGCCGATACCGTCGTTTTCGCTGATACCGGTTCGGGAGCGTCGTTCGACGAGTCGGCGATCACCGCAGATCAGCTGAAGGCCTGGACGGCGGGCGCAAAGACTGTCGATCCGGTGGGCATCGCCCGCGGAAAAGCCGGACTGGTGGGTTCCAACCAGCAGTCGGTGTCGCTGTTCGGCGCGGACAGCGGTTTCGGTGACTTGACGCCGAGCGCACCCGGAACGGTAATCCTCAGTGAAGGCGCAGCCCGTGACTTGGGTGCCGCTGCCGGTGACCACATCAGTGTGGGTGCCAACCAGTTCACGGTTACCGCTGTTCGCGGCGACGACTGGTACAGCCACACTCCTGTTGTCTGGATGACACTCGGCGATTGGCAGGATGCAAATCCGCGCGGCGGGGTAGCGACAATCCTGGCGGTTTCGGGTGCTTCGGATGCTTCGGCGATCAATTCTGCAGCAGGCACTACGTCGACGACGGTGAGCGGTTCGCTCCAGGCCATCGGGTCCTACGCAGCTGAGAACGGCTCGTTGACGCTGATGACGTTCATGCTCTTCGCGATCTCGGCTCTGGTGATCGGCGCGTTCTTCACAGTGTGGACCATCCAGCGCATGCCCGACGTTGCGACGCTGAAAGCGCTTGGTGCAACAACAGGTTCGCTTGTGCGCGATGCGTTGGGACAGGCGTTCATCGTTCTGCTGATCGGCGTGTCGATAGGTATCGGATTGACGGCAATCGCAGGAACTCTCATGGGTGACGCGATGCCGTTCGTGCTGAGTCTCTCCACCACGTTGGTCCCGGCGTTGGCGCTCATCGGCCTCGGGTTGGTCGGCGCAGCATTCGCCCTCCGTTTCCTCGTGACCACAGATCCACTCACAGCCCTAGGGAGCACACGATGACAATCGGCAGCACTGTTCTCGATCTCCAGAACGTCAACCTCACTTTCCCCGACGGCCAGTCTCGGATCACGGCTCTCGACAATGTGTCGTTGAGCTTGCGCCGCGGCGAGATTGCGGCGATTACCGGACCGTCGGGCTCGGGCAAGTCCACCCTGCTCGCGGTGGCGTCGACGCTCATCCGTCCTGATTCGGGTCACGTCTACTTCCGTACGCCGGAGGGAAGCACCGACATCGCTGCGCTCAGCCGTAAGGCGGCGTCCGAGTTGCGACGTAATTCGATCGGGATCGTGTTCCAGCAGTCCAATCTGGTGTCGTCGTTGACGGCTCTGGAGCAGCTCGAGGTGATGGCGCATCTGGGTCAGTCGGTGTTCACGCCCCGGGCGCAGCGCAAGGCTGTAAAAGAGAAAGCGATGGATTTGCTCGATGCCGTCGGATTGGCGGATCAGAGCGGAAAGCGGCCTGCGCAACTGTCGGGTGGGCAGCGTCAGCGAGTGAATCTTGCGCGCGCATTGATGAACGATCCGCAGCTTTTGGTGGTCGACGAGCCGACGAGTGCCCTCGATCAGGAGCGTGGTGCCGCAGTGATGGATCTGATCATCGGGGTAGTACGAGAACGTGAGGCGGCAACCCTTCTCGTCACTCACGATCGCGGCCATCTGCATCGGATGGATGTTGTCTATCGTGTGGTGGATGGAGCTTTGACAACAGATCAGTCGGTGTTCGCAGCCTGATCGTGGCGGCTGCGTCGTCACGCCTCGACACGTCCTGGGAACCGATAGACAACCGATCATTTGCTGGGACGCTAGACTGTTGTCGACTTGGGCAACATGAGAGGACGTGTTATGGAACGCCGCCGCAATGTTGCGCCGCCGACGCAATCACCGATAGCTGATCTGGAGCAGATGCCGGCTCTGATCCTGCTCGACAGATTGCCCGTGCCGGTGATGGCCGTGCACCGTGACGGAAGCATCGTCTTTGCCAATCCGTCGTTCGCGGACATGATGGGTTACCCCAAAAAGGCCGTCTCAGCACTGCGTTTGCAGGACATCCTGTATGACAAGGATGCCGACGACGTCAGTGCTGAGCAGGCCCACCGCGAGTTGAGTTCGGAGCCGGGTTCCATCAAGGAATTTGTGCACGCCGACAGCACCTTGGTGCGGGCGACGGTCAGTCAGTCGTTGCTTCGCCGCGACGACGACACGATCACCCTCGCGGTTCTGCACGATCTGACCGAGCGTCTGTGGAACAACCCGCGTCACACCTTGGACAACCCAAACGGCTGATCAGCCGCTTCGCGGCCTGGATTTCGGTTGTCGGTCCAGGCCGAGGGTTGCCGAGAGAGTGTCGACTACCCACTCCTCGTAGCGTTGACCGCTCCAGCCCGCATCGATCACCAGATCGGTAAAGGTTTCGGCGCTGGACAAGCTGAGTGCGGTATTCACCGCAGTCTCGAGGTCGACGGTCGGAGCTTTCTCGACAAGTCCGATCATGAGGTGCTGCTGCACAGTTCGACGCTGTTCGCGATTGATCTGCCAGAGAAGCGCTGCGTCTTCGTCGGCGGATGCTGCAGCCCGCAAGGCCAGCAGGATATCCGCAGTTCTTTCGAGGATGAGCCGTCCGTGATGTACCTGAATTCGGAGTTGTCCAAGCGGGTGTGGGGCGCCGAGCGCGGCTGCCACCCAGGGCCGATCGAGAGTGCTCACTCGTGCCTCGTCGCCGCTGACCGAAACATCGAGTAACGCCGCCAAGACACTTGGTTTGTTGCCGAATACGAAGTACACACTTTGCACCGAAACTTCGGCTGCCTCGGCGAGTTGTTTGATGGTCGCTGCCGCATAACCAGGATTCACGAAGACGCGTCGTGCTGCCTCGATGATCTTGGTCCGCGCTGAAATATCCCCGGTAATTCTTGTTGCCCCCGTCATAAATTGGAGCTTAGCTCTAGAGCAAAGCTCCAGCGACTGGGACAAAACGAGTTGGGCAGAACAAACGGCCCGAAAGCGCGGATTTCGGGCCGTTTGTGGTGGGTTTGTTCAGTTCGGGGCTTCGACTACCCGAGAATGCGAGCCTTCTGCGCATCGAACTCGGCGTCGGTGAGGACGCCCGCAGCCTTCAATTCGCCGAGCTTGGTGAGCTGCTCGATCTTGGCGTCCATGGAAATTTCCGACGCAACGGGTAGCGGCGGCAGATCGGGAATCGGCTGAACCACCGGGACCTGCTGGACCTGAGCCTGCTCTGCGCGCTGGTCTGCTTCGGCCCAACGGGTTCGCTGACGGCGCTGAACATTTCCGTGAATGGAACTTGCGACGGCTACGCGGCTGGCTCGCCTGATAAAGCTCATGCTTCGTTCTCCGTCTCGTTCAGTGCGGTTGCCAACTCGTCGAGTGAGATGTGGCCTTCGGTGATCACGCGGCCACCGGCTCGTGCCCACGCGTCGAGTACCGGCAGCAGAGTCATTTCTTCGTAAACGAGAACTGCTGCAACACTTCCGGCTGCGATATCTTCGCCGACGGCCGCGATGTCCGCCGCGTCGAGGAGCCCGGAAGCGGCGCCGTCGAACTGGGACAGATCAAAATCTGCGAGGTCGAATGTGGATGCCGGAACCACGCTCAATGAACTGTCCGCAGCCTTGGCGACGAACTCGAGATCGAGGATGCGAATGGTCCCGTTGTCGACGGCTGCGAGCAACTGCTCGAAACCGTCGGCAGTGACTGTACCGTCGGGAAATTCGACAGCGATGTATTCGACTGGACCGAACTGGTCTTGATTGGCCATCAGCTACTTCTTGCCCTTCGTGGGGGTCGGTGTTCTTCACGAATGTAGTAACTTCGTTCGGCATCCGGCCTGCTGGAATGATCGTCAGTAACGATAGTCCGTAGACGCCGGGTAGCGGCGTCCGCAACCTCTAGGAGTTCGACCTGTGGACGGCACCACTCATTCCCCCGAGCTGGATCTGGAGTCACACCTACCTCGATTGACTGCTCGTGGAGTGATCCTCAGTTTGCTTGTCAGCAACCATCCGGCACGCCCTACACCGGCGCAGGTGGTTCGAGCGGCTGGTGCATTCGACATCAAGGAGTCGGCGGCGCGCGCCGCGCTCAGTCGCATGGTCACCGGTGGCGACCTGATTCGCGTCGACGACGGCTTCACGTTGAGTGCGCCGCTTCTGGAGCGCCGCCAGCGGGTGCTGCACGAGGTCGAGCAGGTGACCCGTCCGTGGGACGGGGACTGGGAAATCGTGGTGGTGACGGGGGTCGGTCGTGATCCGGGCGATCGAGCGATTCTGCGTTCTCGGCTTTCGCGATTGCGTCTGGCGGAATTGCGTGAAGGTGTGTGGATGCGGCCCGCGAACCTGATTCGGCCGTTGGACTTGGCCGATCAGCCGGTGCAACGATTTCGCGCTGTTCCCGCGGAGGACGGCGCCGCGTTGGTTGCGCAGTTGTGGGACCTCGAAGGATGGGACGCGGAGTCGCGTCGTCTGTTGGCTCTGATGGACGTAGCCGATACGACGGTGGATCGGTTCACGGTCGCGACGGCAATCGTGCGTCACCTGCTGACCGATCCGGTGTTGCCTTCCGAGATGTTGCCGCCGGCGTGGTCTGCGGCGCGAGTGCACTTGGCGTGGGCAAATTATCAGGAGGAGTTTGTTGCAATTCCCGAGGTCGGAGGCAGTAGCGAGGATTGATATTGCATATTGACATCGACTGTTTGGAATCTGTAATGTCCATTGAAACAGTCGAAGGAGACAGTCATGCAGACACATGAGGTTTTCAATCAGGCCAACCCCCTTCTCGGTCACAACGTCGCGGACGATCGGACGCTGCTGGACGGACTGGCTCGCGAAGGAGCCGGGTGGGCAACGGACGAGGTCAACGACCTCGGAATCCTGGCGGGTACCGAGAAGGTGCAGGACTGGGGCCGGCTCGCCAACGAGAACCCGCCGATCCTGAAGCCGTACGACCGTTTCGGTCACCGGATCGACGACATCGAATTTCATCCGGCCTGGCACGACCTCATGTCGACGGCAGTCGCTAACGGATTGCACGGATCCCCGTGGAGTGACGACCGCGCGGGAAGCCACGTTGCGCGCGCGGCAAAGTTCTACGTCTGGAGCAATGTCGAGGCCGGCCACACCTGCCCGATCTCCGCGACGTACGCCGCGATTCCGGCGTTGCGCGACACTCCGGAGTTGGCGGACACCTACGAGGCATTGCTGTCCAACCGGCTTTACGAGCCCGGGCTGAAAGCGCCGCTGAGCAAGGCCGGACTGTTGGCGACGATGTCGATGACGGAGAAGCAGGGCGGCTCCGACATCCGCGCCAACACCACTCGCGCTACACGACAGTCCGACGGCAGCTACCTGATCGTCGGCCACAAATGGTTCACCTCGGCAACCATGGCCGATCTGTATCTTGCTCTGGCGCAGACGGATTCCGGCGTCACCTGCTTCCTGGTTCCCCGCGTACTTCCCGACGGCACCCACAACAACATTCGTCTGATGCGACTCAAGGACAAGCTGGGCAACCGCTCGAATCCTTCGGGTGAGATCGAGTACGAGAATGCAATCGGTTGGCGGATCGGCGAAGAGGGCCGCGGGGTTCCGACCATCATCAAGATGGTCAACATGACGCGCTTGGATTGCCTGATCGGTGCGGCATCCGGAATGCGCCGCGGAGTCACGCAAGCGGCGCACCACGCGACGTACCGCAAGGCATTCGGAAGCTATCTCATCGACCAGCCCTTGATGCGAAACGTACTGTCCGACTTGGCAATAGAATCGGAAGCCGCATCGTTGCTCATGATGCGACTGGCCGGAGCCCACGACCGCTCCACCCGTGGCGACAAAGCCGAAGCCGAATTCCTGCGACTGGCATTGGCCGTCGGCAAGTACTGGATCTGCAAGCGCTGGCCGGCACATGCTGCGGAATCGCTGGAATGCTTCGGTGGCAACGGATTTATCGAGGAATCGCAGATGCCGCGTCTGTTCCGCGAGTCGCCGCTCAACGGAATCTGGGAAGGCAGTGGCAACGTTGCCGCCCTCGATGTCCTGCGTGCGATGAACAAGAGTCCGCAAACAGTCGAAGCCTTCTTTGCCGAGGTCGAGTTGGCGGGCGACGAGCCGAGCATCTCGCGGACGGTGCGTGAAATTCGCGTCGAGCTTGCCGATGTGGCGAGCGCAGAAGTATTGGCACGCAGAGTGATCGAAAAGATGGCGCTGGTCTTGCAGGCGTCCTTGCTGGTTCGTCAGGGGCACCAGGCTGTAGCCGACGCATTCATCGCCACCCGGTTGAACGGTGATCGGGGAAGTGTCTACGGAACCCTCCCGCGCAGTGTAGATTTCGCAGCAATTCTCGATCGCGTTACCCCGAAGGTCTGAGATACCTCCAGGCACACTTTGAGAAAAGGAGTCGATCAATGCAGGGAATCGGTGACTGGGCAGTCCGTCGAGCTCAGTTGAGTGGCAACAAGACAGCGTTTGTCTATGCGGGAAAATCCTGGACGTATCGCGAATTCAACGAGCGCACAGACAGACTGGCCAATCATCTCCGTGACGGAATCGGGATCCGGGCCGGCGACCGGATCGCAGCCGTAGTCGCGACCTCGGTGGAATGCCTGGAGATTCTTTTTGCCAGCGCGAAGATCGGGGCCATCTTCACGCCGATCAATGTCCGCCTCACGGCACCCGAGATCGGTTATGTCCTCTCCGATCTCGGGGCACAGACGCTTTTCGTGCACCCGATGTTCCCGCAGGTTTCGGATGCGTTGACGCAACCGGGAGTACGCATTCGAGATGTGATCACAGTCGGTGACGAGTACGAAACCCTGCTGGCCGACTCGAGTCCGGAGCCGGTACATCCGCAGGCGAAGCGGCACGACGTCGCCGTGATCATGTACACGTCGGGCACGACAGGGCATCCCAAGGGCGCCATGCTCACTCACGAAAATTTACGTGCCAACGCCGCGGCAGTGACGGCGTCGTTCGGATTGCGCGAACGCGATGTCACCATCACGGCATTGCCGATGTTCCATATCGGCGGGCTGGGATTGCATACGTTGCCGTTCATCTACGTCGGCGGAACCAACGTGATCCTGCCGGCGTTCGATCCCGTCAAGGTCCTCGATCTGGTGCAGTCGGAACGTGCGACGCAACTGCTGTTGGTACCCACCATGTGGCAGGCGATCATGTCGATTCCGAATCTCGCGGAATACGATCTGTCCTCACTGGACTCGGCACTGACGTCCGGGGCGCCGGCGCCGATGGCGGTGCTGGAATACTTTGCCGAGCTGGGCATTCCCTTCCAGGAGGGCTTCGGAATGACGGAGTGCGCGCCGTCGGTGGCATTGCTCCCGGCCGAGTCGATTCGTGAGAAGGCCGGATCCATCGGTCGGGCACTGTTCGGTATCGAAACACGATTGGTCGACGAACATGACCACGACGTGCCGGTGGGAACTGTCGGAGAGTTGCTCGTACGCGGTGACAACGTGTTCGTCGGATACTGGATGCGTCCTGCGGAGACCGACGAGGTCATGCGCGGCGGTTGGTACCACACCGGCGACATGGGCCGCGTGGACGAGGACGGGTTCATCACGCTGGTCGATCGCAAGAAAGACATGCTGATCAGTGGAGGCGAGAACGTCTACTCCCGCGAGGTGGAGTTGGTGATCGCCTCGATGCCCCAGGTGCGCGACGTGGCTGTAGTTGCTGCGCCGCACGAGAAGTGGGGCGAGACACCGGTAGCTTTCGTGGTTCTCGTGGACAATGCGGAACTCAGTGAAGCCGACGTCATCGAATTCGGTCGAGAACGCCTGGCGACGTTCAAGATTCCCACCAGAGTCGAGTTCCTGGAGGCACTTCCGACGACAGCGACGGGCAAGGTACGCAAGAACGCGCTCCGAGATCTGACGGTCTCGGCTAGCTGATACCGCTCTGGCGCTCAGGATTCCGTGACGGAGACGGATTCCTGAGCGCTACGGGCGCGGTAGACGATCATCTCGCGCTGTAGTGCCCGACGGAACCGAGGTTGCTCGGCCAACAACACGGCCATCACGGTCAGCAGTAGCCAGGTCGCGGCGGCGCTCGCAATAAGCATGGCCACCGGAATCCACGGTCCACCCATCTGCTCGAGCAGAGTTGTCTTGGCCCAAACACGCCAGTAGAGCATGAGATTGACGATCAGGCCGACGCCGTACGAGATGGCGAAGGACATGAGAAACGGCTTCCAGGTGCCGTCGTAGCGGCGTTCGAGCATCGGCTCGGCGCGCAGCGGAAAGACCACCGACATCACGTTGGCAACACCGAGCCAGAGCAGGATCATCGTCAGGACTTGTCCGCAGGCTTTCACCAATTCGGTGCTGGTTCCGGCGCGCCACGACAGGACTGCGCTGAGCAGGAATCCGGCTGCACCTACGAAGATCAGCATGACGATGTTCTTGGCTACCAGTACATGCCACAAGCGCGTACCACCCGAGAGCGCGGCCCGTACGCGGGCAGCGTCGAAACTCAGGGCGTTGGTGCACACGACGCTTCCGATCACGCCCGACAACGCGTACAGCGCAAGGTAGGGGAGGCGGTCTTCCTTGCTGTCCCACTGGAAGATACGGATGAACGCGAGGTAACCGAAACCGAGTCCGAGACTCAGTCCCAGCCGGAAGGCGATGGATCGAGGTTTGCCGACGAAGACATGCCGGAATTCCTCGCCGATTCGCCGGCCGAGATCCTGGAAGTGCCGCACAACCGGATTGCCCGCTGCGAGAGGGACATAGCCGCGGATTGCCGCGGCAACGTCATCGGTGTCGCCGGCGTCGAGTGCGGCCACTCGCGCTTCGAGGACTGCCAGATGCGCTGCCCGCAAGGCGATCCGTGCCGTCGTGACCGCAGCGGTTGCGTCGGCTTCGGCTTGGGCTGCGGCGCCGATGGTGGCTTCGGCCGGCAACGGCGGTTGGAGACGGGTGATCAACTCGAGTTGGCGGGCCATGTGCGGCGACGGAGAAAGGCCGCTGTACGTCGGTTGGCTCAGTGCCGAGCGTTCGTCGTCCAACGCTGCTCGAACCGACATCGCCGCTTTCTGCACGGCGGTTCGGCTCTGCCACCGGACCGAACGCGCTTCACTTTCAGCCGCGACGGCGCGGGATGCAACCTCGGCCAGGTCCTCGACCGCAGTCATCTGCTCGCTCCATTTGGTAGTTGAGGGAGGGGAAAGTCAGGCGTGGTCGCCCACGCCTGACTGGGCTGCCCCGCTATTCGAGTATCGCTGCCGCACCGATCACGACGACAACGATGACGAAGTTGATCGCCAACAGCGGCCACACGAAGCGTAGAAACTTGTCGTAGCCGACCTTGGCCATTGCGAGGCCGCCGACGACAACGACGTTGGTGGGCGCAACCATCAGCATCAGGCCGTGGCCCATCTGCCAGGCGGTGATCACCAGAGACCGGCTGACTCCGGCGAAGTCACCCAGGGGAGCCAGCAGCGGCATCGCGAGGGTGGCATGGCCGGAGCTGGACGGAATGAGGAATGCCAGCGGGATGTTGACGATCATCACGAGAATCGCGAAAACGCCGGCAGACGCGCCGTTCACCAAACTCTCCATCGCATTGAGGATGGTATCGAGGGTTTCGGTGTTGGTCATGATGACCGAGACGCCACGCGCGAGCAGGATGACGATGGCCGGTCCGACCATGTCGCCGGCGCCGCGGGTGATCAGTGAGACGATCTTCTTCTCGCCCATTTTGGCGACGATGCCCACGAGAACTGCGGCGAGAATGAAGAGCATCGCCAGTTGCGGGAACCACCAGTTCAATTCGAACCAGTACGGCTCGGTCGCGGTGACGTGGTAGGCGTCGTACTCGGCGGGGCCGGTGGTGGCTCCGAAGATGCTCGACCACGGAATGACCGAGAAGATCATCAGGCCGAAGGTGAGGCCGGTGATGGCGAGGACCAGCTTCTGAATGCCGGTGAGCTTGCCGTCGACGTCGACAGGTTCGGCCGGCTCTTCCTCGTCGTCTTCGTCGACGTCGAATCCGACGATGGATGCACTGGGATCCTTCTTGACCTTAGCTGCGTACCGAAGCACGAATACCACTGCAACAGTGGTCAATATGATCCACAGGATCACGCGAAGAACAATACCGTCACCGATGGACACGCCGGCCTCGCCGGAAGCAACACCGATCGAGAACGGGTTGACCGTCGATGCCAAGTTTCCTACAAGAGCGCCGAGAATGATCATGGTGGCGGCGACCATGCGGTCGTAGCCGAGTGCCGTCATCAGGGGGATCAGAAGGGCGTAGAAACCGAAGGTCTCGACGGAGAAGCCCATGGTCGATCCGAGTAGCGAGAACAGCACCATGATGACGGTGATGAGCAGCCAGCCTTTGTCGCCGAGCTTCGTAGCAAGCTGCGAGACAGCGGTTTCCAGGCTTCGCGTCGCGAAGCTGACCGAGATGAAGGCGCCGAGCGCCATGATGAAAAGCACGACGCCGACGGAGCCGAAGAGCCGTCCGATGTTGTCGGTGTCTACAAATCCGGTGAGAGAATCCTGCACTCCGTAGAGACCATTGACCGGGGAGAGGATCAACTGCTGGACGCGTTCCCAGAATGTCAGCGGAGACGTGACTGTCTCGAAGCTACCGGGAATCGGTGATCCATCTGCGTCGACGCCGAATTGGCCGGCCGGAATGAACAGTGCGGCAACCCACACCAGAACCGTGACGATGGCCAGCATCGTGACGGCGCCGGGAAATTCGAATTTCTTCTTCACCGGCGACTGCGCGGCGCCTTCTTCGGTCTTGGTGCTCATTTCTTCCCTTCGAATGTGCGGGCGTACTCCTGGAAGAACAGTGCTTTTGCGACGACGGCCTTCTCGAGTTCGTCGAGAAGGACCCGCTCGTTGGGGCCGTGGATGTTCGCGTACCCGTCTGTGGCACCGAACAGCAGCTTTTCGGCGGTAGGAACAGCGGTGTCCAAAGCCATGACGATGGGGATAGACCCGCCGCCGGCCATCTGGCCGGCTTCTTCGCCCCAGGATTCGGATAGCGCGAACATTGCGGCGTCGAATGCCGGACCACCTTGGGCAGCAGCGAATCCGTCGCCGGTCTCGCCTGCCTTGACGTCCAACTCGAGGCCGAACGGGCGAAGCGCCTGCAAGTGTTCGACCAGCGCGGCCTGAGCCTCTACGGCCGGCTGACGGGGGTGCACCCGAAGGTTGATCACTGCGCGAGCCGTACTGGCAACGGCATTGACCGCGCCGTCGACGGGAGGCGCGTCGATACCGGTGACGGTGATTGCCGGCCCGGACCAGATTCGTTCACCGATTCCGCCGGTACCCAGCAAGGGAAGTCCGTCGCGAACCTCGGCGAGGGTGCGGAATTCTTCGTCGGTGTAACTGATTCCGGTCCAGGGCTCACGCAGTAGACCGTCGACGGCCACGTCACCGTTGTCGTCGTGCAGGGTCGCGAGCGCACGGATCAGAGCAAGTCGCGCATCCGGAGCAGCGCCGCCGTAGAGGCCGTTGTGCTTGTCCGCGCCCAGCGTTGTCAGTTCCACGATCACCTGAGCGGAGCCACGTAGCGCGACCGTCAAAGTGGGGGAGCCGGGACGAACACTGCCGACGTCTGCGATCACCATGGCGTCGGACTGGAAAAGCTCCGGCGCTTCGGGCGGGTAATTGTCGAAGGGACTACCGAATTCTTCCTGACCCTCGATGACGAATTTCACCGTCACGGGCGGGTTTCCGTCGAATACGCGGAGCGCGCCGATCATGCCGATCACGTTCGCCTTGGAGTCGGCCGTTCCGCGGCCGTAGAGGGCGTCGTCGCGTTCTGTCGGCTCGAAGGGAGGTGAGTCCCAGAGTTCGAGATCTTCGGCGGGAACGACGTCGTAGTGCGAGTACATGAGAACTGTCGGAGCGTCTGCCGGGCCGGGAACGGTGGCAATGATGACGGGTGCCGTCTTGCCGGGAATCTCCAGACGGTCGATCTGGGTGACACCGGCATTCTCCAAGAGCGAGACGATCAGATCGTGAGCTTCGAAGAGCGGCGCTGCGGGGTAGCCGTCTGTTGCGACCGACGGTATCCGTACCAGTTCGATCAATTCGGATTTGAGTGCCGGCATCAAATCCGCGGCAGCACTCTTGATCTGAAGAGGCGTCATCGGCCCTGAGTTTTCAGGCATAAGGTGATCTCCTTCTGCAAGCACTATTGACAGGGATACCGAGCTCCCGAAGAGACGAGCAGAGCACCTGTTCGGACCGGTCAGTCCGTCGTCGGAAAGATTACGGTTGTCTCATTGATTCGGCGCGTCCGGTATGCGAATTGTGTGTCCCGATCACCAACCCGCCTGGGTGAATTATGCGAATAGTCCGAATTGATGAATTCGAGTCTTATTTTCCGTGACGTATCCGGAGGCGTTCAGTTCGATATTCGGATTACCCAAAGGCCGATTAGTAACTATTCCGCTAATTGATCGTTCAGTCAGCGGTATTGAGTTCGAATAAATCGGACGGATTAGCAATGGGTGTTCAGGTTTCCGAATCGGCCTGGCCGCCACTGGATCTTTTCTGAAAACCTGCTGCGTAGTAGATGTTTTTGTCTACCCGGTGCAATGGCCGAAAATCGTCTTCCATCACTGGGTGCGGGTGACGATATGTAACCCTTTGCCGGTTAAGGCTTGGTTGACATGAATATTTCTACGGTTTCTAATCATCGCAATCAGTCGGCAATCTATCAGTTATCGACTGGCGCGGTCTTCAGCTTGCCCGTCTGGTTACTTTTCGAGGAGATCAACAAATGAGCACATCGCCATCGGCCGTTGCGCAACGGAAATCGATCGTACTAACTTCCGTGTCCGCACTCTCGACGTGTGTGATGGTCGGTGGAATTGTCGCCGGATTTGCGGGACCCGCAACATCCGCGCCGGCTCGCGCGGCACTGCCGACGGCAGCTTTCACCGCGTCGGCGTGTGAGGGAACGGATACCGCCGACATCGTTCCCGGGTCGAATGAACTGGTGATCGACGGTCAGCGTTTGGAGAACTACAACGACGGAAATGTCGTGCCCCTCTACAACAACGGCTACGTCGACGGTAGGTCGGTAGTCGCCCCGGTCTGTGGTGTGCGCGAAGTTGACGGCGTGGGTCCGCGGTCGGAATGGATGTACTGCACGGATATCGACCTGGATACCTGCGATGAGGTCAATGGCGGCCGGCCGGGCTATACCCCTGAAGACGATCGCCACAATGAACTCTCCTTCGAGACTGTGGGGCCGACAATCCCGGTTGCCGGTAATGACCGCCTGAACGACGATCAGGAACTCGTCATCAGTTACCTCCTCCAAAATCCACATCCGTTCACGGCCCTCACGCCGAACGGTGTCGCCGACGATTCGACCGACAACAATCGGGTGAATCGGCAGCTGCTGGTGTGGTGTATTTCCGACTGGGAGGGCGGCCAACACAAATACGGCGACGGCACCGAGATGGTCGATTGCGACGCCGACCTCGGATCAGCAGAGCAGTCTCGGATTCTCGAGATCATGAAAGCCGAACCCATTTTGGGAATCGAGCTGACACGCCCCACCGCGGGAACAGTCGCGAACGGCGGCACGGCCACCTTCACGGTATCGACCAATCTGTACGGCAAGCGGCTCACGGTGAATGTTCCGACCGGCGCCAAGGTCGAACTGTGTGAGCCCAGCTCAAACGCGAAGCTGACCGGCAATACCCTCGTTGTCACCGGCAGCGGCAATGATTCGACCGACGTGAAACTCTGTGTCACGTCTTCCGCGGGTGGCAACGTCAAGGTTTCCGTGTCGGGTACTCCCAGTTCGCACGAGAGCATCCACTGGAACAACGCCGGTGCCGAGTGCCAGGTCTTCGCAACCTTCGACACCGTGCAACAAGACAAACTCGCGGGCGACGCAACGGTGACCTTCGATACGACGACTGCACCGACGACTACGACGACTGCACCGACGACGACGACGACTACGGTTCGGACTACCACCGTGACTGTGCCGGGTATTACGCAGCCGAATGTGGTTGTCATCCCGATCATTCCGATCATTCCCATCATCCCGATCATTCCGGCGCCCCCCGGAGCGCCCGTCAGTCCGGGTGCGCCGAACGTGCCGGCACCGGTCGCGCCGCAGGTGGATGCGCCGTCAATACCGCGGGCTCCGACGGGACCACGCCCCACCGCCATTGACGGCGGCGGCGCCGACGAGAGTGCCGGCCCGAATCTGGCGCTCACTCTCGGTGGGCTGGGTCTGATCGGCTTGGCGGCCTGCGGAGCTATCGCAGTCCGACGCAACCGTGCATAAGTAGTACGACGACCTGACCCAGATCGCATGAGTTGACGCCCGGTGCCGAAGACCCCCACTTCGGCACCGGGCGTCGCTATTGCTTGACTTGACGGCGATGTCAAAACACACTGTGGCGGTGACTGGATGCGACGTTTTCGAATGAGACTGCTGATCGCCAACCGAGGCGAGATTGCCCTGCGCATCATTCGCACTGCTCGTGAATTCGGCATCGAAACAGTGTCCGTGTATGCCGAAGACGATGCGGGTAGTCCGCATGTCGATGCCGCTACCGAGTCCTACCCCTTGCAGGGCAGTGGCGCGGCCGCCTACCTGGATCAGGATTCGTTGTTGGAGATTGCGACGAATTCCGGTGTTACGCACATTCATCCGGGGTACGGATTTCTGAGTGAGAATGCAGACTTCGCGCAGGGATGTACTGATTCAGGCATGGTTTTTGTCGGCCCGGACGCCGGCGTGCTCCGTACTTTCGGTGACAAGGCGAGCGCACGAGCGACCGCCGCCGGGTCCGGCATTCCGGTACTACCCGCAACCGCGGGCGGCGTAAACCTCGACGAGGTTCGAGAATTCTTTGCCCGCAACCCGCGTGGAATCATGATCAAAGCACTCGCCGGCGGCGGTGGCCGCGGCATGAGGGCGGTTACCGATGCCCGATCTCTGGACGAGGCCTACCGGGTCTGTTCTGCCGAAGCGCTGGCCGGGTTCGGCACCGAGGCGTTGTTCGCGGAAGTGCTCAGTGAACGTGCACGTCATATCGAGGTGCAGGTCGTAGCGGCGCCAGGCAGCGGGGGAACGCGTGCTCTGGCCTTGGGTGATCGAGATTGCAGTGTTCAGCGACGCCACCAAAAGTTGATAGAGATCGCTCCGGCACAAGGACTTTCGGACCCGCTGCGTGAGCGCCTGCATTCGGCGGCGGCGCGCTTGTGTGCCGCGGTCGGGTATCGCGGGATTGCCACCGTCGAGTTTCTGCTCGAAGAGCGCGGATTCGTTTTCCTCGAGGTCAACCCGCGAATTCAGGTAGAACACACGGTTACCGAAGAGGTTACGGGCGTCGATCTGGTAGCCGCGCAATTGATGATTGCGGACGGCATGGATTTCGACGATCTGGATCTTCCCGGTGGAATCACGTGGACAGAAGGAGATTTCGAGCATCACGGCGCGTTGGCAAAGGCGTCGGGAGTTGCGATTCAGGCGCGGGTCAACCTGGAAACCATGACGCGCGACGGCAATGCGCTGCCGGCGTCCGGGACGCTGGACGTGTTCGCTCCGCCCAGTGGGCCGGGGGTGCGGGTGGACACCTTCGGTGTGCCCGGGCTGACGCCGAGCGTCCGATACGATTCCCTGCTGGCGAAGGTAATCGCACATACCCGCCGATCGGATTTTCTTGCAGCAGTGCGTAAATCGATCGCAGCTCTGGATGATTTTGCTATCGACGGAGTTCCGACGAATATAGCGTTCCTGCGGGCGATACTGTCCGACAAGGATTTCCGTGAATCTCTGATCGACGTCGACTGGCTCGGCTCGCGCCTGGCGGACTTGGTTCCTGAAATTGGTGCGCCCGGCCGTGTGCCTAGTGTGGATGTCGGATCCGACGAAGTTGTGGTGAGAGCGCAGATGGCTGGCATCGTTGTCGAACTTGCTGCCGTCGGTAGCGGTGTGCACGCCGGCGGCCAGGTCGTGATACTCGAGGCGATGAAGATGCAACATGTGCTGCCGGCCGAAGGGGATCTCGAAGTGGTTCGGGTGCTCTCGTCAGTCGGAAGGTCGGTGAGTGCCGGCGAACCCCTGCTCGTCGTTCGCAGTGCGACCGCCGGCGCGCAACTGGCCGATATCGATATGGTTGACCTCGACGCTGTGCGCCCTGATCTTGCTGAAATCATTGCCCGCCATGAGGTTACGCTCGACGCAGCACGTCCCACGGCAGTGGCGAAGCGCCACAAGCTGGGGCGCAGAACTGCTCGCGAAAACGTCTACGATTTGGTCGACGACAACAGTTTGGTCGAGTACGGTGCACTGGCTCTGGCGGCCCAACGTAGTCGACGTAGTGAAGAAGATTTGATCGCCAACACTCCGGCTGACGGGTTGATCGGCGGCGTCGCGACCATCGGCGGCGGCGAGAGCGTCGTCATCTCCTACGACTACTCGGTTCTTGCCGGTACGCAAGGTATGCGCAATCATGCGAAGACCGATCGACTACTCGAAATTGCAGGCCGCAAGCGAGTTCCGGTGGTGCTCTTCGCGGAAGGCGGCGGCGGCCGCCCGGGTGATACGGATGCCGGAGCGGGTTCGGGACTCGAACTGGGTACGTTCCGTGCGATGGCGGCGCTGAGCGGCAGAGTGCCCCTGGTGGCCGTCGTATCGGGGCGTTGTTTTGCCGGCAACGCGGCACTGGCCGGCGCCTGTGACGTCCTGATCGCAACCCCCGACGCCAACATCGGGATGGGTGGACCGGCAATGGTCGAGGGCGGTGGTCTCGGAAACTTCCGCCCCGAGGACATCGGACCCGTCGACGTGCAACGACGTAACGGCGTCGTACATCTGGTAGCGGACGACGACGCTCAGGCCGTTGCCCTGGCCAAGAAGTATTTGGGTTACTTCCAGGGTGCATCGGCGGAGTGGACCGCTCCGGATCCGCGTCTGTCGCGGCATGTGGTGCCGGAGAACCGGTTACGTTCCTACGATGTGCGCGCCGCGATCACGTCGATCGCCGACGTCGGTTCGGTCTTGGAGTTGCGGCGCGACTACGGACGCGGGATTGTGACGGCGCTGATTCGCGTCGAAGGTGTCGCGTACGGAGTGCTGGCCAACAGTAGTGAGCATCTCGGCGGAGCTATCGACGCGGAGGCATCGGACAAGGCGTCGGACTTCCTGGAATTGTTGGAAGCCCATCGCATGCCGCTGGTGACCCTGTGCGATACACCGGGATTCATGGTGGGGCCTGATTCGGAGGAAGAGGCGACGGTTCGGAGATTCGGCAAGTTCTTCGTGGCGGGTGCGCGACTTACCGTGCCGTTCGGAACCGTCATCCTGCGTAAGGGATACGGGTTGGGCGCCATGGCGATGGCCGGCGGTTCGTTCCAGGCTCCGGAGTTCACGGTGGCCTGGCCGACCGGCGAGATCGGCCCCATGGGCTTGGAAGGCGCTGTGCGGTTGGGTTTCCGGAAGGAACTGGAGTCGATCGAAGACCCCGCTGCTCGGGAGACACTGTTCGGCCAGTTCGTGGAGTTGGCGTATGCGCAGGGTAAAGCTCTGATGGCGGCAACAATATTCGAGTTGGATGACGTCATCGATCCGGCAGACACCCGAAAGTGGATCAGGCAGTTGTCGCCAGCGCCGCAGCAAGGCCGAAAGCGATTGCCATAAAGGCAACTTCACTGATCGCGCGGCGCAAGGATCCGTCCGCGCTGATTCGGTGAGCTGCACTCGCGATCACCCACGTTCGACGCCACCACCACCCCAAGGCGACCAGTAAGGCGATGGCAACGATTTTGGCGAGTACGACGCGTCCGTACGCGGTGTCATAGAGGGCGGTCACAGATCCGAGGCGCACGGCAGCGTTGACCGTTCCCGTGATGACAAGTGCGAGAACGCATCGCCAGGCGAGTTCGGAGTATTTGGGCAACCAGAGTGCCCAGGCGCCGCGAGCGGGCATTGCCAGGGCGAGGGCGGCAAGGACACCGAACCACAGTGCGGCCGCGAGCACATGGACGGCGTCGAGGATGGAACCGAAGCTCTGCTGCGCCATGTGGCCGGTGATGGGACGGGCGGCGAGGGCGAGCGCCGTGACGACCAATGCCGGTGCCACAGGCGCTGTTTCAGGGTTCTTGAACCCGTAGACGCCGTAGCAGACGACGGAAAACGCGCACACGATGATGGCGACACCGACGCGGCCGACGTTGACTTCGCTGACAAATGTTCCGAAGTTGCCGACTGTCAACGACGTTATCGGCGTTCCGTCGGCGGCCGCGGCCCCCAATGCGAGGAGGGCGATTTCGGCAACGAACCACACTGCAGCAAGGGCGGTGAGTTGAGTCCACATGGTGGCTGCGGGTGCTGCGGGTCGACGCTCCCCGCGTCCCATCCACGCCAAGGTCGCGATTCCCAGTGTCACAGAACCACTACCGATGGCGAGGGCGCGGACGGTGCTGGACGCCTCGGGGCCGGCGGGAGTTGCCAACCCCCAGGCGATCAGCACTCCCAGGAGAGCTGTAGGTACGGCAAACAGCAACCACCATCTGTTTGCCGTACCGGTCATCGGATCAGCTCGACTTGGGCTTGCGGAGCACGAAGAACAGTGCGCCGCCGAAGACGACTACACCGGCGACGATGAAGGCCCACACTGGAATGCTGTTCGACGACGAGGATGACGACGAACTCTCACCGCCACCCGCCGTCGGAGTGGTGGGAGTGCCCGGGCCGGCTTCGGTGAGCGTGAAGTTCAACGTTCCCTGAACCGGGTGGCCGTCGGCAGAGGTCACGCGATACGCGATCGTGTACACACCGGCGGGTCCCAGATCCCCGAGATCCACACTTACCGTTGCACCCTCCACCGAGGGGTCGCCCTTGGTCCACTGGTCGCGACTGTCGCCGGGGCCGGTGACCGTCAACGCGGCGAACTGCGCCTGCAAGGCCTCGTTGAAGCTGACGGAGACGTTGTCCGGGGCGACCTGGATCGACGTTCCGTTCTCGGGGTTGGAACTGGTGACGGCGGAATGTGCACTGGCGGTGCCCACTCCGATCATCGACGCGAGCATGGCGAGTAGACCGACCGTAATTACCTTGATGCGTGTACTCATGAACGCTTGCTCCTCACCAGTGCGCCCAGACCGAGTGCGGCGCCGAGGGCGCCGAGCACCAGTCCGGCTCCTCCGAGCCAGCGGGCTGTGTTGTCGTTCGCTGATTCTGTCGTAGATTCCGTCGCAGTTGCGGTGTTTGCCCCATGGGCGTCGCCGGTCGAAGCTGCCAACGTCAGCGTCGGTGTCGGCTTGTCGGGCTCACTGCCGTCGGCGAGAGCTTCCTGATCCCAGTTGACGACCTTGCCGTCGCTGTACGTCTGCACTGCCTTGAACTCGACCTCGTCCTGCGTCGGGAGAGGGCCGGCAGAAAGGACGAACTGCTGGAACTGGCCGGGTCCGACTCCGACGCCGGGATCTGCTGTCCAGGTCACGGACTTGGCGACCAACGACGTCGGATCCTTCTCGACGACGGATGTCCAACCGGGCATCGGTTCGGTGCGAGCCGACTTCAGGTCGGGCAGTGCCACCGTCACCTTGGTGGTGGAGGCGGCGTCGGATTCGGTGGGAACGCGGAAGGTCAGAACGGTGTATCCGCCCTGCGTCGCCCCGGGAGCTACGACGCTGACGTGCGCCGACGCAATTCCGCCGGCGATGAGAAGGGCTCCGCCGGTGGCTGTTGCCGTGAAAAGTGCACGCGAAATCAGGGTGTTCTTCATGTTGGGTTGTGTCCTCTGGTGAAGGTTTCGATGAGTGACGAGTTCTTCAAACCAGAACAGGAGGACCGCGCCGCGAGATGCTGGCGCGAAGGAGAGCGTCGACGGTGCTGGGGTGGGTGCCGTTGTAGGAGATGCGTCGGCGAACTCGGGCAATCGGCCCAATCGGAGCCAGTACGTCTCGGATGACCGTGGTGACGACGCGGAAAAACTGCTCAGCGGCGAGGACGAGTACCGCGCACACCGCGGTAGCCACTGCGTGCGCCCCGAGCATCATGAGGCCGGGAGCGGATGAATGAGAGTGCACGGAGACGGTCATGGCAGCGTGCGCCGCGAGTTGACCGGCACCGAGTGCCGCAATCAGGGGCAACGGGCCTCGTGTCAGTGCCGGGAGTGTTGCGGTGATCGCGCCAACCGCCACGCTGACGGCGATCAGCAAAGTCATCGCCGACGCCGGCGGAATTTCACCGCCGCCCATCCCGTGCGCTGCTATCGCCAGGGCACCCGACGCGGCCCCGACAACACTGCCCCGAAGGGGTGCTGTCGCGGGCGCGCCGAGTGAAGACACTTTTCTCTAGCGCACGCCGAGGCGCGCAAGCAGATCTGCTTCGACGCCGTCGAGTTCGGTAGCGATGGCGTGGTGCGCAGCCTTGCGTCGTGCCTGCGGCATCTGCTCGGATGCCCGAACTGCGGTGCTCAGATCGCTCAGACGCTCACGGATTGCCGCGGCAAAACGCTGTGTCTCGGCATCGTTCGGCTTGTGGCTCAGGATTTCGGTGACCGAACTTTCGGCTCCCGCGATCCGGGCGCTGAGTTTGGCACCGTGCCCGGTGTAATCGCCCAATTGGTCGACGGCAATGCCCATCTTCTGAGCTCGAGCAGTGTCCAACTGGCCACGAATGGTGGTTGCCGCTCGATAAACGATCGGCAGCAGAACTGGTGCCAAGAGGCGAGCGACACCGAGGTACTTACGGACCTTGGCGACGGTCAGGCCCTGGTTCGCGGCAGCCTTTTCCTGGGCTTTCAGTGTTGCGAGCTGGGCTTTCTCGATCTTGTGCGTCGAGTCGATTTCGGTCTTTTCCAGCTTTTTGATCGACTTGGTCTCGACCTTATCGCGCTTGCGCTGGCTCTTGGCGTTGAGTTTTGCCTCGACCTCAGCCTTGTGCTTGAGAGCCTTCGCCTCTGCCTTGCGGGTGGCACGAGACTTCCGCTTCTTGAACAACCCCATCGAAAAGGACCCCGTTTCCAGGTGTTTGTGCGCTGCCAGGTACCTGCGCTTCGGCTTCAGCCTAGGGGAGCACATAATCTTCGTCATCGTGTGTTCCGATAACAACCTCGCGCCCAAGCTCCCGCTGATCGATTCGGGAGCGTTGACTCGTTGCCGCCACCGGGTCCGTCTCGACGGACTATTTCCGGGGAAGTCGGCGTCGGAACCTGTCGATACCGGAGTCAAGCAACGTCAGGAATCGGCGATCGCCAAGCGCGCCGAGATCGCGGATCTCGTGATCAGCGCGGATCCGGAGCGGTGGGTGCGCATCGATTCCGACCAGTCCACGGCAGCGCAGGCCCGCGACACCCTCGCGGCCTGTGAGGCCGGCGCCGACAGAATCTGGGGCGCGGTGCTGCCCGTCGAGCGCGACACCGGGCGCAAGGGTCGTTGCGAAATGCTCATCCGCGACGTCGACGGTGGCGGCTACATCCCGGTGATCGTCGTCAACCACAAAGTCACCGATCCCGGGCAGGGCGCAATCACGTCGGGATTGTTCGAGTGGGAGCCCGAGACGGATCCGAAGCGCAAGGTCCGAAGCCAGGTCCGCGACCAGATGCGTGTCGCCCAGGTTTATCGAATGCTCGAGCGCCGGGGACTGGCGAGTCCGTCGTTGCAAGCCGGTGCCGTCGGCTACAACGGCGACTGCATTCTCGTGTACGACCTGAGTGCGATTCTCGAGGACTACGACGAGCGTTACGACGACAGAATTGCCGTGGCGCGCGGTGAGATCTTGACCTCGCCTTCGCAGATCAGTGAGTGCAAATCGTGCCCGTGGTGGACGGAATGCAAGCAAGAATTGGTTCGCAATCGGGATGTCAGTCTGGTGGCCGTCGGCTCGCGGGCCGAGCTGCTGCGTGACGCCGGGTGCAACACCATCGATCAACTTGCCGCGTGGGAAGGCGAGCCGCTCGAGGATTGGCCGCACGGGAACTTCGACGACGCCGTCGTGATCGCGAAAGCCTGGCTGGTGGGCGCTCCGTTGGTGCGACGCTTCGAGGAAATTTCGGTGACTCGCGCCGATATCGAAATCGATGTCGACATGGAGAGCTACCAGGAGCACGGTGCCTACCTGTGGGGGACTTTGCTCAATGTTGGTGGCTTCTCGATGTATCGAGGTTTCGCGACGTGGGATCCGTTGCCGACGCGTGACGAGGCGCGGTCGTTCGCCGAATTCTGGGGTTGGTTGATGGCGGAGCGTGCTGCTGCTGCTGCTTCCGGTAAAACCTTTGCCGCATACTGCTATTCGCGATCAGCTGAGGACAAGTGGTTGTTGGATTCGGCTCGAAGATTTGCCGGAGAACCGGGCATACCAACCAAAGACGAGATCCGAGAGTTCATCGACAGCCCACAATGGGTGGATATCTATCAGGCAGTCAGCGATCAGTTCATCTGCCCAGAAGGTAAGGGGCTCAAGAAGGTTGCTCCGGTTGCAGGATTCAATTGGCGTGACGCCGAGGCCGGCGGCGAGGCGTCCATGGCCTGGTACCGCGAAGCAGTCGGTTACGACGGAGAGCCCGACGAGTCGCAACGGACACGGATCCTGCAGTACAACGAGGACGACGTCATCGCCACCAAGGTCCTACGTGAATGGATGACTGATCGTGCGGTGAAGGAGATTCCCTTGGCGTCGGATCTCTGAACTCGACCGTTCGTCCTATACTGGGCGACATTGTGCGAGTCGGGGGGTCTGGCTCGTAAGTCCGAGGGGGGCTTGTGGGTACGTTTGCGGCAGATATCGCGGAACTCGAAAAGCTGGGCGGTGTTCTGCACGGGCTCGCTGACGAAGCAGCGCAGCTGTCGGTGGGTCCGCCAGCCGGTGGCGCCTCGGGCGTGAATGGTTCATTCGGCTCCTGGTTCAACAGCAATTCGATGCCGTCCGAGCCTCTGCCATTCACACCGATGTTCGGAGACCCATCGGCTGGGTCTTCCTCGAGTGTGCTCAGCTCCTATCTCGAAGCCTCATCCATCTCGTCTGAGCTCATCGACGGTGTATTGGTTCCTTCGTTGACAGAGCGGCTCGGCGAGGCCGGCGACATCATGGTCAACGTTGCTGAACAATTTCGAAGCCGCGACGAGCAGTCGGCTGCAGATCTGGCCACTACGTACACCTCTGCAACCGGTGACTGGAACACTCAGGATTCCATCGAATGACCCCGACGCGCGCGCAGCTCAACTCGTGGGATCCGGCCGCCCTGAACACTATTGCCGATTCATGGACTTCTTTGGGCAGCAAGGCAGAGGACCTGTTCGCCAGGTATCTCAGCAGTGTGACGATGATCAACGGTAACTACTGGGAAGGGAAGACTGCCGAAGCAGCTCAGGACAGAGCGGCCGCGGACAAAAAGACGGCCGGGGAGATTGCCGACGCACTCGAGGCTCTCGCAGCTACAGCGAGGAACGGCTACTACGAGATCGAATCTCCCTTGAGGGATGCCCGTTTGGCAATCGATACAGCGGCTAGCAACAATTTCTCGGTCTCTGAATCCCTTGTGCTCACTGACTCGAGCGCAGAACCGGACGCCGCTCGCGTGGCGTTGATGCAGGAATGTCAACGTGAACTTACCGACAAGGCAAATGCGGCAGAAACAGCCGACAACGACCTCCGAAGTTCCCTGGCAGCTGCGCGTGACGGATTGCGGGTGAAATTCACTTCGGCAGCTACGTCGGGTGGACAACAGGGTAAGAGTGATTTTGATGCGATGGCCAAGCATCCGGAGTCGATGACGCCGGAGCAACTGCAGCGGATTTCGGAAAGCGGGCACTTGACGCCGGAGCAGGCTGCTGCATTGGAACGCGGTGATACCGCGACAATTCCGGCTTCGCAGATGGAATACCTCAACCAACTCAGTCGGTCGCTGGACGGCAAATCGCCTCAGCAGATCGAAGACCTGCTCTCGAAACTGCCACCGGATGCGCGGGCGTCGGTCGCCAACTCGTTGCAGATTCTCTCCAACGAGCACGTGACCGCGTCGGTGGAAGGTGATTCCGAAATTCCGACGAAGGGCGGACTGGACGTACTGCCGGACAAGATGCGTGAATCGTTGACTCGGGATGACTTGGTTACGGGCGACTTCCAGGTCAGTGGCCAGAGCTTCATCCGTACAGTCGAACTCAATGGTGTTGCCGACAATCTGGCTATCGCTGACATCGTCGCGATGGGTGACGATCAATACAAGACCGGCAGTGAACTCGATAAGTCGCTGTTGGAGGTTGGTAGGCAGTATCTGAATGCGGAGGTCGCTCAGGAGCAGCTCAGGCCCTCTGAGCGAGCCGGCTTCTTTGCCGACGGGGGCAGTCCGGACAAGGGGCTCACCGAGCGGATCTTCGCCGCTGTGGGAGATGACAAGGTTGCTGTCGATGCTGCTGTGAACAATCCCGAGAACGGCAGTGATTTTGTGAAGGATGTGCTGTCGCACAACTGGACTGACGACGGCAAGGCTGCGTCGACGCTCTTCGATTTCCCGGATGGTGATGCCACGGTGGAGAATCCGAATGACCCGACGGATGTGGCGACGGCAACTCGTTCCGGCAGCATCATGTCAGCTGTTGGTGAGGCGGTCAGTACCGGCGATGCGTGGAAACTGTTGTCGAATGTTCCCGAAGCTGATCGTCAGTCGGTTGGTCAGCTCAATCCTGATTTGTTGCAGACAGTTTCGAGCAGTATGAGCCCGTATGTGTCCCATCTGGCTGGGGCAGTTCCTGAGAACCTTCCCGGTTTCGACACTGATGGATGGGCTGATCCGGACGGGATGCAGCATTACACTGGTTCGGCAAACGTGTTCGCGTTGATGAATACCGATGAAACAGCTGGGACGAATTTTACGCAAGCGGCGTATCAGGAGATGCTCGCGAAGCAGGGTGAGTATGCGCTGAACCCTATGGGTGAAAGCGTAGTCAACAATTTGGATACTGCTGGAACCCTTGCCGGACTGGCTGATGTCGGGTTGCTTCGCGGCACCCAGGATGGTTACGACGATACGGCAGCGCAGGCAGCCGAAATGTATGCGCGTAAGAACAATGCGTACGGTGCTTTGATGAGCCTCGGAACGTTGGGGATCGGCAACCTATCCGGCGGGGATTACATCAATGCCATGCTCGGTGCCGGGGGAGATCCGTTGAAGGAGTCGATAATCGGTGCGCAACCTACAGGTGCTGATTCGGCTAAACTTTCAGGTTTCGATTCAGCTAAACAGGCTTACAATATTTTGAATGCTGCGCCAGAATTGCCGCCTGAATTCAAGACCTACGATTGGGCATTCAATCATGACGGAACCTTGAAGTCATGGGATGATCTTCAGGTTTCGGCCGGGAATAATAAGGCTAAGTTAGGTGACATCAACACGATGTTCTCGACGTTCGGTCGTCCAAGCGATAGTCATTATTCGAGAATGCAGGACAGCTATGACAAGGCGACATTCTATGATCACTAGACGTGTGATGGCGGCGGCCGTAGCCCTGGTATGTGCGGCATCTACAACAGCATGTGGTGGTGACTCACCTGCAGTTTCTGTCGATATTGCGACGGTCTTGCCATTTCCCTACACGACTGTGTGGTCGGCTGATCCTGGTATCGATTTGATCGGACGCGGTGCGGAATTGATTCGTGTTGCCGAGGAATCTATTGAATACACTTTCGCTGCCGGGCCTGAAACTACCTATCCGGGTTATTTTGATGCGGTTCGTGACAGTAATAGCTGGATTACTCCCGGAAATCCAGGTTTCCGCACCGAAGGGGGGACGAACTATGGACGCGTACATACCTGGTTTCGGCATGTAGTTGATTACTCGGTGAATTCGAATTCAGTATCGGCCACAGTGTGTAGCTATCGGTTATTTCAGAAACCGAGCGAAAGGCCAGGGGAGGCCGTTCTTTCTGATTCTGTACGGATCACTTTGGTGAATGCTGCGGAACTTCCGGGCAAGCCGGGGATTGTAGATACCGATGTGGATGGTCATGATCCTCGTGCGCAACGGCCGCCGGTGTGGAATGTTTTCGGAAACTGGAAAATCACCGAGTACACATCGATTCGGAGTGACGCGATCCCGCAGCAGTGTATCGATTGGTGGAAACTGGAATTTCCGATGTTTACCACAAGTTTTTCCGGGAGCAGAGCATTGAGGTCACCTCCCGGCTATGTCATGCCGACGATGCCGATGGCCGTGCAGTATCCGGAGTGGATCGGTCCAACTGATGTGTCGTAGTCGGCTGCGAAAGTGATTGCAGAGGTACGTATTTCGTCGGCTTCTCGGCTGGAATGTGGTGATACCGCGGCAATTCCGGCTTCGCAGATGGAATACCTCAACCAACTCAGTCGGTCGCTGGACGGCAAAACGCCTCAGCAGATCGAGGACCTGCTCTCGAAACTGCCACCGGATGCGCGGGCGTTCACGCATCTTGTCCGGCCGCGGGGCGGAACTGATGAGAGCAGGCATACTGCACGGCTTGATGGATCGGGAGATTCCTTGCAGCAGTCCATTATTGGGAAGAAGCCGAGTGCTGTGCCGCAACGATGCTCAAGATGCTGAGTGGTAAGCAGGTAAACATGTTCGGCTTGGGCGACTCTGTCAATTTCCGTAGTTCTGATCGTATCTTCCTGTGGTACATCAGACTCCGGCGGTGTCGATACGGCCGACAGAGTTCCGGTGTCCGATCGCTTTGCGCCGCATGTGTGGTCTGAGGATGCTGATATCGACTTGTTCTCTCGCGGATCGGAGTTGTTGCGCACTGCGTACGAGGCGGGCTATTACTGGCCTGTCATTCACGAGGTCGATGATTTTTTCCCTGGGTAAACCAAATCGCTCGGACATGGTCGTAATATATTCGGCAACACCAGATTTGAAAACAGATCGGAGTTTTTAGCTCCAGTCGAGCAGACGGAATTTACTCATATCACCAACTATTCGGCAACCGATACCACTGTCTCCGGCACGATCTGCATCTACTGGGTCCGTACCACGACTGCCACAAGTGGATCGGTGAGAGGCCGCGGGTCTGCCGGGTGTGACCGATTCCGATCCGGGGCGCGGCGAGCTTGGCGCCCGAAATGATTTCGAGGGTGGGGATTTCGTCAGTAGTAGCCATGACATGAAACTCCGGCGCTTGGGCCTGATGCCGCGTATTTCGGAGATTCTGTACACAACAGTGCGGTCGGCTGATCCGAGTGCAAGGACGGACTGCCCTGATGGCGGAATTCGTGGGCTCTGATAGTGGAAGCCGGATCGCGGCGGCTTTCGACAGCAGTGTGTACCGAGACCGCCAAAGGTCTCAATTTGGTTGATATGTCCGGGTTTCGGGTATAGATGTAACTTTCGGGACCGCAATTGGTCAGAGGTCTGGAACACTACTTCCGTAGGCGCCTGTGTTGGTAGCTGCGTAGGGGAGGGCTGTTGAATGTCGAGCAACGTGGACACCGGTGGAGCCGTATCCGAATTGTCGGAAATCGAGCAGCAAGATCTCTTTGCGAGGCAAATGGGCCAAGCGACAACTGTTGCACCACTATCCAACATTGCCAATATCTTCAGCTTGTGTGCGCTGCTGATGTACGTCGTACCGTCGGACCATCAGAACTTCCGAATACTCTGGGGAGCCGCCGCCATTTTGGTGGCAGGAAATTCGGTTCGAGTATGGCTGCCGCGGAGTAAGTATGTCTCCGTGTGGCGTGCACGGGCGCACACAACTCGGTACGACTACTGGGCGCTGATGATCGAGGTGATCCTTCTCGGGGTTCTCATGACCATCTTTGCCGCAAAAATGCTTCCGGTCGTGGATGGCCCTCGCCGAATGGTGTTGACGGCCACGATAGCCGGGCTCATGGGCGCCGGCGCCGTGGCTCTGTCGACGGTTCGATCCATTAGTTTGGCGTGGATCCTCGTGCACGGGCTAGGCCTCCTGCTCGTTATACTCCTGAGGCCTGAAGTGGAATATCGTTATCTGGCATTCCAACTCGTCATGTACACGTTTGCATTGTGTGTTGCGGCGGTGTATCTCTCGTCTTCGTTCCGGGCTCGTTGTCTTGCAGAATTCGAGGCTGCGGCGGAGCGCGAAACGGTGGGACTGCTCCTCGATGACTTTGAGGGCGGATCGCGCGATTGGCTCTGGGAAGTCGGCATCGACGGCAAAATGTCGCGCGCTTCGACGCGACTGTCGCAGGTATCAGGAATTCCTGTCGCGGAGTTGCGGGAGCTCACCTTTCGCAGACTCCTCGAACGGCTCGAGATCGGATCCACCCGGGGTGGAGCACAGGCACTGGAGGCGCTGGTTGGCCACCTCGAAGCACTGGTTCCGTTCCGTGACGTGGTTGTTCCGGTTCGTGTGGACGACGGCGATCGATGGTGGTCGTTGTCAGGTAATCCGCTAGTTGCCCAAGACGGTTCGAACCGTGGCTGGCGTGGAATTGGATCGGACATAACGGAAAAATACAATTTTGAACAGAAGATCTTGTGGCTCGCGGCAACCGACGCATTGACCGGGCTGCCGAACCGGAGAGCATTCAGCGAAGAACTCGACGCTGCGCTCGACAGCACTCGGATCGACCAGCATGTTCACGTCGCCATTCTCGACCTCGACAACTTCAAATCCGTCAACGACACACTGGGGCATTCGGTCGGTGACAAACTGCTGATCGCAGTCGCGGCGAGGTTGGATGAAGTAGCCGAGAAAGGTCTCTGTGCTCGCATCGGTGGAGACGAGTTCGGGCTTATTCACCGTTCCCCGGCAGAAGACATCAGCACAGCTCGGTTTGCAGACTATCTGGAGGCATTGCGTGAACCGTTCCTGGTGAATGGCAACAGAATCGAAGTGCGCGCAAGCATCGGATATGCCAGCAGCCCAGTTGATTCCGAAGAATCGGATGGTTTGGTGATGTTCGCTGACTTGGCGTTGTACGACGCAAAAGCTGCGGGCCGGGATCGCGTCGGCAGGTTTTCGGCGGTCCTTCGAGCGCGGGCCAGCGAGCGGGCGGTTGCGTTGCAAGAGCTGGGGCGGGCCATCGAGGCGCGTGAATTCGAGCTGTACTACCAACCTCAAATCCATGCGGCAACAGGCCGAATCGAGGGGTTCGAGGCGTTGCTGCGCTGGAACCACCCGGACCGGGGAATGCTGGCACCGGGTCATTTCATCGACGTCGCCGAAGAAACCGGACTGATTGTCCCGCTCGGTGTGCAGGTATTGGAAATGGCTTGTGCCGCAGCTATGACCTGGCCCGACGACATTCTGGTCGCGGTTAATGTTTCACCAATGCAATTGGCGTCCTTGGATTTTGGTGCGGAAGTGGCGCAAGCACTTGCCAAATCAGGGCTTCCGGGGTCCCGACTACAGCTCGAGATCACCGAAACCGGTACCGTCGACGATCGCGCTGTCGCGCAGCTGGTCGCGTTCCGCGGATCTGGAATATCGATTGCACTCGACGACTTCGGTACGGGCTATTCATCTTTCGAGACCGTCCGGCGACTACCTCTCGACGTGCTGAAGATCGACCGACTATTCGTCTCGGAACTGCACCAAGACTCCGCCGTCGTCGAGTCGCTTGTCGAAGTTTCCCGTTCGATGGGGATCAGGTCCCTCGCCGAAGGAGTAGAAACAGTAGGGCAACTCGATCAACTTCGTTCTGCCGGTTGTGAACTCATCCAAGGCTTTTACATCAGCCGTCCGCTTCCGGAATCCAAAGTTGCGGACTACCTGGAAAACAACAGGGCCACTGCAGGTTTCCCTGGCAGTGGCCCCTAGTCCGCTGTCTGACTAGCGCGGCGTCATGCGGAGAGCGCCATCCATGCGGATGGTCTCACCGTTGAGGTAATCGTGCTCGACGATCATCTGCGCGAGCTGCGCGTACTCCGACGGCTGGCCCAGACGAGACGGGAACGGAACGCCGGCTTCGAGACCCTTGCGGTACTCGTCCGTGACTCCCGCGAGCATCGGGGTGTCGATGATGCCGGGAGCAATCGTGTTGACGCGGATGCCGAACTGCGCGAGGTCGCGGGCAGCGGGAACCGTCATGCCGTGCACGCCGCCCTTGGAGGCGGAGTACGCGATTTGGCCGATCTGGCCCTCGAACGCGGCAACGGAAGCGGTGTTGATGACAACGCCGCGCTGACCGGACTCGTCGACGGTGTCCGTCTTGGACATAGCGTCGGCAGCCAGGCGCATCACGTTGAACGTGCCCAGCAGGTTGACGGTGATGACCGTGCGGAACAGTTCCAGGTCATGCGGGCCGTTCTTGGACAGGATGCGACCGGCCCAGCCGACACCGGCGCAGTTGACGACAATGCGCAGGGGTGAACCCGACTCGACGATCTGCTTGATTGCAGCTTCGACCTCTTCGCCGCTGGTCACGTCCGTGGGGATGAGCGTGACACCTGCGGGGACATTGTCGCCGGCACGCTCGATGGAGGCGGGCAGGTCCAAGCCGAAGACGGTGGCTCCGGCCTCGGCGAGGCGCTTGGCGGTTGCTGCGCCGAGGCCCGACGCTGCGCCGGTGACCAGTGCTGCGGTTCCCTTGATTTCCACTTCGTTTACTCCTCGAGTTAGCGATCGGTAGGGCGGTGGTGCGTGGTGAGAACCATAACGCGGACGGGGATGTGAGGGCGAACGTGTGAGTTCGCGGGAGTCCTGAGTACTTTGGACCTCATGCAACGAGAGGGAGTGAACGGCTGTGGACGAGGCTGATCAGGTGTCGATCCGGTTGCCGCGAGTTTTGCGCGATGGCGACGACGCCGGGGCGCTCGACGTGCTCGAGGAGTACTTCACGAGGGCAGTCCCGAAGACCGGCTATCTGCGGACCGGTGCGCTGTGGGATTCATGGGATCCCAGCGGTACCCGTGCGCGCGATACCGATGTTTTCACTGCGGAAGATCTTGTCGCCGTGACATTCCTGTCTGTGCAGGTGCCCGCGCAAGGTGTATTCGTTCTGCTCGGAGACGAGAACGCGAAACTGAACCAACTCCTGGCTGCTGTCGGTCCGGACCGCGACCTGGTCGACGAGTCCGAGCCGATGACGGAAGAATCCCCGACAGGACGGCTGGAAACAGCCTTGCGGGACATCCATGGCGTCGGCCGCATCGTGGCGTCCAAGCTCATTGCACGTAAGCGCCCCAGGCTCTACCCGATTTACGACGATGTCTTGGGCCGCGAACTCCGGACAAAATCTGCTCACGTGGAACCGGTGCGACAGGCGATGCGGGAGCGCGACGGTGAACTGCATCGGAAGCTGCTCGACCTGCGTAACCGTGCGGAGATCGACGAGTCAGTGCCGGCGGTGCGGATCCTGGACGTGCTGGCCTGGATGCAAGGTAAGGGCTACAAGCCGAATCTGACGTAGGGAGACCCGATGGAGCAACGTCAGTGGCAGCTGGGAGAGCTTCCGACCCCGGTCATCAATTCTTTCGTCGGCGACCACGAATACATGTCAAACCTGTATCCCGCACCTACCCTCTATCGGGGTCAACTTTTCCCTTCGAGCGAGCATGCCTATGCTGCGGCGAAAACGTTGGATCAGAGGGTGATCCGGGCGATTCTCTCCACCGATGATCCAGCTGAGGCAAAGAAGCTCGGTCGCAGTGCCGAGCTGATTGCTGACTGGGAAGCAATGAAGTTTCGGGTGATGGAATCTGTTGTCGGTGCAAAGTTCACCTACAATCTTGAACTTGCAGATCAGCTCCGCACGACATCAGGCTCACTGCTCGTCGAAGGCAACATCTGGCATGACCAGATCTGGGGGAGCTGTAGTTGCTCGCGGCATCGAGACATTCCGGGTGAGAACGCACTCGGCATCATCCTCATGGGGGTCAGAATGAGGTTGGGTGCCGTGTAGTCTGAGTCTAATTGCTCTGTATATCAACAACTCTCGAGCACAAGTGCTCGAAAACCTGTCCGAAATGTCCCTAGGAATCGAAATCCTGTTCGATTAGAATTGGAGCATGGGAAATCGGGAAGCGTGGCAACTGGACGGTGAGGGTCTCAAGGCGGAGGTTCTCGACCTGGTCCGCGCCCGCCATGACATGCAATCGCGCATGGTGCACCTCGTTGTCGAGATGTTCACGCGTGATGCTCTCCCGGATACGGGCTTTCGGGCTATCGCCCAGTGGTTGCACCGGTCCACCAATCTCGAGATCGGCGAATGCAGCCAACTGGTCAGCCTCGCACGGTTGTTCATGCTTGAACCTGTAGTCGCACAGTCCTTTCACGATGGTGACATCGATATGCAGAAGGCCCGTCAGGTGGCACAGTTCTGCCAGCGCCCACCCAAGAATATGCATATCGCGGACATCGAAAAGGCTCGGGAAATCCTTCTGGACCTCGCCTCGAAAAAAGTTTCCGACTGCGAGGCAGTCCGAGCAGCCATCCGGCGCATCGAAAAGAAGTACGGCAACCGCGACGACGGCGTCCCCATCGGAGAGGATTCCGAGCGCAACGAGTTCTATGCCTCGAAAGGTTTGTACGGCCGCGTCAGCGTCAAAGGCGACCTCGACGCCGTCAACGGAGCCCGCCTCATTGCCCTACTGTCCGGACTCTCGAAGCCGACTCCCGAAATCGACGGTGTGAAAGATCTTCGCACCCCGGCACTTCGACGGGCTGACGGTTTCTGTGAACTACTGCGCCGCTTCGAGATGGCCGGCCTCGGCCCCGTCGAAGGTGGCGTCAAACCGCACCTGACGATTACTGCTACCGCGAAAGACCTCACGGACCTGCAGGCATTGAAAGACCTTTTGCCGTCCACTGAGGAACTCGGGTATGCGATCACCAACTGGGCCGGGCCTATCAGCCTCGACAGCGCCCGCATGCTGGCCTGCGATTGTATGGTCACCCGAATCCTGCTCGATAAGAACGGTGTTCCGCTCAATCATGGGCTCGACGAGCGAACCGCGACGGTCCCGCAGCGGCGAGCTTTGGCTGTCAGGGATGGCGGATGCGCGTTTCCCGGCTGCGGCACTCCGCCCGGATGGTGCGACGCCCACCATATTGTTCATTGGATAGACAGTGGTCCAACGGATTTCGACAATCTCATACTTTTGTGCGGTCACCATCATCGGTTGCTGCACCATACCGAGTGGAGTGTCGAGATCGGGGATGATCGGAAAACTCGGTTCTATCCACCGATGTCGGTAGATCCGTATCAGGTTCCGATATCGGGGAACAGTCCGCCGACAGCAGCCTGAACAGCCGAATACGCAACGTGCACACCGGGAAAGAAACATGCCCCGGTGTGCACGCGCTGCTGTTTACAACTCCGAAATGGGGGTCTTCAGGGTGATATCGATACCCATCCGGCGGAGATTGCCGTCGAGGACCTGCCAGATGGAAAGTTCGAGGAAGTCGGCCAATTCGGTGCTCGAGACGTCGGATCCCGGTTGGCTGAGCCATCGATTGACGCTGACGTCGACCAGTCCGATGAGCCCGAAAGCTAACGGCTCAGCCATCTTTGACGGCTTTCCGCGGCTCGCCAGAATTGCGCCCAACAGATTGCCCAACTGAACGGCGATGGCGGTCTTCGTTCCGGTGACAACTTTGGAACCGACTACCTTCGAGCCCGTTGTCCGTGTGCTCGGCGAACCCTTGCCTAAGAAGTGGTGCAGCCGTGGATATTTCATGATCCATTGGATGTAGGTGTGGACTGCCCGCGAAATGGTGTCGCCCACTGTGCCCGCCGGGGTGAGGGTGGGCGTCAGATCACTCATCATCATGTCGAGGATCCGGACCCGCAACTGTTCGTCGAGATCGGCACGATCCTTGAAGATCCGATACACGACCGAACGGGGTACATCGGCGCGCTCCGCGATCAGTTGAACGCCGATGTCGGCGCCGCCCTCGTTGACGGCGTCGAGGGCCGCGTCGAGGATCCGTGCTCGGCGTTGCTCCTTGTGATCGTTCCAGCGAGTGCTGCGCCCGTCGGGCTGCGCCGACTCAGCTGTATTCGTCATTTGTCGAACGATACCTACCGAGCCCCGATACCTACCAACCATTGACTGGACATGATGTCTCACATACTTTGGTGGGACAGCGTGTCACACACAGATACCGTCTCTTCAGGAGTGGCAATGAGCAACAGGGTTTTTGTCGTCGGCGTCGGCATGACGAAGTTCGAGAAGCCGGGAGCCCGTGACTGGGACTATCCCGACATGGCGCGGGAGTCCGGAACCAAGGCGCTCGAAGACGCGGGTATCGAGTACAGCCAGGTTGAGCAGGCGTTTGTCGGCTATGTGTACGGCGAGTCCACGGCAGGTCAGCGCGCTGTCTACGAGCTCGGCATGACGGGCATTCCCATAGTCAACGTCAACAACAACTGTTCGACGGGTTCGACCGCTCTGTACCTGGCAGTGCAAGCCGTCAAGAGTGGGCAGGCAGACTGCGCGTTGGCTCTGGGCTTCGAGAAGATGCTCCCCGGCTCGCTGGGCACCATGTACGACGACCGCGAACAGCCGTTGATGCGTCACTTGCTCGCGCTGGCTGAGCTTCAGGAATTTGCGATGCCGCCCGCCCCGTACATGTTCGGCGCCGCCGGCCTCGAGCACATGGAACGCTTCGGCACCACAGTCGAGCAGTTCGCGAAGATCGCAGTTAAAAACCACAAGCACTCGATGAACAACCCGTACGCGCAGTTCCAGGACGAGTACACGCTCGAGCAGATCCTCGAAGCGAAGAAAATCCACGGACCGCTCACCAAACTCCAGTGCTCACCCACTTCCGACGGATCCGGCGCTGCGATTCTGGCCAGCGAAGCATTTGTCGAGAAGCACGGACTGGCCGCCCGCGCCATCGAGATTGTCGGCCAGGCCATGGTCACCGACATGAACAGCACTTTCGAGGACAAGAGTGCCATCAGCCTCGTGGGTGCCGACATGACTCGTAAGGCCGCCGAAAAGGTCTATGCGCAAGCCGGAATCACGGCAGCCGACGTTGACGTCATCGAACTGCACGACTGCTTCTCCACCAACGAGTTGCTCACTTACGAAGCACTCGGTCTCTGTGCCGAAGGAGACGGTGGCAAGCTCGTCGACGCCGACGACACCACGTATGGCGGCCGATGGGTCGTCAACCCGTCCGGCGGTTTGATTTCCAAGGGTCACCCACTGGGCGCTACCGGCCTCGCCCAGTGTGCCGAACTCACCTGGCAACTCCGGGGAACTGCCGACAAGCGTCAGGTTGACGGCGCGAAAGTTGCTCTGCAGCACAATATCGGCCTCGGCGGCGCAGTTGTCGTCACGGCTTACAAGCCCTACATGCGTTGAATCGAAAACCCACTACCTTCAAGGAGTTTCACCATGGCTTCCGTTTCCGTCTCAGCCGTACTGCCCGCTTCTCCCGAAAAGACTTGGGACACACTCTCTGATCTCTCGCGTTGGGAAGAATGGCTCACTATCCACCAGGGCTGGAAGAGTGAACTGCCCACCACGGTCTCGCTGGGCGCCAAGTTCACCGAAGTTGTTTCCGTGATGGGTATGGCCAACAAGATCGAGTGGACCGTCGAAGAGGTCGAGGTTCCCAAGATGGTCAAGATCGGGGGCACCGGAATGGCAGGTGTCACTGTAGAATTCGTTCTCTCCGTCGAAGCTGACGGCACGGGATCTCGTGCCACTGTCGACGCCAGCTTCAAGGGCGCCATGATCGTCGGGCCGATCGGCAAAGCAGTTGCCAAGAATGCCAAGGTGGATCTCGAGGCTTCGCTGGCGAAGTTCGCCGAGTTGGTCGGATAAAGCACTATGACAACACCCACCGTCCAATTCGATACTTCCGGTCTGGACGTCTGGACTGATCCGGAACACTTCGAGGTAACAGCCGAGCGTATTGCCGAATATGCGGCTGCCACCAACGATCCCATCGAGCGGCACTTGCGCGGCGAAATCGCCCCGCCCGTGTTCGCGGTGGTGCCGGTCTTCATGTCGATGGCACCCGCAGCACTGTCGGTGGCGCCGGTGGAACTGCTGATGAAGCTGGTGCACGGTGAGCAGGATTTCCTGTTCCATCGTCCCATCTACCCCGGCGATCACCTGGTGGCGCGGGCAAAGCCCATCGGATTCGAGGGCCGTGACAACGGATCAACCGTAGTCATCTATGTCGAAACCAAAACCGACAAGGGCGAATTGGTCAATGAGCAGTGGATGACGGCATTCTTCCGCAAGGTCGACGCCGGCACCGGTCTGGGCGAGAAGGCGCCGAATCATCGCTTCGGCGAAGCACTTCGGGACGCCGCTCCCGCCGCAGTCGTGAATCAGCACATCGACGAGGATCAGACGTTCCGGTACTCACCGGCCTCCGGGGATCCGATGCCGATTCACCTCGACGACGAGATCGCCCGCCTGTCCGGCCTTCCGGGAATCATCAACCACGGACTGTGCACGATGGCATTCACGTCGTGGGGCGCCCTCACGGAACTAGCCGACGGCCAGACCGAGCGTTTACGCCGTCTCGCAGTGCGATTCGCGAAGCCTGTGCTCCCGACACAGGACATGGAGACCACCTTCTACAAGTCCGGATCGGCCGACGGAGCTACCTCGTATTCGTATGAAACCAGCGCGGTCGGTGACCTCGTCATCAAGGACGGTCTTGCCGTCATCAGCGACATCTGAAACCACTCGAGGAGAACTGAACTTATGGGAAGTCTGGACGGTCGCGTAGCGATCATCACCGGTGCCGGACGCGGCATCGGCCGTGAGCATGCATTGCTCTTCGCCCGCGAAGGCGCCAGCGTCGTAGTCAACGACCTCGGCGGTGCCAACGACGGTTCCGGTGCGGATGCCGGCCCGGCGCAGCAGGTAGTCGACGAAATCATCGCCGCCGGCGGCGCAGCTGTTGCCAACACGGATAACGTCGCGACGTGGGACGGCGCGGAAGGTCTGGTCAGGCAGGCCATCCGCGAGTTCGGTCGACTCGACATCCTCGTCAACAATGCCGGCATCCTTCGCGACGCCTTTATCGCGGGCATGGACGAAAGCCAGTGGGACTCGGTCATTGCCGTTCACCTCAAAGGACATGCTGCGACGCTCCATCACGCTGCCGCGTACTGGAAAGCGCAGAGCAAGGCGGGGGAGACCGTCAATGCGTCGGTCATCAATACTGCTTCGGCCTCAGGCACATTCATGCCGAACGCCGGTCAGGGCAACTACGGCGCAGCGAAGGCCGGCATCGCAGCCCTGACCCTGGTAGCTGCCGACGAACTCGATCGGTACGGCGTGCGCGTCAACGCAATTGCCCCGATCGCGCGTACCCGACTGACTTTGGCGACCCCCGGAATGGGTGCGCTATTTGCAGCCGAAGTTCCCGAGGGCGAGTTCGACGCTTTTGCTCCGTCCAACATCTCGCCATTGGTGGCGTATCTCGCGGGGCCGGACTGCAAACTCACCGGCAAGGTCTATGCCGTACAGGGCGGGGCTATCACCGAGTTGGCCGGTTGGCATGACGTCAACACCATCGAGAGCGAAGGTCCCTGGACCGTCGCAGACCTCGCAGAGCGTCTGTAAAGCCATGGCGCGCAATGCGTACGAACTCGGCCTCGGGCTCAGTGAAGAACACACAGCACTCGCAGATTCGGTGCGGGCCTTCGCCGAGCGCACCATCACTGCCGAACAGGTTCGGGCGGCGGTAGAGTCCCGGTCCGAGGAAAAGTTCCCGGAATTCTGGCCCGCCCTGGTCGGTCAGGATCTGCTGGGGCTCGCGGTCCCCGAGGCTCAGGGCGGCCACGGCGCGGGTCTTCTCACCCTCGCTGTGGCTCTGGAAGCCTTGGGCCGCACTGTCTCTCCCGGACCTTTTGTTTCGACTGTTCTGGCGAGTGCAGTTCTCGGTGCCGCAGATTCGAAGGCGAGACTGGAGTTCTTGCCGGGCCTACTCGACGGAACACACACGGCAGCCGTTGCTTTGGGTACACCCTTGGTGGCGGAAGCTGCTGACGGCGGCTACCGCATAACCGGTGTACTCGACGCTGTTCTTGGCGGCGAACATGCCGACGTGCTGCTGGTACCAGCGGCGTTACCCGAGGGCGTTCGGTACGTCGTACTCGACAGCAGTGCAGTCTCGATCACGGTGCAGGACAGTATCGATGTGCTGCGCGGTAGTGCACGCCTAGAAGTCGACAGTGTGCAGATAAGCGCCGATCGAGTGCTCGACGGTTTGACCGCAACTCGCGTACGATCCATCGCCGCCGTGGTTTTGGGCGCCGAGGACGTCGGCGTCATGTCCTGGTGTGTTTCCACGGCGTCGGAGTACGCCAAGACTCGTGTGCAGTTCGGACGTCCCATTGGCCAGTTCCAGGGTGTCAAGCACAAATGTGCTCAGATGGGCATTGCGCTCGAGCAAGCTCGTGCCGTGGTGTGGGATGCCGCAAGTGCCCTGGACAAGGGTGACGACACAGCAGATTTTGCTGCGGACATCGCCGCCGTCATTGTCCCCGACGCAGCGGTGCAGGTGGCGCAGGATTGCATCCAGGTCCACGGGGGCATCGGTTTCACGTGGGAGCACGACGCTCACTTGTACTACCGTCGGGCGCTGTCGATTCGTGGCATTCTCGGAACTCGCGAGGATCGTGCCAATCGTGTTGCGCAGCAGGCGATCGACGGCATCAGCCGGGCTTCGGTTCTCGAATTGCCGCTCGAGGCCGAGGTTATTCGCGGCCAGATCGCAAGCGAACTCGCGAAGCTGGTCGATCTGGACGAGGACGATCAGTTGATCGCTCTCGGTGATGGAGGTTGGGTCCACCCGCATCTACCGAAGCCGTACGGCCGCAGCGCCGCTCCGCTCGAGCAGATTGTGATCTCGCAGGAGATCAAGGCGGCCGGCATCGCGATGCCGCAACTCCTGATGGGCGGCTGGGCCGTTCAGGCGGTTGTTGCTCACGGCACTGACAAACAGAAGCAGGAACTGGCAGTACCCACATTGCAGGGCGAGTTGGTGTGGTGCCAGCTGTTCAGTGAGCCCGGCGCCGGTTCCGACCTCGCCTCGTTGTCGACGAAGGCCGAAAAGGTAGACGGCGGTTGGAAAGTCACCGGTCAGAAGATCTGGACCACGGTGGCGCAGTTCTCCGACTGGGCGATGCTCATTGCCCGCACGGATGCCGCCAAGCCGAAACATCAAGGCATCACCTACTTCGTGCTGGATATGTCGACGCCGGGAATCACTGTCCGTCCGTTGCGTGAAATGACGGGCTCGGCGCTGTTCAACGAAGTATTCCTCGACGACGTCTTCATTCCCGACGAGAATGTGGTCGGAGAAGTGAACGACGGCTGGAACGTCGCACGTACAACCCTGGCCGGTGAGCGCGTCGCGCTGAGTCAGAAGATGGAGGCTTATGCGTCGGACACGGATCTGCTGAAGTTCGCGAAGTCTGCACACCTCAGCCCGATCGGGCGCTACCGCGTCGGCGAGCTTGTTGCCGAAAGTCAGGCCATCGATCTCATCGGTTCTCGCGTTGTGCTCAAACAACTTTCGGGAATCGATGTAAGTACCACGTCGAGCGTCGGCAAGCTTCTGGCCATGAAGATCAGCCAGTCGATCGCCGAGTTCGTGGTCGCGGAACTAGGTGCTGCCGGAGCGGTCAGCATCCCGGGTAAGCCCAGCGACAAGGCGATGGAGCAGCTGATCTCAGGCCGCGCCACCACCATCTACGGCGGCACCACCGAGGTGCAGCTCAACGTGATCGGTGAGCGCATGCTCGGGTTGCCGCGCGACTGATCGTTACTTCCGGAGGTGGTGGCTCAGTCCTGGATTCGATTCCAGGGCTGGGCCTCTTCCAGTTCGAAGGCCAACTCGAGCAGAGTGCGCTCATCGCCGAGATCTGCCGAGAAATGGGAAGCCAGTGGTAGGCCGTTGCTGGTTTGGTGCATCGGCAACGAGATTGCGGGACCACCGGAGATGTTGTTGAGGGGGGTGAACGACGTGTAGGCGATCAGCTTGTCGAACAGTTCCTCGAAAGGCTGAGCCGGGGAAAGGTATCCAAGCTCGGGCGTAGTGTGGGCGAGTGTCGGGGAGAGCACGACATCGTACTTCTGGAACATTGCCGAATACTGCTGCTGGACGCGGCGTAGCCGATAAAATGCCCGCGGAGTCTTCGCGAGATTCTTCCGGTACAGCGAGTACAGACCGCGCGAGAGATTGTCGGTAGCGGACTTGTCGAAGTCGGAGCCCAACATCTGCTTGCCGCCGGTAGATATTGCGAAAGACAGGAATCCCCAGTAGATCCCGAAATCCTCGACGAACTCTTGCCCCACGGGATGCACGGCGTCTTCGACATGATGGCCGAGTTCGGCGAGCAGTTCCGCTGTGGCTGCAACAGATTTACGGGTTTCGTCATCCGTCTTGGTGACGGTTACGGAATCAGTGATCACGCCGACGCGTAGACGAGTGGGACTGGGGCCTTCGATCAGGCGAACCGGGGCGAGTCGTGGATTGCGGTAGTAACCTTCGGCTGCCGACATCCAACGTGCGGTGTCGCGGACAGTCCTGGTGACGGCGCCCTGCGAGATGATCCGGATCGGCAAGGACTTGTCCGCGGGATCGGCGACGGTCCGGCCACGGGTGGTTTTGAGGCCGACCAGCCCGCACGCGGCAGCGGGGATGCGGATGGAACCGCCGCCGTCGTTGGCATGCGCGAAGGGGAGGACGCCCGACGCGACCAATGCTGCGGAACCGCCCGACGACGCACCCGCCGAGTAGGCCGGGTTCCAGGGATTGCGGACTGGTTCTTCGGTCATGAACTCGGTGGAAGCGTTGAATCCGAACTCGGGCAGCCGGGACTTTCCGATGGAAATTGCGCCGGTGGACAGGAACTGCTTCGCGAAGTCGCTGTCCGCCATGGCGGGGAGGGCGGTGAAGGCCGTGCTTCCCTGCTGGGTGGGCAGACCGGCGCTGTCGGTGTTGTCCTTGATTGCGGTGGGGACACCCGCAAAGATTCCCGTGGTCGGCCTCTTGCTCCGCACCAGAGCACGGTCGAAATCTGTGTACGCAAGGCCGTTGATTTGCCCCTGCATCGCTTCGGCGCGGGCGATCGAGGCCTCCATGACCTCCCGCGCAGTCACCTCACCGGATGCGATCCGGGCAGCAACACCCGTGGCGTCGAGATCGCCCAAGGCGTCGTCGGTGAATGCGTGAACAGGCAAATTCGTAGACATCGGATTCCTTGATCAACGGCGGCAGGGTCGTCCGTCCAGGGTATTGGACGGACGACCCGAGGGTGCCGGTATGCGAGTATCAGCTGCCGAAGACAGGAAAGCGGCCAGGTTCACAGGTTCGATGTGGCGCCATGCAAGTTCTTGGCAGTGGGAGAGGTTTCCACAGATTTCGGGGCGGGGTAGGTGCCCAGTACGCGGTCGGCTGTCCCGGCTGTTGTGACGGTGAACCAGTAGTGCTCGTTCTTGAAGTGATGGTTGCGGTGATTTCGCCAAACCGATTTGTAGAGAGCAGTTTTCGGCTTGTAGTCGCTGTGGATCAGGAAGTGAGTCCACTCGTAGATCAGTCCGATTACGGAAATACAGGTCAGGAACGTGAGGGCGAGTTCGATGCGAGGAAACGCGAGTAGGGCGACGGCGGCCAGAACTGGAATCACGATCAGGAGGGTCTGCCACGGAATGAAGATCAAGGGAACCGTGCGCGGCGACGCATGGTGTTCGCGATGGCTGCGTGCCAGCCGCGAATCGATGGTGATGCCGGCAATCTTCCGAGGTTTCCAATGCAGGATGACGACGTGAATAGTCCACTCCACGAACGGAAATACGGCAATCATCACGAGGGGAACCAGGGCATCGGTGATCTGCCAGTTGCCCAGTGCAATTCGTGATGCTGTCGCAGCGACCAACATTGCCCCGATCATCCACGGGGTGGGCGACTTGCGGAAGGTTCGAGCGGCATCGGAGAGTGTCAGTGGCGTGCTCATGGTTTCAGTCCTTCCAGGAACGTGAGGGCCTCACCGATCGCCGTCGTGCCCGAGCGCAGAAGCTCCCCGGCCAGCGCCGCAGAGGTGGGCTCGTCGTGTGTGGTGATGGCAGTAGCCAGTTTTCGATACAGTTCGGTCTGGCCGACCTCGGCAACCATGACCGCGGCCAGGGCCGTCATCGCAGGTTCGTAGGCGGTGCGGAGACTGTTGAAGATCAACCTGAACGCGATGGAATCGGCACCGTCGACAACAAATTCCCAGAACGCGAGTGCGCGGTTCTGTTGTTCCACGGGATCATCGGTGGCGGCAAGATGGTCGACGGCAGCGTGGAGTTCAATGCCGTGTTCCGGTGAAACGCGTCGGGCAGCCAAGGCAGCGATCTGCGGTCCCATCAACTCGCGGGCTTCGAGGACGCTGCGGACAACTGACAGATCCGGGACGCCGCCCCGAACAAGAAGCTGTGGCAGAAGTTCCGGCCCGGCCTGCCGTCGGAAATCGCGCACCGACGTCGACTCTCCCTGCCGGACTTCCACCAATCCGGCCTGGGCGAGCTTCTGCATTGCTTCCCGCACCGCGGGCCGGGAAACGCCGAACGCCTCGGCCAGCTTTCGTTCGCTGGGCAAGGCCTCGCCGGCTGCCAACTCTCCGGCCAGCACTTTTACCGAGATCTGATCGAAGACGGCGCCGGATGCCGAGGTGCGTGCAACGGGTTGGAACATGTATCGACGGTAGACCCGTCAGCCGCTAGTGGTCAAGTGGTCTTACCAGTTTGTTCCACGGCTTCGGGGGTGGACTCGGGCAGCTGTACCGGGTGGGCGCGCTTCCACATCAGCCGGATCAGTGCGCCCGCTATGGCGGTGCCGAGGACAATCGCGCCGCCGATGATGCCGGCGGAAGAGCCTGGGAAGATGCCCTCGAGAAGCAGCCAGATGCCGAAGACGAAGAACAGTACAGCCGCACCGATCTTGATGAAGCCTTCCGGAAGATGCTTGCCGAGAACAGAACCCACGATGATTGCCAGTGCGTCGGCGGCCACCATGCCGATGGTGGATCCGATCCAGATGCCCACCCAATCGTTGTCGGTGGCGAGAGTGATGGTGGCCAGCATGGTCTTGTCGCCGAGTTCGGCGAGGAAGAATGCGGATGCGACGGCAATGAAGGCGGATCGGGTGACTCGCCCGGCCTTGTTCTGCTCGTCCTCGGTGAGGTCGTCGCCGCGCAGGGTCCAGAGGCCGAAGATGAGGAAGGCGATACCGCCGACGATGCTGATCGCGGCGGTCGGCAATGCGACGCCCAGATAGTGGCCGACGCCAACAGAAACCAAGTGAACAAGAGTGGTGGCGATGGTGATGCCGCCGAGAACTACCCACCAGCGATAACGCAACGCGAAGGTCATTGCCATCAGTTGCGACTTGTCGCCGAGTTCAGCGACGAAGATGACGCCGAAGCTCAAAAGTATTGCAGCAAGCAAGGTTTACCCCTCCGGTCCTGGGCAGGCGCGGATGACACCTGTCCGGCCGAAGGTCTCGCCCACCGATGGTCATGAGCCGTCTGGCCATGAACTGCGGTTCGCAGGCCGGGTACGTCGTGTTCGGCGAGGCGCGCGAACAGTCGGGACCAGTATGTCGACCTGACGATTGGGGGCTACTCCCCTTCGTTGGTACCGAGGTTAGCCTGGGTTTCTCGAATTCGCAAAGCGCACAGTAAGTTTGGCGATCCGAACTTTTGCATTACCGTTGCCGTCAGCAGGCGAGGAGCATCGCCAAAACGGCAGTGTCGGGATCACTGATCGGATCGATGCCGACCCGGCTGATCATCGAGACGACCGTCCCGTCGGCCTCCGCTTCCACCCAGGCAGCGCGGTGATCCAAACCCAGGTACGGCAGGCCCGGAAGCAGCACGCAGCCGGAGGCGCTGCCCTCGCATTCGGGCAGGCTGGATGTAGTTTCCGATGGGGGATGCAACATGATCAACGCGGGCGGCTGGTGGTCGGAAAAGCGGCCAGGCGGAAGTGCAAAGTCGCCGAGCACGGGCCCCTCGGCAACAACCAGTCCGATTGTTCCCGGTTCCGGATCATCCGGGACGTCTTCGCGGACGCCGAAGACCGTCGTCGTCGGCAACAGACCTGGCAAGGTGGCTACCCGGACCGTCAGTGCAAGAAGTTGCGCCCACTCTTTTGTGGTGTCCGGCCAACGCCCGGAAATGACAAAACCTTGCAGTGCCCCGGCCGACTGGAACGGTGAGATGCCAATCGCTTCGTTTCTTCTCATCTCTGTTCCTCCCCGAGGTGTTGGTTGGACGTGGTGACAGGTAGGTCCGGCACACTTCGTTGGGTATAGAAGAAATATGCGCCTTCCGGTGCTGGCACACAAGGCCATCGGAGTGCCAGCCAAGGTTTGTCCAGGTGAGCGTGGTGGTAACCGCAGGTCATGGCTGCCTCGAAGCGCTCTCAGTTGGAAGATCTGGCAACACAAGCCTGGATATTCGGATACCCACTGTTGATCGCGGCAGTTTCACGGGACGTGATGACAGCGGTGTCGTCACCAACCGGCATGAAGGCCCCCGTCAATCAGTTCGCCTATGCGCGCACGACTCCCGACGCATCGTTCACAGACGTCGTCTCACCAAACGCCGATACGTTGTATTCGTCCGGGTGGCTCGATTTGACGACGGAACCGCAGGTCCTGACGTTGCCGGATTTCGGAACGAGGTACTGGCTGGCGCCTATCCTCGATGCATGGAGTGACGTGTTCACCGTGCCGGGTTCGCGGACGGTGGGACGTACCGGCGGACCCTATGTAGTGGCCGGGCCGACGTGGAAAGGTGAAGTGCCCAAGGGCATGACGCTGCTCCGCTCACCGACGGTGATGAACTGGATCGTGGCGCGCTACGCAACTTCGGGCGGTACAGATCTCGCCGAAGTCCACACATTGCAAGATCAGACTCGGTTGACGCCGTTGTCGAAGTGGACGGGCAATCCGGAGGACTATTTGCCGCCGGAAGGTTCCGTCGATCCGACAATCGACACGCACACGCCACCCGTCGACCAGGTTGCCGCAATGGACGGGCGAACGTTTTTCACCGCGCTCGACGCTCTGCTCGATGTCAACCCGCCGCGGCCCGAGGATGCCGAGATCATGCATCTGTTGGGCGATATCGGAATCGGTTCGGGGCTTGCCTGGGATGTGCGGCCGGCGGAAGTTCGTGACGCTCTCGACCGAGCTGCGCGGTCAGGAATGAACGTCCTGCACACTATCGCCGCAGAATCCGAAAGCACGCCCAAAAACGGGTGGACGATGCACCGCGGCCTCGGGCATTACGGCACGCACTACGAGCAGCGTGCCTTGATCGTGTGGCTGGGATTCGGCGCGAATCTCGACGCGGATGCCGTGTACCCGCATGCGACCACCGACATCGACGGCAATGCGCTGACGGGGGCGAAGAATTATGTGTTGCGCTTCGAGGAGGGCGAACTTCCTCCCGTCGAGGGATTCTGGTCTCTGACGATGATGAACGAGCGACAGTTCTTCGTAGACAATCCGATTGATCGCTACGTAATCGGTGACCGTAGTGACCTCGTGTATGAAGACGACGGTTCCCTGAACATCTACATTCAACACGAGTCCCCAGGCGCGGAGAAGGAGAACAACTGGTTACCCAGCCCCGCAGCCGGATTCAACGTATTCTTACGCCTGTATTGGCCCAAGGCTTCGGTGCTCTCGGGATCGTGGACTGCACCTGGTATTCGTCCGACGAACTGATGCTCGGAGGCAACTGATGGTCACGCAGAGCCCGTTCCTGGTGTACGGCAAAGAGATCTGGTGGATGATCCTGATCCGTGGAATCTTCGGGATCGCTTTCGGAGTCATGGCATTGGTCTGGCCGGGAATCACGGTTGTCGCCTTGGTTTACCTGTTCGGTATCTACTCCATCATCGACGGACTTGTCACCGTCATCAGGGCGGTCCGTGACCGGACCCATCTCAGCTCCTGGGGATGGTGGGTATTCGGCGGTGTCGTTTCAGTGGGCGCCGGTGTTGTTGCGTTGGTCTGGCCGGGGATCACTGCCCTGGTTCTGCTGTACATCATCGCGTTCTACGCCATTCTCTTCGGAATCATGGGCGTAGTAGGAGCTTTCAAACTCAAGGGACTGCCGGGTTCAAGCTGGGGATGGCTGATGGCTGCCTCGGTGCTCGCCGTGATTCTGGGAATCATCCTCCTGATCGTGCCGGGGGAAGGCATTCTCGGATTGATCTGGCTGGTGGGCTGGTACGCGATATTGTTCGGCATTTTGTTGATCGTGGGCGCAGTCCAGATTCGGAGCCGGGCAAAGGAAGCCGGTGTTCTCTAAGCGCCCGGCTGGGCCGGTCGTCGTTCCGACTGTTTCCGACAGTGGCCATTGGTCGATTCCTCGTGGCCTGATCGTGCTCCTCGGCGCCGCTGCGACGGTTGTTGCCGTGGCTGGAATGAAGTCCTTCAGCGGAATTCTGGGCCCGGTATTTTTGGCGCTGATGCTTACCATTGCCGTTCAGCCGATACAAGATTGGGCGCAGAAGCGCGGCTGGCCCAAGTGGATCGGCATGCTCGGGGCCTTGGTCACGGTGTATCTGATCCTGATCGGACTGGTTGCGTCGTTGGTCGTCTCGACGGCTCAGTTGGCGACAATTCTTCCCGAGTACTCCGACAAGATGGGCGAGTTGCTGAACCAAGCCCGAACTAGTCTGGCCGACTTCGGAGTTGATACGCAGCAGATCCAAAATACAGTCAGCAGTGTCGATCTCACCAAGGTCCTGGCAGTTGTCGAGACCGCACTGCAGAGCTTGCTCGGTGTGCTCTCCGACCTCGTGTTCATTTTTGCGCTGCTGCTCTTCATGGCCTTCGACGGTATGAGTATCCGCTCCCGATTGGGCATACTGGCCGAGGTTCGACCCGAAATCTCCTACGCTCTTTCTACTTTCGCATCGGGAACCCGCAAATACCTGGTGGTATCCACGGTCTTCGGGCTCATCGTCGCAGTCCTGGACGGCGGCGCACTGTGGTTGATGGGAATCCCGCTACCCGTCCTGTGGGCACTGCTCTCGTTCATCACCAACTACATTCCCAACATCGGTTTTGTCATCGGCGTCATTCCGCCGGCGCTACTCGGACTGCTCCAAGGTGGTCCCTGGCTGATGTTGTGGGTGATCGTCGTCTACTCCGTCATCAACTTCGTCATCCAATCCATCATCCAGCCCAAATTTGTCGGTGACGCCGTCGGGATCTCCGTGACTATGACGTTCCTGTCGCTGGTCTTCTGGTCGTGGGTGTTGGGTGCCTTGGGCGCGCTCCTGGCCATACCGCTGTCGCTGCTGGTCAAGGCGGTGCTTCTCGATATCGACCCGACAACACGATGGGCCGACATCTTGATCAGTGGTCCTAAGGAAGTTCCCAAGGAAGTCCCAGCGGAAGTCCCCGAGGAGAGCCCCAAGGAAGGCCTCCCGGAAAGCCTCGAGAAGGATCTCCCGTAGCTCTCTCAGTATTTCTACAAGTTGTGCATCTATCGTCTCGGCCATGAGCGCCGAGCACAGTACTGAACCAGCCCACAGCCAGCCGTCGTCGATGGGACGGAGACTGGCCGTGGGCGGGCTGGCAGCTGTGGTGTTGGGTGCGGTCGTCGGAACGGGCTGGGTGTGGTTCACCGGCGGTGAGAACAACTCGCGGACAGTCGCGATTGTGAATGCCGACGCCGGAACCATGCTCGACGGCAAAGAACTGCGCGCCGGTGACACACTGGTCGAGACATTGGGTAAGAGTGAAGATTTCGACTTCCAAGTCGTGGACAGTCCCGGCGGCAACTACTTTGCGACGTTGACCGTGCCGGAAGACTTCAGTGAGTCGGTGGCCTCGATGTTCGGTACCGACCCGAGGCAGGCGAGCGTCGATCTCGAAGTTCAGGGATCGGACAGTGCGAAATCGGCTGAACTTTCGCGTGCGGTGTCCGCCCAGGTCGGCGCGGACGGCATCAAAGGGCTGATGGCACAGACGTCGGCGGCCCGCCGCGCATTCGATCAAAACCTCACCACCGCACAGATGTTGGTGGCCGGAACAAGTGGGGCAGAGAAGTCGATCGACCAGGTCAAGGCCAGCGCAGACACGCTGCTGCCGTACTTGGAAACGGCGCGATCGGGAGCATTGGAGCTCAGTAGTGTTGCCAGTCAAGTCTCCGGTGTGGTGGATGAGGCGTCGGGCGCCGCAGAGGAATTGGCAACGCGTGCAGACTCGCTCGGTATGACCTTGGGAGAGGCGACGTCGTCGACCGCAGATTTGAAGGCCCGCATCGACTCGTTGCAGAACGCCTTGACCGGGCTTCCGGTTCCGCCGGACGTTACGACGCAACTCGCGGGTGTGAGTTCGGATCTCGGTGCTCTCAACGCGCAATTGAGTGCTGTCCCCGGCATGTTGGGCGGATCGGTCGGGCCGGATACCGCGCTGGGTGATCTGGTTCGCAATGCCGTCGGCCAATTGCAGGGTGCTAGCGACCAATTGAGCAGTGCCTCCGGGCAATTGAACGACGGACTGATCCCGATCGCGGATCAGGCGCCGCAGATGCTCGCCGGCGTGACGGATCAGATCACGCAGGGATTCGGGACCCTGAAAAGTGTTGCCACCTCGTTGGTGACCGGACTCGACACCGCAAAGGCCGGACTGCCGGCAATGACAACTCCGCAGCAGGTCAAACTGACGTCGGTCCTGTCGGATCCGGTGGCGGTCAATCAGACGGCGACGACAACCGGTGGAACGGATTCCCGCACAATCGCTTTGATCTTCGGCACCATGACTGCGCTCCTGGGTGGCGCACTATTGATACAAACAGCGGCGCCCCTGGTACAGGAGCGCCGCCGCGTAGAGCATGAAGAACTAGTGCATGAAGATCGTGATTAGACGATCAGACCTGCGGTCTGGGTACGAGCGCGCTCGAAGCGTGCCGTGACGTCGTTCCAGTTCACGATGTTCCAGAATGCCTTGACGTAGTCGCCCTTGACGTTCTGGTAGTCGAGGTAGAAAGCGTGCTCCCACATGTCCAGCATCAGCAGAGGCGTGAGGCCCATGGAGATGTTGCCCTGCTGATCGTAGAGCTGGACGATGACGAGGCGTGCGCCGATGGAATCCCACGCGAGGATGGACCAGCCGGAGCCCTGGATGGCGTTGGCGTTAGCGGAGAAGTGAGCGCGGAAGAGATCGAACGAACCGAAGTTGTCCGCGATCGCTGCGGCGAGTTCGCCTTCGGGCTTGTCGCCACCGTCAGCGCTGAGGTTGTTCCAGAAAACGGTGTGGTTGGTGTGGCCACCGAGGTGGAACGCCAGGTTCTTCTCGAGCAGGTTGGCCTGCGCGGCGATGGTGTCGTTCTCACGAGCCTCGGCCAGCTTCTCGAGTGCAGCGTTGGCGCCGGCGACGTAAGCCGCGTGGTGCTTGTCGTGGTGCAGCTCCATGATCTTGCCCGAGATGTGCGGCTCGAGGGCTGCATAGTCGTAGGGGAGTTCCGGCAGCGTGTAAACAGACACGAGGGTCCCTTCTTTGTGGGCTTGTGAGCCCGGCTTCTTTCGCGAATGCGGATGGATCATTCTTCGGGTATCCACCCAATAACATTCGTACACGGTCTGCAACAGTTCAGCGCAGGTAGTGTTCACCTTAAAATAAAGTTCGGGTAAACGAAAACTGTGTGATCTGAAGCAATCCGACACACGGAAATTCGTCCAACCGGTGAACGGAACCTTAAACTTGCTCGATGCCTGCACCAGTTTTTCTCCCGGAGTCATCGGAGGCGTCCCCGCCTCGGGTGAATCTTCCGGGCGCTGACCTGCTGCGCGCACTCGCTGTGGCGGCCGTTATCTACTCCCACATCTCGTTCTACGTCATCGACGACCTCGGGTCCGGCTGGTGGCTGATCGACGTCGTCTACGGCGCTTTGATCGAACCGGCCCAGCTCAATCAGCACCTGTCGTTTGTCGGCGTTGCCACGTTCATGATGTTGACCGGTGCTCTGGTTACACGATCCGCGATCCGTGATCGCCCCGGAAAGTTTCTGACCAACAGACTGAGCCGACTTCTACCCGCTTTCTGGGTTGCCATCGCGATCGCCATTCTGCTGGTCCGCCTCGGCATCAACGGGATGTTCAGCGGGCAAGACGGAATTTCCAATACCGAAGCGCTGATGAGCTTCTTTCTCGGCGGATTCTTTCTCAAACCCGAAGTGGCTGTACTAGGCGTGACCTGGACATTGACTGTCCAATTTCTCTTCTACCTCGCCTGTGTCGCGGCTCGGCCGATTCTGCGGGTGAGGCCGATCATCATGCCGCTCGGCGGAGCCGCACTGTGCTCGCTGGTTCTGCTGTACAACATCTACGCACCGATGCCGTACACGATTCCGATGCTGTCGAAGATCGCCGCGACACTACCGGCGGTGTTCCTCGGCCAGATCATGTACCTCGCGTGGGCGCGGTTGGCGCCGGGCCGGTGGCTGATCGTCGCGGTTCTGGCGCAGATTCAGGTGATTCTCGTGGCCACCGAGTTCCGCGTCTACTGGGCCGGCGAGCATTACCTGTGGACCATCACCGTGGTGGCCGCCGCCGTCGTCCTGATCGGCCGCTACGACGGTGCCCCGACGCGATGGGCTGCCGTGAAGTGGCTGTCGACGCGCAGCTACCTCATCTACCTCGTCCACACGTTGATCTTGTATCGCGTCGTCGAGAACACTGCCCCGACGGTGGGTCCGACGCTCGCCGTCGGACTCTTCCTCGTTGTCACCGGTGTTGTCGCCGAATTCGGATACCGATGGGTGGAACTGCCGGGAGCCCGGGCTGTGACAGCGTGGCGAGAGAAGCGATCACGCGTAGAATCCAAGAATGAGCTGGTACGACGACATCCTCGGGCGAGCGTCCGCAAAATCCACACTGATCAGCCCGGAGGACGCACTACCCGGGCGTGAGACGGCGATGCCGGTGCCGGCCGCCCACTACGTCAACGGACATCCGCTCGTGCCGCCGTTTCCGGAAGGAATGCAGTCCGTCGTCGTCGGTATGGGTTGTTTCTGGGGTGCCGAGAAGGAGTTCTGGCAGCTTCCGGGCGTCTACAGCACTGCCGCGGGTTATGCGGGTGGATTTACCCCCAACCCCACGTATGAGGAGACCTGCTCCGGGCGAACCGGTCACACCGAAGTAGTGCTGGTGGTTTTTGATCCGGCAGTCATCTCGTACGAGCAGATTCTGGCTCATTTCTGGGAGAACCACGATCCGACGCAGGGAATGCGTCAGGGCAACGACCAGGGCTCGCAATACCGATCCGCGATCTTCACGACGTCGGAGCAGCAGGAAAAGATTGCGCACGCGTCGGCCGTCGCTTTCGGTGAACGCTTGAAGGACGCCGGATATGGCGCGATTACGACCGAAATAGGCCCGCTCGGTAAATTCTTCTACGCCGAGGACTATCACCAGCAATATCTTGCAAAAAACCCCGGCGGATATTGCCCCGTACATGCCACCGGCGTCAGTTGCCCCGTCGGACTTCTGCGACAGGACCAGGTGCCGGCGCAGACCGATATTCTTCCACCTCAGAAATAGCCGGTGCCGGAGGACACATGTGATTTAGATCGTTAATACTTGCAACTAGGTTGAAATAAAGGGAATCTCGATACCAGAGTGTGTCGTCGAGAGAACTGAGCAATCATGTCCGGTAGTACGCGAGCAACGGCGTCGCTGCTCCGACGCACCATTCATGTGGGTCACGATCCGATGGTCAGGCGAAGTGACCGCATCGAAGGATTCATGTCCTTCGGTCTGATCATCTTTGCAATCTTGCTGCTCCCACTCGCTATCTGGGCGGGTAGCGCAACGGGGGCCAGCCAGAATGCGCTGCTCGCCGAGCAAGCAGTCCACATCCATGCCGTTACTGCCACGACGACGGGCGACTCGGCGGCATCAGACGTGGTCACTACTGATTACGTACCGTCGGCTGTAGAGAATGCGCCGGCGCAGTGGAACTGGAACGGCAGTGTCCACCGCGGCGACGTTACCGTCGACTCGTCCACTCCAGCCGGTTCACTCGTTGACATCTACGTCGATGACAACGGCGACAAAACCATTGCTCCACTGACGCAGACGGCGGCCGACGTCGCTGCTGTTGTGACGGGGATATTCACCTGGCTCAGTGCGATGGCACTGCTGACCATCGGTTTCATGCTTGTACGAGTGTGGCTGGACCGCATCCGGGTGGCGCAGTGGGACCGGGATCTTCGTACGTTCCTCGACGAGAACGCACTGTAGACACCGGCCCCGATCGCCTCGGTCAGGCGACGTGCGGCATGACCTCGGCGGCTACCAGTTCGAGATGATCAAGATCGCCGAGATCCAGAGTCTGCAGGTACACGCGCTCTGAACCGGCTTCGGCAAAAGTGCCGAGCTTGTCTACCAACTCGGACGGCGTTCCCGCCAAACCGTTTTCACGCAACTCGCCGACGTCCCGTCCGATAGCAGCGGCGCGCTTGGCAATTTCTGCCTCGTTGCGGCCACAGCACAGAACAAGAGCGTTGGAATACACCAGTTCGTTCGGATCGCGTTCGATATCGACACACGCCTGGCGGACGCGTGCAAACACCTCTTTTGTCCCGTCGACAGACATGAACGGAATATTGAACTCATTCGCGAATCGAGCCGCCAAAGCCGGCGTCTTCTTCTTGCCGGTGCCGCCGATCAGAATGGGCGGGCCACCCGCCTGGCGGGGCTTCGGTAGTGCCGGAGAGTTCTTGATCTGTACGTGCTTACCGTCGTAATCGAATGTGTCACCGATGGGCGTGCGCCACAATCCGGTCACCACGTCGAGGGTTTCCTCGAGGAGTTCGAAACGATCGCGCAGCGAAGGGAACGGGATGCCGTACGCCTGATGCTCTTCCTCGTACCAGCCCGCGCCGATGCCGAGGTCGACGCGGCCACCGCTCATCTCGTCTACCTGAGCAACGGAGATGGCGAGCGGGCCGGCATGACGGAACGTGGCCGACGTGACCAACGTGCCGAGCCTGATCGTCGACGTCTCGCGGGCGATGCCGGCGAGAGTGATCCACGCGTCGGTCGGCCCGGGGAGGCCGTCGGAATTCATTGCCAGGTAGTGGTCGGAACGGAAGAACGCTCCGTACCCGAGTCGTTCGGCGCTCTGGGCGACTGTAAGAAGTTGTTCGTAGGTTGCACCTTGTTGGGGTTCGGTGAATATGCGCAGGTCCATGCGCCCTATTTTGTCACGGGAACGACGGCGCCGACCTGTCCAGCGGCAAAGCAGAGTGACAACCCGGGCGTCCTCGGGACGACCTTGACCGTCGTTCCGCTGCCGACAACCTGCACGAATGTCGAATGCAAGCCCTGCTTCACAGGAACGGAGACGGCATCGCCGGTGGTCAAAGACACGTCGATCGTTCCGTCGGCGCTCGCAAGATAATTGAGCCGGACAGTCCATCCCCAGCCGGTCAACGGTCCGTCGAGTGGCAATTCGGTGGGCTGCTCGACGCGCGTTCCGCACTGCGGATCCGTGCCTTCCGGGATCCTTCGGGTGAAGGTCACCTCGGCGTCGACGACGCGTCCGGTGTCGTCGATCACCCGGAGAGTTGGTGTGCTGGACGCAAATTCGGGTCGATCAGGCAGTGGCGCAAGGAGATTGCTTGCCATGTTGTTGGGATACGCGATGGGAAGCAGAACCCAGATCGAGACCGGTTGATCCAGTAGCGGCGCATCGGTGATCGTAGCCAACGAAACCCGCGCATTGTCGAGGTAGTCACGCGTCGGGCTTTCACGCCAGATATTGACGAAGGTTGCGGTCGAGAACAGGGAACTGGCAATAAACAGAACTGAAAACGCAATGGCTACAGAGCGAATCGGAACCGTCGCAACCCGCGGTTTACGCTGCGGCGACGCGAAGTACAGGGCAATTGCGAGCGCGAATACCGTCGCCGAATCCGTGAAGTACCGCAACGTCTGCGCCAATTCGTATGTGGTGCCTTCGGCGGTGCGAGTAGCTGTCATCGCCACAACCGAAGCCAGGAAATATGCTGCGGCGCAGGCCCAGATCCACCCAGCGCCCTGGCGGGAGCGCACAGTGAGAACGACGGCCGCGAGCACTGCGGCCCACGCCAGAATCACCAGAAAAGTAGGGGGATCAGCCCACGCCGGCCCCGGAATCCACCGCTCCCACTGCCACGGCCCGCCCAGCAACGTCGGGAGCGTCCCGAGTGAGGTGCCATGGTGGAGAAGCGCGGCGGACATGCTGCGGCCGTTACCGGTGACCGGAGATTCGACGGTGATCAGGTACACCGGAATCCACACGGCAAGAACGACGGCGCTCGGTATCCACAGGGCCTTGGCCTTGTTCACGGCGCTGCGAATCGGGGCTTCCTCGGCTTGGGTGCGCAAGTACAGAATCACGAATGCCAGAGCGACAAACGGTACGAGCACCGATTTCTCGAAGAACAGCAACGACACGACAAAAACGGCCGTACCCGAGACGGCATAGCGTCGACGGCCCGTCCGTACGAGTTGGATGGCGTCACCGCACACCCATGCGAGAGCGATCTGCAGCGGAAGCGCATTGAGCGCAGCGGACCACCACGCGAAGGCCGGCAGGGTGAGCGGAATGAACAGGTACAAGACGAGTGGAATCAACAGTGCGAGGCGCCATCCGAGTACCAATCGGAGCGTGCGCAACAACGCGAGTGATGCCAGCGCCTGTCCGAGAATCAGCAGCGCGGCGGGCAGTGCCCATTGATAGGGGGCGATACGCGTGACGAGTCCGGTGACAAAAAACGCGGCGGGCATGAAATGTCCGTCATGGTCGTAGAGCAGTAGCTCACTCGAGAAGAGTGGAAATCGTGCTCCCCGGCCGATCAGAATGAGATCGTCCCAGTAGAAGTAGTTCTGCGACGCGACCCACGCCCGCACTCCGAGCGCAACAACGATCAGCATGAGCGCCGACGGTAGAACGAACCGTGAAGTGGCTTCAGACGTGATCTGTGCGGGTCTCATCGGGCGCAAATCCACACGGAATTTGAACGTTTGTCAAATTCATCCTCGAGCCTGTGCATGGTTCGCTAACACCTGTCAGTAACCTCCCGTTCGCCTAGCTCTGACCTGTGGATAAAGGTCTCGAGATTCATCCCAAGCTGTGGATGAACCTGTGGATAGTGTGGATAACTCGAGTTTTACGGTGGCGCAGGTCACATTATTGGAACAATCTGGGCGTCGATAACGGAAATTCGGTCACAGAACATCACGAAACCATTTGCTGCCGTTACCGATACGGCGTGACAGAATCGAACTCGTGAACCAGATCCAGGTCTGCGCACGGTGCGCCGCACGATGGCCCGTCATCGGACCGCCCGCGCAATGGTGCCCGCGCTGCAGCGGCGTCCTGCTCGTCCCGGTTCGCTCCGACGCCTATCTGCCGCCCAACCGTCGAGGCTTCCGATGGATTGCGCGCACGCCCAACGCACCGCGCGGTGTCGGTGATCCACGACCGCCGCGTCAGAACTTGTCGACGCCCCACTACGACGCCGTCCCGCAATGGGGTCTCACAGATATCGTCGACACCACGCCGGTCGCGGAGTCGCGGGCCGAACGAATGGCTGATCGCGTCGGCTCACTGCTCGCGCTTGCCACAGTTCTGTACGGTCTGGCCGTATTTGCGGAGATCGGCCGATACGCGATCCTGGTGCGCAACCAGACCCGTCTGATCCCCCAAATGCTGTTAACGGCGTCCGATGCGGCTGTGTACTTCACACAGCTCGGCGGACTGCTGTGCGCTGTTCTTGGTGCCGTCGCGGCAGTGTGCTGGTTGCTGCGTCAACGCCGAGAGCAGTACGCCCGCGAAAAGCGGACCGACCCACGCTCGCGCGGCGAGATCATCCTCGGCTGCGCACTGCCCGTACTCAACCTCGTGATGCCGGCGATGTATCTGCTGGAACTCGTTCGCCGTGATCCTCGCGGGGTCCGGCTGGTCAAGATCTGGTGGGCGTTCTGGGCGTTCAGTGGCCTCCTGCTGGTCGTTAATGCGTACTGGCGCTCGCGGCCGGGACTGCAGGCAATGGCCGACGGTGTACTCCTGTCAGCCTTCATTGCGTTGATCGCTGCGCTCACTGCCGCTCTGACACTTCTGGTGGTCAGGCGTATCGAGCACAAGGATTGGCGCGGTGAACCGGAATCTGCGACTCGGTGGGTGCCGGTGCCGCGTTCGGTGTTGGAACAGTCGAAAGAGAAAGAGACTGCTGCGCTGTGAGCCCTGATCGTCGAGGTCCACTCGTTGTTGCCCACCGCGGGGCGTCGGCGGCGCGGCCGGAACACACACTCGCCGCGTACGAACTCGCCCTCGAAGAAGGTGCTGACGGGCTCGAATGCGACGTCCGGCTCACCCGCGACGGTCACCTCGTCTGCGTTCACGACCGCAAGGTGGACCGCACGTCCAGTGGTACCGGAATCGTCAGCGAAATGACTCTCGATTCCCTGAACGAGCTGGACTTCGGTTCCACCGGCGAACCAGCTGAACTTCTGACGCTGGCAGACCTCATCACTTTGGCCCTGGACTTCTCGCGTCCGGTCAAGCTGTTCATCGAGACCAAGCACCCCGTGCGATTCGGCGGACTGGTCGAAGCAAAACTTCTCGCTGAGCTGCACCGTTTCGGAATTGCGTCGCCGCCGTCGGCCGATCACTCCCGGGCCGTCGTGATGTCGTTTTCGGCCAGCGCGGTGTGGCGAGTGCGCCGGGCCGCACCGCTGCTGCCGACGGTTCTCCTCGGCGACGCGTCGCGGTATCTGGGCGGCGGAGCGTCGACGGCCGTCGGCGCTACCGCGATCGGACCGTCCATCAAATCCTTGCGCGAGCATCCCGATCTGGTGGACCGCGCTGCGGCCGCCGGACGCGCCACGTACTGCTGGACCGTCGACGGCAAAGCTGATGTGGACCTGTGCCGCGAACTCGGAGTCAGCTGGGTGGCCACCAATCACCCCGGTCGGACAAAAGAATGGCTAGGTAGCGTGTAGATTTTGCCCTCGTGGCTAAGAAGAGCAAAAGAAACAGTGGACCGAAGGTAGACAGTGGGCGCGCCGAGAAGCTCGCCGCCCGCCAGGCAGAGCGTGAGGCAGCAACCAGCACGGTGAGCCGCCCGTTCGCAGGCCTCGCAGCCGAGTGCGACCTGGTCGCAATGCGTGAGTTCGTGCCTTCGGCTACGGCTCCGCTGCCCGTCATCGGAACCGACCGTCCCATCACCATCGCAACAGTCCTTCCGGGCGCAGTTGCCGCTCTCGTTCGCGACGAAGGCGACACCGCGACCGGCTTTGTCGGCGTGCAGGTGCAGGCCTACTCCGATGATCTGGGTGCAGACCTCGCCGCTGCGGCAACCTGGGTCAAGGATGCCGCTCCCGGTGACGCCCTTCCCGCTGCCGATCCCGGCACGGACACCCCGGCCGTCACCGCCGTCGTTGATCCCGCGGCGCTGCTGGACATCACCGTCTACCAGGACTTCAACTGGTGGATCCCCGAAGGAACCGAAACCGACGCCCAGGTCAAGGCGACTGTCGAGCAGGCAAACGCTGCGATCATGCCGTCGGCACGCCTCGAAGGCGACGGCCTTGTTGCTGCCTGGTGGGTTGACGCCGGAGAAAAGGCTCACCTGCGCTGGGTGCGTCCCGAGAGTGAAGACGACCTGATGCTGGCACTGGCCCGCATACACGCTGCCGGCGGACTGAACCTGGGTGAAGGGTCGCGTTTCGCAGGCTCCTTCCGCACCCACGGCCTGTTGGTTCCGGTCTTCGACCTGGACCGTGAGAAGCACGCCAACGAGTGGGTAGCGGCAACCGTCGAATTCGGCGACCGCTTGGCTCAGGCACTGGCTGTCGACGCGCCGTTGACGGCCGCCGAACTACGTTCGCGTGACGGACTGCGTGGCCGTCAGGTCACGTTGCGCTGATTCTCCACCTCTAGACGTTACGCAAGGTCACGTATAAAGTTTTCGAATGACCTTGTCGCACGACATCTCCGGTAGCGGTCCCACGCTTGTTCTTGTCCATGGCATAGTCCATCGGCGCCAGGCGTGGGATTCGCTTTTGGATCTGCTGACGCCGTATCGGCGCGTCGTCACCGTCGACCTTCCCGGGCACGGTGAATCTCCGCTTCCCGAACTTGGTTCGGACGTCATGGGACAGTTGATCGACGACGTCAGCGAGTTTATTTCCGAGGTCACGCCGCAAGGAGAGCGCGCCCATGTCGCCGGAAACTCTCTCGGCGGATGGATCGCACTCTCCCTCGCGGCACGTGGTGACGTAGCTTCCGCAACGGCGCTCTCGCCGGCCGGATTTTTTGTCAATCACCTGGATCAGGTGCGTGCCATCAACATGTTTCGCGGCCTCCGGGCAACCGCCCGCCTCATGGGCGACGGAATGCCACAGGCAATGCGGTACAAGATGATTCGTTATCCCGCTCTCGGTGCATTCTTTGCCCACCCGAGTCACGTCGACTATGCGGCGGCGTTGGCCGACTGCCGCTCGCTTGTGTCCAACGAACTGGTGGACCTCGGTGTCGACCTGAATTTCACGCTGCCCCCGATCGTGGATCCCACTGTGCCAGTGACGGTTGCGTGGGGTCGACGCGATCTGATCTTGCCCGTCTACCAGGCGAAGCGCGTGAAAAAGCCCTTCCCGCAAGCGAAACTCATGATCTTGCCCGGGCTGGGGCATGTTCCGATGACAGACGCCCCCGAACTGATCAGCTCGATCCTGCTGGCGGGAAGCGAACCGCTGGGCTAGACGGATCCGCCGGCGACAGCGGGTGCGCCCGTGCTGTCACTGACCGTGCTCATCTCGCGGGAAACAAAATCTTCGAGATCGAACAGGTTGGCACCCGCACGATCCGCGATGGTGAGAAGCGTCGACATGCTGGCAACTTCCTCGACCTGCTCCTTGAGGAACCACTGCATGAACTGCTCGCCCAGGTAGTCGCCCTCTTCACGGGCGGTGCTGGCAAGCTGAACGATCTGCTCGGTGACCGTCTTCTCTTGGACGACAGCAAGCGCAATCGGCTCGCGCACATCCTTGAAGTCGGACTTGGCAGCGTCGACGCCGGTGAGTTCGACATTGATGTCGCGATCGAGGAAGTACTGCACGATCATCATTGCGTGATTGCGCTCTTCCACAGCCTGCTTGTAGAAGTGCTTGGCAAGCTGGGGAAGGTCGGCATTGTCGAAATAAACTGCCGTCGCGATGTACTGGTGCGAGGCGTTGAACTCGTTACGAATCTGGTCTCGCAGGAGGGCATGGAATTTGGTCATGTGAGAATCGCCAGAAGTCATGAATACCAAAATAGTGCAGGTCAGAGGCTATGTCATCCAAGTCCAGCCTTATTGTGGTAAGCGTTTCCAAACTAAAGCGCCCCTAATTATTCAGGCTCCGGCGCCCGCGATTTTCGGGGCCGTGGCATCCGCGACAGCGGGATTGTTCATCTCACGTGCAACAAAGTTTTCGAGATGGAACAGATTCTCGCCGGCCCGATCCACGATGGACAACAGGGTTGTCATGCTGGCAACTTCCTCGACCTGTTCCTTGAGGAACCACTGCATGAACTGCTCGCCCAAGTAGTCTCCGGTGTCTCGGGCAGTGCGAGCGAGACGAGTCACCTGCGACGTCACCGTCTTCTCCTGCTTCAACGCCAATTCGACGGGCTCACGGACGTTTTCGAACTTGGTGACAACCCCGTCGATGCCGGGGACATCGACGTCGAGGTCATTGTCGAGCAAATACTGGATCATCATCATGGCGTGGCCGCGTTCTTCGTCGGCCTGACTGTAGAAACGCGTCGCCATCTGCGGAAGATCATGCGAGTCGAAGTACACCGCAACCGCGATGTACTGCTGCGACGCAGTGAACTCATTGCGGATCTGCTCACGCAGAAGGATGGTGAATTCGCTCGAGTTCTTCGCCTGTGTCATCCCATCAGGCTACTGGTTGGAGCCCCGATCGAGGGAGTTACGTGGCTCAGCCGACTGTGATCAGATCGGCCGGGATCTGCTGGTCGTTGGCAAGGGCATCGAAGAACGCGGACGCACGAGCCTTGTCCCACAACAGAACATCGCCCGCACCGTCGACGTAATCGAAGCCTCCGACGGGAACCGTCGTTGTTGTCATTCCGCCGCGCAATGCCCACGCCAGGGAAGCCAGATTCCAGATGTGATCGCTCTTGTCGACCTGCAACGATTTTGCCGCATCGGTCACGAGGGACCAGAGCCGGAACGGATTGAGGAAGGTCGTCGGACTGGTGGCCTTCGACAACAACGCCGACATGAACTGGCGCTGATTGTTCATCCGGTCCAGATCGGCCATGGCAGTCGCGCGGGTACGCACGAATCCGAGCGCATCCTTGCCCGCCAGGTCCTGACAGCCGGCCGGCAAATTGATGCCGGCCAACGGATCGTCGATCGGAGATTGCAGACAGACGTTGACTCCACCGACAGCGTCGACAATGCCTGCGAAGCCGCTGAATCCGATCTCGGCGTAATGGTCGATCCGCAAACCCGTCGCCTGCTCGACGGTTTGCACCAGCAAAGGTGCACCGCCCCAGGCAAATGCAGCATTGATCTTGTTGGAACCCTCACCCGGAATCGGCACGTAGGAATCGCGCGGAATACTGACCATCGTGGTCTTTCCGCTCTTGGGGACGTGAACCAGCATGATCGTGTCCGTGCGCTTGGGTCCGGTATCGCCGCCGGTCGCGAGCTCTTGCTCCTGCTCCGGAGTGAGGCCGTCGCGACTGTCGGAACCGACGATCAACCAGTTGGTTCCCGGAGTATCCGCCACTCGGCCCGCGTAGTCGGGCAGGGCGTCGATCCGATTCAGGGAATTGTCGACGTAGAAGATCGCTCCGACAAACGCGAGCAGCAACACCAACGCGGTGATGCCGATGCGTCGACCCCAATTGCGTCGTCGACGCGGTTTGGGTGGCTGCGGCCGGGCTTGTTGCGGACGAGGTGGAGGCTGGTTGGGTGGGGTTCTCCGCGGCGGCGGCGGGGGCGCCTGCCGACGTTGTTGCGGGGGAGGTGTCCCTCGAAACTGCTGCGGCTGCTGCGTGGGAGCCCACTCGTTGCGGTTCGGCTGCGCCGGAGCTTGTGACCACGCTTGGTTCTGAGGTGGCGTGTTTTGAGGCGGACGGTTTTGCTGTGGGCGGCCGTCACGCCGGATGACCTGCGTTGGCTCAGGCCGACGCGGCGGCACCTGACCGCGGGGCGGCATCTGCCCATGAGGAGGCGGGCCCTGACGCGGTCTGCCCTGGTTCGGGGGGACGGGCCGCGGCGGGCGCTGAGGATGTTCGGAGTCGCCGGTCACCTGTTCACGGTACCGGTCACGGCAGCCAGCCCACGTGATCGCGCAGTAGGGCGTAACCGATGAACGCGACCATGTCGATGAGAGCGTGCGCGATGATCAACGGCCACAACCGGCCAGTTCGCTGCCAGTATCGGCCGAAAACGAGGCCCATGATCACGTTGCCGACACCCCCACCGAAACCTTGGTAGAGGTGATAGCTGCCCCGCAGAAGTGACGACGCGAGGAGTGAGGAATTCTCGCTCCAGCCGAGAACGCGCAACCGGCTGATCAGATACGCGACCACAAGAACTTCCTCGGCGCTGGAATTCGCGATCGCCGACAGAATCAGGATCGGGACGCGCCACCAGTGGTCGTCGAGTGCACTCGCTTGAACGGTGAGATTGATGTTCAGCGCTTGTGCGACGAGGTAGAAGACGAGGCCGGGGAGCCCGATCAGCGCGGCCAGCCCGAAGCCGGGAGCGATGTCGCGTCGTAGTTTCGGTTTGGGCGTGAGGCCCGCTGCGGTGGGGCCGATTCCCGCGCGCCACAGTAAGTAGAGGCCAAGGGCCGCCCAGGCGAAAAGTCGTGCAACGCTCAGTAATTGGCGTGCCAGGTCGATCCAGTCGATGGCCGCCCGCGACGGATTGAGAGCCACCGTCTGATCGGACATTGCCACCGGCGTCGCCAAGGATTCGAGTAGCGACAAGATGCCGGACAGGCCGCTGAGACCGAACGTGACCAGCAGGACGATCGTGATTTCGATCCAGACACCGCGGCGCGCCGACGCATCGAGCGTCGGCCCGGCGGGAGCGGGCGGAGCCAACCACGAGCGGACAGTTTCGCGGGCATTCACCCGCGCAACGCTAGCCGTTGCGCAGACCGTTCAGAAACGGGCAGCCGACGAGGATGCGGATCGCGCGACTCAACGAGATTTCATCGTCGACGGGTTGGGCGAAAGGCATCGCGAAATCACGATCACCCGTGTGGTCTTCGACGCGCAGTCGCAGTCCGTAGCGATCGACGCTCAGCGGACGGACCCGTCCGGTGCGCAGGTACGCGGGCAGTTTTCGTGTGAGCAGGTCTACAAGGTCACTGTGATCGTCATCAAGGTGCTGCAGCCAGGCTGTTTCCATCTCGCAGAACGGATCCGGCTGGGCGCCGAGAAGATCGTCCACGGCGACAGGCTCGGCGCCCGCGGAATCCGCGACGACTGCCGACTCGAGGGTGAGGCGAAGGAGAACCGACGTGTGGCCGAGGTCGAGGAGCGCGGGGTGCGGATGCTCGGAGGCGACGTCGTCGGCGAGAACTCGCGATTCGTAGTCGGGCACGGCGTGCAACGTGCCGCGCAACCAGACGAGTGAGCGGACGGGTTCCCGCAGAGCTAATGGTGCGTGGTCGGTGAGTTCGAGTACCGCGGGAAGGCCGCCGTTGCCGGCGCTCCACGCCAGAGCGGTGGCGGTGGACGTCGCGGGCACTGCAACAACGATGTCGCCGTTGGACCGGAGGTGGTGCACCGACGTGACTGTCGGCTCGCTGCCTTCGATCGCAAGAACCGCGTCCTGTGCTCGTACGCAGGCACTACGCACACGTTCGGCGGTGGACGGACCGGTTTTGGTTCGTGTATCCATGCTGCCCCCTCGGCGGGTGAATCTCCGGAACCCATCAGTTGATGAGGTAAACCTAACCTAAGCTGCGGTGAGGTGAATCGCAAGACTTCGGCAAAATTCGCCTGAACTACGGTTGGGGGGTGGCCATACCTCTCACTCTCGGGTTGCCCCCGAAACAATCCCGCGGACTCCTCGACGGACTCCTGCTCGGCGCGTCACGCGTCGTACCGGCGTCGACGCTTCTCGAGGCCGAATCCGTCGGACGCGTCGTCGTGCTTCTCGACATCGATCCCGCGCAACTGCCGGCCGAGCCTGAAGCTGTTCGGTTCGATCTGGAATGCACCGCCGATCAGATCGACGACGCCATCGCCCTGAACCTGCCCGCGCCGCTCGCGGTATATGTCGACGGCGGAGACGAGATATTGTCCCCAGCCGAATCAGCGGCGGTCCTGTGCGTCGGCGGACGGATTCCGGGTCTCGCGTCGGGACGCTCGCCGGCCGAGATCGCCGATTTCCTTGCGGTAGTGGCCCACGAATCAGTGGGATTTGTATCCCGAGCAGCGGATACGGCCGAGGTCATCGCTCTGCTGTGCGGAACCATGGCAGCCCTGCGCGGCGACGACGCCCGCGCCGCGATCCTCGATCCGAAGCCGGAAAAATTGGCCGGATTGATCCCGGAAGCAGCAACGGCACTGCGTGAGGTTCTGCTCACGATCGAAGTTGTCGATCCGGAGTCCGTCGAAAATGAACTTCGGGCGGCGGGTTTGAGCTGAGCAGAGGCACCCGGGTGCGTAATCTTTGAGACGTGCCAAAAATCGCGTATTTCGGTCCGTCGGGAACCTTCACGGAGATAGCGCTCGCCCAGTTCGAGGCCGAGGGCACGTTCGACGGACCCGTCGAACGAGTACCCGCCGGCAGTCCACCGGCAACGCTTGATCTGGTTCGCGACGGTGTTGTCGACGGCGCCGTCGTTCCGTTCGAGAATTCGGTGGAAGGCGGAGTCGCGCCGACGCTCGATTCCCTCGCGCTGGGTTCGCCCCTGCAGATTGTCGCGGAGACCGAGATCGAGGTGAGCTTCTCGATCCTGACTCGGCCCGGTGTTACCGCAGATCAGGTGCGCACCATCGGCGCCTACCCTCATGCGAGCGCCCAGGTCCGTGGTTGGATCGCAGCTAATCTCCCGAACGCGGAGGTAGTGCTCGCGTCTTCCAATGCCGGTGCAGCCCTGGATGTACAGGCCGGAACCGTCGACGCCGGGGTCTCCACCGCGCTGGCCGGCCGGATGCTTGATCTGGCAAGTCTGGCCGACAACGTCGCCGACGTGGGCGGCGCCGTGACGCGCTTCGTTCTGGTCACCAAGGCTGCCCCCGTGCCCGCCCGGACCGGGGCGGACCGCACAGCGCTGGTCTTGCATCTCGACAACGCTCCCGGATCGCTGGTTACGGCACTTTCCGAATTTGCCGCCCGCGGAATCGATCTGACACGAATTGAATCCCGGCCGATGCGTACAGAGCTGGGGACCTACCGATTCTTCGTCGACTGCGTCGGGCACGTCGAGGACTCGCTGGTCGCCGAGGCGATGCGCGCCTTGCACCGAAAATCCGGCGTCCGTTTCCTCGGGTCCTGGGCAACCGCGGATTCGACAGGCCCGCAACCTCCCTCGGACGAAGAAGCTATTTCGTGGATCGAAGACCTCAAGCGCGGAGAGGGGGAGCGATGACCGGCAGGCTCATCCTCGTTCGGCACGGCCAGACGGAAGCCAACGTCGCCAAGCGTCTCGATACTGCATTGCCCGGTGCCAAACTGACTCCGGAGGGGTTGGCTCAGGCCGAGGCCCTGGGCGTCGGCCTGGCTGCTACGCCGCCGCTGGCTTTGGTGTCATCGTTGGCGTTGCGGGCAAGGCAGACAGCAGGATTCGTGGAACAAGCAGCCGGTGTTTCGCTGGACGTGCGTGACGGTCTGCATGAAGTGCAAGCCGGGGACCTCGAAGATCGCACCGACGAAGAGGCGCACCGTCTGTTTGTCGAGACCTTTCATCATTGGCATACCGGCAACCTCGGGGAACGTATCCCCGGCGGCGAGACCGCCTACGACGTGCTGGAACGGTATGTCCCCGTGATCAACTCGCTGCGCGAGGAGTTCCTGGAAGATCCATCCGGCAACGGCGACATCGTCGTAGTCAGCCACGGCGCCGCCATCCGGCTGGTTGCTGCACA